>JAFEEJ010000186.1 GCA_018241145.1 Pseudomonadota bacterium | reverse complement strand
TTCCGGCAACCTGGTCACCTACGCCTTCCTCTTCATGCTGTTCATCACGGTGTTCTATCCGTTCTTCAGCGAGCAGCGCCGTCGCGGCGAGCTGACCGTGCCGGTGTCGAAGGGCAAGCCCTGACAGCGCCATCGCCGCGCGTACCCGACGGTTGCCCAAGGAGTTGAGCCATGTATTACAAAGCCCTCGATTATCCCGTGGTCATCATCGATGCCGACTACGAGTCGCCGCGCATCAACGGCATCCTCATCCGCGCGCTCGCCGACGAATTGCGCGACAACGACCAGCGCGTGCTGTGCGGCTTGACCATGGACGATGCCCGCGCCGGCGCGCGCACCTACGTGGCCGCCTCGGCGGTGCTGATTTCCATCGACGGAACCGAGGAGAGCGATGGCGAGTTCCTGCGCCTGCTCGCCTTCCTGCGCGAGCACAGCCAGCGCCGCGCCGGCCTGCCGGTGTTCCTGTACGGCGAGCGCCGCACCATCGAGAAAGTCCCGAGCAACGTGCTCAAGTACGTGCACGGCTACATCTTCCTGTTCGAGGACACCAAGAGCTTCATCGCCCGCCAGGTGATGCGCGCGGCCGACGACTACATGGCCAAGCTGCTGCCGCCGTTCTTCAAGGCGCTGATCCACCACGCGGCCGAGTCGAACTATTCCTGGCACACGCCGGGCCATGCCGGCGGCGTGGCCTTCACCAAGTCGCCGGTGGGCCGTGCGCTGCACCAGTTCTTCGGCGAGAACACGTTGCGCAGCGACCTGTCGATCTCGGTACCGGAGCTGGGTTCGCTGCTCGACCACAGCGGCCCGATCCGTGCGGCCGAAGCCGAGGCCGCGCGCAACTTCGGCGCCGACCACACGTTCTTCGTCACCAACGGCACCTCCACCGCCAACAAGATCGTCTGGCATGGCACCGTCGCCCGCGGCGACATCGTGTTCGTGGACCGCAACTGCCACAAGTCGCTGCTGCACTCGCTCATCATGACCGGCGCCATCCCTGTGTACTTCACCCCCAGCCGCAACGCCCACGGCATCATCGGGCCGATCAGCCTGGACCAGTTTTCCGCCAAGGCGATGCAGGAGATGATCCAGGCCAACCCGCTGGCCCGGAAGGCAGCCAGGCCCGGAGCCAGGCCGCGCATGGCCGTGGTCACCAATTCCACCTACGACGGCCTTTGCTACAACGCCGAAAAGATCGCCGACAAGCTCGGCACCGCGGTGGATTTCCTGCACTTCGACGAAGCATGGTACGGCTACGCGGCGTTCCATCCGTTCTACGAGAACCACTACGGCATGGCCAAGGGCAAGCCGCGCGAGCAGGAAGCGATCATCTTCGCCACGCAATCCACGCACAAGCTGCTGGCCGCCTTTTCGCAGGCGTCAATGATCCACGTGCGCGACGCCGCGACGCGCCGGCTCGATGCCGAGCGCTTCAACGAAGCGTTCATGATGCACACCTCGACCAGTCCGCACTACGGGATCATCGCCTCGTGCGACGTCGCCTCGAAGATGATGGAAGGCGAAGCGGGAAAATCGCTGGTGCAGGAAATGCACGACGAAGCCATCACGTTCCGTCGCGCGATGCTGCACGTCGGCGAGGACCTGGGCCGCGACGAATGGTGGTTCAAGGTCTGGCAACCCGATTCCGTGGAACGCACGCTCGCCAAGGGCGACAGGAAAGAGTTCCCCGCGACCTCCCGGAAGGATTGGTACCTGCGCCCGGACGCGCATTGGCACGGGTTCGACAACCTTGCGGACGAGTTCGTGCTGATCGATCCGGTCAAGGTGACGCTGCTCACCCCCGGCCTGTCCATGGACGGAGAAATGGCGAGCATGGGCATCCCGGCCGCCGTGCTCAGCAAGTTCCTGTGGTCGCGCGGCATCACCGTGGAAAAGACCAACTTGTATTCGATGCTGTTCCTGTTCTCGATGGGCATCACCAAGGGCAAGTGGAGCACGCTCGTCACCGAACTGATGGCGTTCAAGGATCTTTACGATGCCAACGCGCCCTTGAACCAGTCGTTGCCCAGCCTCGTGGACGAAGACCCGGCCACCTGCGGCAACCGCGGCCTGCGTGATCTGTGCGACGCGCTGCACGCCTTCAACCGCGAGTTCCGCGTGGCCCAGGTCATGCGCGAGATGTACGTGGACCTGCCCGAGCCGGTGATGACGCCGGCAGAGGCCTACGACCACCTGGTGCGCGGCGAGATCGAGCGGGTGGACATCGAACAGATCAGCGGTCGCGTGGCCGGCACCATGCTGGTGCCCTACCCGCCTGGCATTCCCACGATCATGCCCGGCGAGCGTTTCGGCGCCGGCGACGAACCCATCATCCAGTCGCTGCGAATCGCCCGCGAGCAGAACGCGCGCTTCCCCGGCTTCGAATCGGACGTGCACGGCCTTATCATCGACAACGGCGACCCGCACCCCGGTTACAAAGTGGAGGTGCTGAAACCGTAAGGCCCGGATATCGATGAAAGGCACGCGCGACGAACAACGGGTGCTGCAACTGTCGATCGCGGCGACCATGGTGGTCGCTGCGATCGGTTTGTCCGGCGGCCTGCTGGCTCGTTCGCAGGCCATCCTGTTCGACGGGATCTACAGCCTCGTGGACGTGGCGCAGACGCTGGTGGCATTGGCGGTGCTGCGGTTGATGACCAACGAGCAGAGCCCGCGCTTCCAGTATGGCTTCTGGCATCTCGAACCCATGGTCGAAGCGCTGGGCAGCTCCATCCTCAGCCTTGCGTGCATCTATGCGTTGGCCAATGCCGTCATCGGTTTCAGGAGTGGCGGTCATGCAATACAGCTGGGCCCCGGCCTGGCGTGGGCGATCTTGCTGGCCGTGGTGGATCTTGCGATGGCTGGCTGGACCGGCGTGCATGCGCGCCGCTTGCAATCCGGGTTGCTGGCGCTGGATGCGAGGGCGTGGCTGCTGACCGGCGTGATGAGCCTGGCGGTGGTGGTGTCCTTCGTCATTGCCCTGTCCTTGCGCAACGGCGCGCATGAACACTGGATCCCGTACATCGACCCGCTGGTGCTGGCCGCCATCAGTCTGGCTGCCTTGCCGGTGCCGCTGCTCGCCGCATGGCGGGCGGCGCGCGAAGTACTGCAGGTCGCGCCGGATGACCTGGACAGGCAGGTGCAGGAAGTGATGCAGCAGTTCATCGCCGAACACCGATTCGACGACTTCACCAGCCATGTCGCCAAGATCGGGCGCATGCAGTTCATCGAGATCCATGTCCTGGCACGTCCCGACATCCAGCTCGGCAGCATCGGCGACGTCGACCGTCTGCGCGACGAGATCGCGACGCGCCTGGATGCGCGCTCGGGCCGCTTCTGGCTGACCATCGATTTCACTTCCGACCGAGCGTGGACGTGAGCGCGGTTCGACGGCGGCGTCATGCCGGTCGCCTTCGGCATGACGGGCACGGCGTGTTCGCGCACGGCGGTTCCGATCGCGGATCGCAACGCCCGATGGAAATGCCGGCATGCCTTGCGCATACGCCGCGCGGACAAGATTCCTGCGAGGTTATGTTGACGCCTTCAACAACTGCTGCGCGTGGCTGGCGGCCATCCATTCCTCGTTGGTGGGTTCGACGCCGACCCGCACCTTGCTGGCAGCGCCGGAGATCACGGGCGCATGGGCCGCGTTGGCGGCGGCGTCCAGCGCCACGCCGAGGAAGCCGAGGTCGCGGCATACGCGTTCGCGCACGAACGCGTTGTGCTCGCCGACGCCTGCGGTGAAGACCAGCAGGTCGAGTCCGCCGAGCACCGCGGTCAACGCGCCGATTTCGCGCACGATGCGGCGCACGTACAGGCCCAGCGCCAGCCGCGCGCGTTCGCCCGCTTCGCCCGCGTCCGCTTCGTGTTGCACGATCACGCGCGGTTCGGCGGAAATCCCCGAGACGCCGAGCAACCCGGAGTCGTGGTAGAGCATGCGCGCGACGTCGTCGAGCGAGAGTTTTTCGACCTGCATCAGGTAGATCACCGCGCCCGGATCGAGCGTGCCGCAGCGGGTGCCCATCATCAGGCCGTCGAGTGCGGAAAAGCCCATGGTCGTGGTGACGCTTTTCAGATCGAGCATCGCGCACAGGCTGGCGCCGCTGCCGAGGTGGCACACGATGGCGCGGCCGCGCGCGGCGCCGCCGTGACGTTCGGGCAAGGCATGGCTCATGTACTCGTAGGACAGGCCGTGGAAGCCGTAGCGGCGCACGCCGTGTTGCCACGCCGGCCACGGCAGCGCGAACAGTTGCTCGACCGGTTCGGTGGTGCGGTGGAACGCGGTGTCGAAGCACGCCACCTGCGGCACGTCCGGGTGCTGCTCCAGCAACAGGCTCATCGCCTTGAGCGGAAACGGCTGGTGCAACGGCGCAAGTGGGATGTAGCTGCGCAGTTCATCGATCACCTGCTGCGTCACGCGAACCGGCGCAAAATAATGTTGGCCACCGTGCACGACCCGATGCACCACGCCGGCGATCCCCCGGCCCTGCAGCCGCTGCATCACGCGTTCGCGGATCAGCTGCAACGCCGCGGTGGTCGGATGTTCGGCATCGAGGTTTACGCGCTGCGACGCGCTGCCGCTTTCATCGAATTCGGGTTGCGGGCCGCCGATGCCGCCGACCTTGCCGCTCCACAGCGGCTGGCGCGGCAGCGGATCCGTGTTGGCATCGAACACCGCGAACTTGATGCTGGACGAGCCGCAGTTGAGCGCGAGGATGACGTTGTCGGGCATCGGTTTTCGTTCCTTGTTCAAACGTTGGCGCGGGCGGGCTCCGCTTCCGGCACGCGGCGGTTCATGGCGGCGAGCTCCGCCAGCGGTGCGCCAGCATCAGCGCGATCGCGCACGAAGCAAGCCGCGACTGGAGCGAATCGGAGCGGCTGGTGAGCACGATCGGCACGCGCGCGCCGAGCACGATGCCGGCGCTGGTGGCCTCGCCCAGGTACATCAGCTGCTTGGCCAGCATGTTGCCGCTTTCGAGATCGGGCACGACCAGGATGTCGGCCTGCCCCGCCACGGCCGAGACGATGCCCTTGGTGTGCGCGGCGGCAATCGAGACCGCGTTGTCGAACGCCAGGGGTCCATCGAGCACGCCGCCGGTGATCTGCCCGCGATCGGCCATCTTGCACAGTGCGGCGGCATCCAGCGTGGCCGGCATGGCCGGATTGACCGTTTCCACCGCGGCAAGGATCGCCACTTTCGGCGCAGCCACGCCGATGGTGTGCGCGAGATCGATGGCATTGCGCACGATGTCGGCCTTCTGTTGCAGGTCGGGTGCGAGGTTGACCGCCGCATCGGTGACGATGAACGGATGCGGATAGTGGGGCGTCTGCAGCACGAAGCAGTGGCTCACGCGGCGCTTGGTGCGCAGGCCCGAGTCGTGGGCCACCACCGCGGCCATCAGCTCGTCGGTGTGCAGGCTGCCTTTCATCAGCGCTTCGACCTTTCCGTCGCGGGCAAGCTCCGCGCCGCGCGCGGCAGCGGCATGGCTGTGCGGCACGTCCTCGATCTCGACAGCGGACAAATCGAGACCGGCCTCGGCTGCGACCGCTTCGAGTTTCGCGCGGGGGGCGACCAGCACCGGGTCGATCAGGCCGGCGGCGTGTGCGTCCAGCGCGGCGCCCAGGCTCGGCGCATCGCAGGGGTGCACCACCGCGACCCGGATCGAACCCAACGGCCGGACATGCGCCATCAGTCGTTCGAATCCGTCATTGCCGCCGACATCGATCCGGATCTCGGGCAACGTGGTGCGTTCCCGCTCGATGCTCCGGTCGGGAGCAATCACCTCGGCTTCGCCCGCGATGGCGATCTCGCCATTCTGGTTGGTGCAGGTGCAGGCCAGGGTCACGCGCCGGGTGGTGGCGTCCCTGGCCTTGACTTCGACCCGCACCGAGAGTCGCTCGCCCGATTTCGGCGGTTGCAGGAATCGCAGGGTCTGGCCCAACCAGGTCGTGCCGAATCCGGGCAGGCGCGTGCCGAGCAGCGATGCGATCAGCAGGGTGCTCCACAGGCCCTGCGCCATCCCCTGCCGGTCGCCGGCGGGTTCGGCGTTGCCAAGGGGCGCCTCGCCCGAAAGCCGTGCGAGCAGTTCGATGTCCTGCGCGGTGAGCGTGCGCTCGATGCTGGCGCTGTCGCCGACGGCCAGTTCGTCGAAGGTCCGGTTGCGCAGGCGTTGCAGCGGGGGCGGCACGGGTGATGCTGGTGTCGTGGTCATCTACAGTCTCCTGGTTTGCAGTGGCACGGCCTGGCGGCGCCGTGCATCGATGGCCTCACAGGCGGATCTTGTCCAGGATCAGCAGCACCGCCATCACCCCGGCCAGCAACACCACCAGCACGCCACCCCAGCCCGGGCTGATGCCGCCGCGGTTGCGCAACAGCACGTTGAGCAGGGCGACGACAAGCACCGGGCACCCCAGGACGATCAGCAGCGTTATCCAGACTTTGCCATCGACGTCGAACAACATGGAAACTCCTCCGGTCAAACCACGGACCAGCCACCGTCGGCGGCCAGCAAGGCGCCGCAGAGTTTGTCGCTCTCGCGGCCGAGCAACCGGCAGATCGGCGTGGCCAGTTGTTCGGGCGTGGCCGCGCTGCGGCGCACCCCGATCAACGCATGCTTGCCGGTGGTGTACGCGGTGTCGCACGCGGAACCGCGCAGTGTCGCCACCGGGATGACATTGGCCACGGACGCGGACACTGCGGGGATGGTCATCATGATTGGCCTCTTGGCTTCTTGCCAGGAACGGCAGTTTTGGTGGTTCCGCGCTTGACGGGCGCCCTGGTTTTGCTCGGCGCGGTGGCTTTGGGTGCGCGCGTGCGTGACGCCTTGCGTTTCGCGACGGGCGTGACGCGGTGGCGGGGATGCGACCCGAACAACACCAGCACCCGCTGCAGGCTTTCCTGTTCCTGTGCCGACAGTGCGTCACCACTGGTGACGGTGTCGGCGATGAAGTCCGCCGCCTCGCGCACCGATGCAGCCGGCGCATCCGCCAGCAAGGCAGGGATGGCGGCGAGCGCGGCCTCGGCGTCATGCCGCATCAGCAGCGCCTGCCGCCGTACCAGCGCGCGGAACTTGTCCATCTCGGGCCCGGCCTCGCCGCGGCTGCGGCGATGCGCCTTGGCGAACTCCCAGGCGTGGCGGAAGTGGCGTTCGTCCGCCTCGCCGCGCGTCTGGAAGATGTACCACATGCCGCGTACGAATGCTTCTCTCAGCCCGCCGCGCGCGATGTCGGCCTCGATCCGTGCCCGCTGCGCGGCGATGAAGGCGCAGTGTTCCGGCGAATCGCCGGGGTGCGGTCGCGCCGGGCTGTTGTCGCCGACGCTGCGCCCGGCCAGCGCCTGGATCACCGGCGAACCGTAGATCGCGTCGAAAGTGGCAGCGTAGAGTTCGTCGCGATGATCGCGGTAGCGATCGAGCGATTGTTCGATCGCGTGCGACAGCGACTCGCGTGCCAGCATGAACGGGTTGTCCGCCGCGGCCGGCCGTCGATGTTCGCGGGCATGCCGGGCGGCCCCGGCCACGATCGGAGCCAGCGGATGCTGATCCGACCACCACTCGTAGCCGATACGCAGCGGGTGCAGGACCTGCAATGCGCGCGCCGAGGCCGGCGTGGACAACGCCCGCATCCACGGTTGCAACAGGCTGCGGTACAACGCCAGGTTGATCTCGGAGACGCGCGCGGCGGTGGCGAAACGGCGCTCCGCCTCGGGATCGGGCTTGACGATGGCGCGCACCTTCTCGACGCCGCTGCGGCGGATGCGCATCAGGTACCTGTCGTCGGTCAACTCGGTGTCGGGCACGCCCGCGGGGCGGTCCTCGACGTCCGCGCGATAGATGCCCGCCGGCAGCAGGTCGATCAGGTCGATGTTGGCGGCGAACTCGCGGTGCTCCTTGCGCCCCACGCTGCCTGAGACGAAGATTCCGAGGTGGCCGATGCTGTCGTGGGTGGCGAAGACGATGGTCTGGTCGTGGCCGATGACGTCCTCGTCACTGCGGTACAGGTCGGTGATCCAGCCCAGCGCCTGCCCCGGCGGAGTGATGTTGTCGCCGTAGGAGCAGAACACCACGACCGGCGAGCGGACGTTGCGCAGGTCGATACGCACGCCGTCGGAGGTACACAGTTCGGCGGTGGCCAGCTTGTTGCCGATGAACAGGTTGTCGACGATGTACTGGATCTCGCCGCCGTCGAGGAACACGTGGCCGCCCCAGTACTTCTCGAAGCCGAGATAGCGCGGGCCTTCACTGTCGACGTTGGCATACACGTTGTACTGTTTCGACCAGAGCGTGTTGGCCGGGTCGAGGTTCTCGAAGTTCTGCACCAGCCACGCGCCGTCGAAGCGGCCCCCACCGAGGTCGCTGGTCATCGCCGTCAGCCAGCTGCCGCCGAGCAGGCCGCCGGCGTAGCGCATCGGATTCCTGCCGGCCCAGTACGACAGCGGCGCGCCGGCGAGGATGATCGGGCCGAACAGCTCCGGCCACACCGCCGCAGTCATCAGCACCTGCCAGCCGGCCTGGCAGTTGCCGATCACGCAGGGTTTGCCGATGGCGTCGGGATGCAGCTCGATCACCTTGCGCACGAAGGCGGCCTCGGCGCGCATCACGTCCTCGATGCTCTGTCCCGGCACCGGATCGGGGGTGAAGCCGATGAAGTAGCACGGATGCCCGGCCTTGAGCGCGGCTCCCACTTCGCTGTCGGGCTTGAAGCCGCCGATGCCGGGGCCGTGACCCGCGCGCGGATCGACGACGATGAAGGGGCGCATGCGTGGATCGACCTCGGTCGCCGCGTCCGGAACAATGCGTACCAGGCCGTAATTGACCGTACGCGGCAGGTCAATGCCGGACATCACCAGCTCGGCCGGGAAATCGAGCACGTTCGGCACCGTCTCATGCATGTGCTAGCGATACTGATTGCCGCGCTGGCGCCGGATGTCGGCATAC
The DNA here is from genome assembly GCA_018241145.1 of Pseudomonadota bacterium. Lineage (GTDB taxonomy): Bacteria > Pseudomonadota > Gammaproteobacteria > Xanthomonadales > Rhodanobacteraceae > 66-474. Next base: position 13 of record JAFEEJ010000186.1, on the reverse strand, counting down.
AGCACGCCGCGTT
>JAFEEJ010000185.1 GCA_018241145.1 Pseudomonadota bacterium | reverse complement strand
CGGCATCAATCAGGATCAAATCCGTTGCTACGTTTTCCAGTAAAAACAGCAACTTATCACTGGAATGGAGCGGGTGAAGGGAATCGAACCCTCGTCAGTAGCTTGGGAAGCTACAGCTCTGCCATTGAGCTACACCCGCGCGGGAACGACGATGGTAGCGATGCCCGCGGCGTCGGTGCAACGATGGCTGACTGGCGCCGCCGCAACCGGGTCACAGGAAGGCGGCCGTTCAGCCCCGCTGCGATGTGATGTGAACGCGCGCGCACGACGCGCAGGGAGGCCTGCCCCGATCAGGCCGATGTCGCGGAGTCCGTCATGTCCCGCATCCGTTTTTTCCTTGTGCCCGCATTCGCCGCGGCGCTTGTCGCCTTTGCTTGCCTGGCTGGCGCGCAGGAGGTTTCCGGCGATCCGCCCGATCGCGTCGCGCGCCTTGCCTACAGTTCGGGCGATGTGGAAATCGCGCCCGCAGGCGTCGACGACTGGGGCAGCGCGGACGTCAACCGCCCGCTGGTCGCGGGCGATCGCCTGCTCACCGGCGACGACGGCCTTGCCGCGCTTGAACTCGGCGGCGCCGCGTTGCGCATCGATCACGGCAGCGCCTTCAATTTCCTGCAATTGAGCGACGACAGCGCGCAGGTGGAGTTGTCGCAGGGCACGCTGAACCTGCGCGTGCGCAACGTGGACAACGGCCAGAACTACGAAGTCGACACGCCGACCATGGCGTTCATCGCCAACCAGCCCGGCGCGTACCGGATCGACATTGCGCCGGACGGCCACGGCGCCATGGTCACGGTGTTCGAAGGCGGCGGCACGGTCTACGGCTCGAACGGGGCCAACCGCGAGGTCGATGCCGGGCAATCCTATCGTTTCGACGATTCGGACCTCACCAACGTCGTCGCCACCGGCCTGCCGTCGCCGGATGACTTCGACCGCTTCTGCCAGGAACGCGACAACCGCTGGGAAAATTCGGTGTCGCGCCGCTATGTCTCGCCCGACGTGATCGGTTATGACGACCTGGACGATTACGGCCAGTGGCAGGACAACCCCGACTATGGCGCGGTGTGGTATCCCACGCAGGTCTATGCCGGCTGGGCGCCCTATCGCAACGGCCACTGGGTCTGGGTCGACCCCTGGGGCTGGACGTGGGTGGACGACGCACCGTGGGGATTCGCGCCCTTCCATTACGGGCGCTGGGTATTCGTCGGCAATCGCTGGGGCTGGTGCCCGGGCCCGCGGATGGGACGTCCGGTCTACGCGCCCGCGCTGGTGGCGTTCGTCGGCGGCTCGGGCTTCTCGCTGTCGATCAACCTCGGCGGCGGCGGGCCGGTGGGCTGGTTCCCGCTGGGGCCGCGCGACATCTACGTGCCGCCGTATCGCGTGAGCCGCAACTACTTCAACAACGTCAACGTCACCAACATCCGCAACGTCTATGTCAACCAGACGGTGATCAACAATTACTACGGCAACTACGCCGCCGGCCGGCCGATGAACGAGGCGGCCTACGTCTATCGCGGCAATCCGCATGCGTTCACGGCGGTGCCGCGCAACGTGTTCACCGGCGCCAAGCCCGTACGCAACGCCGTGTTGCGCGTGCCGCCGCGCGAGATCGCGCAGGCGCGCGTCATGACGACGCCGCATGTCGCGCCGACCCAGGCCAGTCTCGCGATCCGGCCGCCGGCGCGCCCGATCACGACGCCTGCGCGCGCTTTCGATCGCACGGTGGTCGCGAAGACCGCGCCGCCGCCGCGGCCGGTGCCGTTCGCGACGCGCGAACGCATCATCGCCAAGCAGGGCGGTGCGCCGATCCCGGTGACCCAGCTGCACCAGATGCGCGAGCAGCAACCGGCGCGGCCGCAGCCGCAACGGGTGCAAGTCGTCCCCGCCAAACCGATCGCCGACGCGGCACTTCCGCCGATCCAGCGCGGCCAACCGCAAGCCCCCGGGACGCCGGTGCGCCAGCCGACGTCGTCGCCACCGGGGCAGGCGCGGATCACGCCGATCCAGGCGCCGGTGCATCCGGCGCCCCCTCCGGCGACTGCGGCGCCTCAAACCAAGCCGCTGCGTCCGGGGGAATTGCCCTCGGCGCGATTCGCGCACCCCGAGCGCAACGACAATGCGCCGGCTTCCATGGGTCCGAAGCCGTCGCAGCCGTCATCGACGAGGCAATCATCGCGGGATACGCAATTGCGTGCGCAACCCGTGCAGCAGGCGCAGCCGCAGCAGGCACAGCCGCGGCAAGTCCAGCAGCGCGAGAATCAGCAGCAGGTGCAGCAGGATCAGCAACGCGCGGAGCAGGCACGCCTGCAGCAGCAACGCACCCAGCAACAGCAGGCCCAACAACAACAAGCGCGTCAGCAGCAGGCGCAACAGGACCAGCAACGCGCCGAACAGGCACGCCTGCAGCAGCAACGCATCCAGCAACAGCAGGCCCAACAGCAGCAGGCGCAGGAGCGGCAAGCGCAGCAGCGCCAGTACCAGCAGCAGATGCAGGCGCAACAGGCGCAGCAGCAGCGTCAGTACCAGCAGCAAATGCAGGCACAACAGGCGCAACAGCAGCACAACAACCCGCCACCGCCGCACGCGCAACCCGCTCCACCGCCGCCGCAGAATCCGCACCACAAGAACAACAACCAGCAGGACGACGACAACGGCCACTGATCGACCAATGGGTCCCTCCACGCCCGCGAAGCCCGGCTTCGCGGGCGTTTTCTTTTGTCAACGAATGCCCCGCGCTAAAATGCGCCGATGCAGATCCTCCTGAACGGCGCACCGCGCGAGTGCGCACCGGCCACCACCCTCGCCGGCCTGCTGGAAGAAGCCGGTTATGGCGGCAAGCGGGTGGCCATCGAAGTCAACCGCGAAATCGTGCCGCGCAGCCTGCACGCGAACTACGCACTGGACGAAGGCGACCGCGTGGAAGTCATCCACGCGGTAGGGGGAGGATGAGAAGCGGCGTCCACGCGATGGCGTGAATGGCGCGGCGCGCTGCATCGACGTTTCCCCGAAGAAATCTTCCGGCCCAATGAGAAATCCATGAACGCATTCGCGCAACCCATGACGGATCCACCCGGCGACCCGCTCGTCATCGCCGGCCGCGTTTACGCCTCGCGCCTGTTGACCGGCACCGGCAAATACCGGGACATCGACGAGACGCGTCGCGCCACGGAAGCCGCGGGCGCGCAGATCGTCACGGTCGCGATCCGGCGCAGCAACATCGGCCAGCACAAGGACGAACCCAACCTGCTGGACGTCCTGCCCCCGGACCGCTACACGATCCTGCCCAACACCGCGGGCTGCTACACCGCCGAAGACGCGCTGCGCACCTGCCGGCTGGCGCGCGAACTGCTCGATGGCCGTTCGCTCGTCAAGCTGGAAGTGCTGGGCGACCGCAGGACGCTGTTTCCCGACGTGGTGCAGACCCTGAAAGCCGCCGAACAACTGGTGGCCGAGGATTTCGAAGTGATGGTTTACACCTCGGATGATCCGATCCTCGCGAAACGACTGGAGGAGACCGGGTGCGTCGCGGTGATGCCGCTGGCCGCCCCGATCGGCTCGGGCCTCGGCGTGCAGAACCGTTACAACCTGCTGGAGATCGTCGAGAACGCGCGCGTGCCGATCATCGTGGACGCGGGCGTGGGCACGGCTTCCGACGCCGCGATCGCGATGGAACTCGGCTGCGACGGCGTGTTGATGAACACGGCGATCGCCGGTGCGCGCGATCCGGTCCTGATGGCGCGCGCGATGAAGCGCGCGGTCGAGGCCGGGCGCGATGCGTTCCGCGCCGGCCGCATCCCGCGCAAACGCTATGCCTCCGCATCGAGTCCGCTGGACGGCACGATCGGGTGAACCCGCGCGCCGCTCGATGCCTTGAACGACATCGACCGCACCGGCGAACCGCCGGGCACGGACGTCCGGGCAGGCGCACGCACCATGGATGGCCGGCACCATGGACTGCCTCGACATGACCTCCCGCAGCGACGAATCCCCGCCCCGCCGCAAGATCCGCAGCTACGTCCTGCGCGAAGGCCGCATCACCACCGCGCAACAACGCGCCTTCGAATTGCACTGGCCGCGTTTCGGCATCGATTACGACGCGGGGGAACCGCACGATCTCGATGCATGGTTCGGGCGCACCGCGCCGCACGTGCTGGAAATCGGCTTCGGCAACGGCGAAGCGCTGGCGTGGGCCAGCGAACACGACCCCGACCGCGACTACCTCGGCATCGAGGTGCACCGGCCCGGCGTCGGCCGCCTGATGAATGCACTGGCCGCGCGCGATGCGCGCAACGTGCGCCTGTGGAACCACGACGCGGTGGAAGTGCTGGAACACGCCATCCCCGCGCACTCGCTGGACGAAGTACGCATCTGGTTTCCCGACCCGTGGCACAAGAAGCGCCACCACAAGCGCCGGTTGATCCAGCCCGCCTTCGCGCAGTTGCTGGCCACGCGCGTCAAGCCCGGGGGACTCTTGCATTTGGCGACCGACTGGGCGGAGTATGCCGCGCAGATGCGGGAGGTGCTGGACGCGAGCCCGGCATGGCGCAATCGCAACGGGAACGACGGCCATGCACAGCGGCCACCGTGGCGGATCGCGACACGGTTCGAACAGCGCGGGCGCAAGTTGGGACACGGCGTATGGGATCTGCTGTATGGGCGCGTCTGAGTGCAATGCCGATGTCGTCCGCCCGCGGGTGGAGATGCGCCGCGGCGGCATTCCGGGCATCCTCCACCGTTCGATGAACTGAGCCGACGACCGCGCGATGGAGCTGACCCTCACCCCCGACATGACCCTTGTGCTCGGGCTGGTCGGCTTCACCGTCGCGATGTTGATCCTGGAATGGGTGCGCGCCGACGTGGTCGCGCTGCTGGTGCTGGTGGTCATCGGCATCACCGGCCTGATGCCGATCGAGGATCTGTTCCAGGGCTTCGCCGGCAACGCGGTGATCTCGCTGATCGCGGTGATGATCATGGGCGCCGGGCTGGACCGCACCGGCGTGCTCGGCAAGGCGGCTTCCTTCATCCTGCGGCTGGCCGGCGGCGTGGAAAGCCGCGTATCGCTGCTGCTCAACACCATGGCCGGCAGCCTGTCCTCGATCATCCAGAGCCAGGCGCTGGCGGCGTTGTTCCTGCCGGTGGTCAGTCGCGTGTCGGCGCGCACCGGCCTGCCGCTGAAACGCCTGCTGTTGCCGATGGCCTGCTGCATCCTGTGCGGCACCAACATGACCCTGATCAGCAATTCGCCGCTGATCCTGTTGAACGACCTGATCGCCAGCGCCAACCGCAATCTTCCGACCGGCGCGCAGACGATCGAACCGTTCACGCTGTTCGCGATCACCCCGATCGGCATTCCGCTGCTGCTGGCGGGCCTTGCGTATTTCGCCTTCGCCACCCGCCGCCTGCTGCCCGAGGAAACCGAAGAGAAGCCCAGGGTGACACCGGGGCGCACCGAAAGTTATTTCGCGCAGACGTACGGGCTGGAAGGGGAAGTGATCGAACTCACCGTCACCGCGGAAAGCCCGCTCGTCGGCATGAGCGTGGCCGAAGCGGAGACGCAGCCGGGCGCGCCGCCGATCCTCGCGATCAAGAACGGCAACGAGGCGCGCCTCGCCCCGCCCGCGGACCAGATGATCTGGGTGGGAACCGTGCTCGGCGTGCTCGGTCCGCGCGCGCAGGTCAGCGAGTACGCACAGTCGCAGCATTGCCGGGTCGGCGGACGCCTGCGCGCGCTGGCGGACATGTTCAATTCCAGCCGCGCCGGGATTTCCGAAGCGGTCGTGCCGCCTTCTTCCCGTTTCGTCAAGCAGGAAGTCAGCGCGCTGCGGCTGCGCAAGCGCTACGGCATTTCCGTGCTCGCCGTGAATCGCGGCGACCAGGTGTTCCGCCGCGAGGAAGCGCGCAAGACCACACTGCGCGCGGGCGACACGCTGGTGCTGCACAGTTTCTGGCGCGACCTGCAACTTGCCGCCGAGGACCGCGACCTGGTGCCGGTCACCGACATCCCGAGCGAGGAACAACGCCCCGGCAAGATCTGGCATGCGGTTTTCTTCTTCGCGCTGGCGATGGCGCTCGGCCTGTTCACCAACCTGCGCCTGTCGGTGGCGATGATGACCGGCGCGGTGGGCATGCTGCTGACCGGCGTGCTCAACATGGAAGAGGCGTATTCGGCGATCAACTGGCGGACCATCTTCATCATGGCGTGCCTGATTCCGCTCGGCGCGTCGATGGATTCCACCGGCGCGGCGGCGTGGATCGCGCAGGAACTGGTCCGCCACGTCGGCAACCTGCCGCAATGGACGCTGCAGGCTGGCATCGGCTTGCTGGCGCTGCTGTTCTCGCAGGTGATCTCCAACGTCGGCGCGGCGGTGATGATGGTGCCGATGGCGATCAACATCGCGCTCGCCTGCGGCGGCAACCCGGCCGCCTATGCGTTGATCGTGGCGATTTCGGTATCCAACACTTTCCTGATCCCCGGCGCCAGCCCCACCATCCTGATCGTGGCGGGCCCGGGCGGCTACAAGCCGCGCGACTTCCTGCGCGTGGGCCTGCCGCTCACGCTGTTGATGCTCGTCACGACGCTGATCATGGTGAACCTGCTGTTCCGCCCGCACGCGTGATGCCGCACTGACTGGCGCGGCGCGATCTGCGATCATGCGCCGATTCGCCACGCCGGACCGATCGGGGAGCCCGCATGTCCAACGAATTCGCCATCCGCCGGCACGTGGGCGCGTGGGCGCTGCTGTTCACCGGCCTGGGGTCGATCATCGGCTCGGGCTGGCTGTTCGGCGCGTGGCGGGCGGCGCAACTGGCTGGTCCCGGCGCGATCTGGGCGTGGGTGATCGGCGCGGTGGTGATCCTGTTCATCGCGGTCACCTATGCCGAACTCGGCGCGATGTTTCCCGAATCGGGCGGCATGGTGCGCTACGGCCAGTATTCGCACGGCTCGCTGGTCGGTTTCATCGCCGCGTGGGCCAACTGGATCGCGATCGTGTCGGTGATTCCGGTGGAAGCGGAAGCCTCGGTGCAATACATGGCTTCCTGGAAGTGGGCCTGGGCGCAGGGTCTCTACCACCACGCACCGGGCGGCGCCGGCGAATTGAGCCGGCTCGGCCTGACGTTCGCCGCGGTGCTGGTGATCGCGTACTTCCTGCTGAATTTCTGGAGCGTGAAACTGTTCGCCAAGACCAACACGGCGATCACGCTGTACAAGCTGATCGTGCCGGCGCTCACCGCGGTCGTGTTGATGTTCACCTCGTTCCATCCGGAGAATTTCCATGTCGGCGCGCACGGCGGTTCGCACGCGATCAGCCTGTCGGCGGTGCTGACGGCGGTCGCGATCAGCGGCATCGTCTTCAGCTTCAACGGCTTCCAGAGCCCGGTGAACCTCGCGGGCGAGGCGCGCGATCCCGGGCGCAGCGTGCCGTTCGCGGTGATCGGTTCGATCGTGCTGTCGGCGATCGTGTACCTGATGCTGCAGGTTGCCTTCCTCGGCGCGATCGATCCCGCGCAACTCGCCGCCGGCGGCTGGGCAGCGCTCGATTACAGTTCACCGTTCGCGCAACTGGCGCTGGCATTGAACCTCAACGTGCTGGCGCTGCTGTTGTATTCCGACGCGTTCGTCAGCCCCAGCGGCACGGGCGCCACGTACACCGCGACGACCGCGCGCATGATCTACGGCATGGAACGCAACGGCACCCTGCCGGCGGTGTTCGGCAAGGTGCATCCGCGCTGGGGCATCCCGCGCCCGGCGATGTGGCTGAACCTGGCGGTCTCGTTCGTGTTCCTGTTCTTCTTCCGCGGCTGGGCGACGCTGGCGGAAGTGATTTCCGTTGCGACGATCATTTCCTACATGACCGGGCCCGTCAGCGTCGCGGTGCTGCGCCGTACCGCACCGGAACTGCACCGGCCGCTGCGCATCCCCGGACTCGTCCTAGTCGCCGCATGCGCGTTCGTGTTCGCGACCGAACTGCTGTACTGGGCGCGCTGGCCGCGCACCGGCGAAATCATCCTGCTGATGGCGGTCGCGCTGCCGATCTGGCTGTACTACGCGCAGCAACGCGGACGCACGCACTTCGCGCAGCAACTGCGCGGCGCGGCGTGGCTGATCTTCTACCTCCCCACGATCGCGGCGCTGTCGTGGGCAGGCAGCGTGAAGTTCGGCGGACACGGCTACCTGCCCTACGGCTGGGACCTGCTGATCGTCGCGATCATCGCGCTGGGTTTCTTCGCGTGGGGACTCGCCTGCGGCTGGCGCACGCCCGACGTCGAAGCCGCGGTCGTGAATCCCGCCGCGATGCAGGAAGACTGAAGCGCGGCGAGCGTTCGGAATCCTGCCGCGCCGTCATCGCCTCGGCCATCGTCGGGCTGCGCTTCCTGCGCAAGGCCGGTCGGTTGCGGCGCCGGCCAGCGCCTCTACACCGCCAGCGCCAGCGGCGCGATGATCCGTTCGCGCAACGCCAGCACATCCGCCAGCAATGCCTGCGCGGTCACTTCCGGACCGGCGCCGGCGCCCTGGATCACGAGCGGTCGGGTGCGATAACGCGCCGTAGTCAACGCGAACAAATTGTCGCAGCCGGACAGGCGCGCGGCCGGATGCGCCGCATCCACTTCGCACAGGCCCACGCGGGCGTTGCCGTGCGCGTCCAGCCGCGCGAGATGGCGCAGCACCTTGCCGCGCGACTGCGCGGCGGCGAGCCGGGCGGCGAACACGTCGTCCAGTTCGTGCGCGCGCGCGCGGAATTCCTGCGCATCCGCGCATCGCAGCGCCGCCGGCACGAGATTCTCGATCTCGACTTCGTGCGCATCGAGCGCATGGCCCGCGCTGCGCGCGAGGATCAGCAGCTTGCGCGCGACATCCGCGCCGGAAAGATCCGCGCGCGGATCGGGTTCGGTGTAGCCCCACGCGCGCGCTTCGGCAAGCAACGCGGAGAACGGGCGCGTGCCGTCGTAATGGTTGAACAGCCACGACAACGAACCGGAAAACACGCCTTCCAGCGCGAGCAGCCGGTCGCCGCAGCCGTGCAACCGACGCAGGGTCGAGAGCATCGGCAGGCCTGCGCCGACCGTGGCGGAATCGCCGTATACGCTGTTGCCCGCGCGGGCGGCATCGCGCACCTCGCGCCAGTCCGCCAATGCCCGCCCGATCGCCGCCTTGTTCGCCGTGACGACGTCGTAACCGCGGCGCAGCCATGACGCATGCCGGGTCGCCGTGCCGTCCGAAGCGGTGGCGTCGACCACCACCTGGCGCACGCCTTCGAAGCCGTTCAACGCGGCCAGCAGGCCCGCGTCGTCGCGCGGGTCGCCGTGCGAGACGAGGCGTTCGCGCGCGGTCGCGGTGCCGAGGCCGCCGTGATACGCATGCTGTGCGCGCGAATTGGCGATGCCGACCAGCGTGATGCCGGCACGACCGGCCGGCCCGAGTTGCCGCAGCAGTTCGCCGCCGACCGCCCCCGTGCCGAGCACCACCACGCCGATGCGGTCGTGTGTCCGGAAATGGGGATGAACGATCACTTTCGCGTCGGCACTCATGGCAAAGACTCCGCGCTGGCTTCGGACGGACTGGCCGCCTCGGCACGTTCCAGCGCGGCACCGAGATCCGCGCACAGGTCGTTTGCGTCCTCGATGCCGACCGACAGCCGCAGCAGCGCGTCGGAAATGCCCGCGATCCGCCGCGCGTCCGCACTCATCGATGCATGGGTCATCGTGGCCGGATGCGCGATCAGGCTTTCCACCCCGCCCAGCGACTCGGCCAGCGTGATGTGCCGCAAGCCATCGAGGAACGCGCGCACCGCCGCTTCGCTTCCGTGCAATTCGAAGGACAGCATCGCGCCGAAACCCGCTTGCTGGCGCGCGGCACGTTCGTGCCCCGGATGCTGCGGCAGGCCGGGCCAGTACACGCGCGCGACCGCCGGATGCGCCTGCAACTGCGCTGCCACGGCTTCCGCGTTTTCCTGATGCGCGCGCAACCGCGCCGACAGCGTGCGCAAGCCGCGCAACGTCAGCCAGCTGTCGAACGGCGCGCCGGTCACGCCGAGGCAGTTGCCCCACCACTTCAGTTGTTCGACGACGGAAGGATCCTTCGCGACCACCGCGCCACCGACCACGTCGCTGTGGCCGTTGATGTACTTGGTGGTCGAATGCACGACGACATCCGCGCCGAGCGTCAACGGCTGCTGCAATGCGGGCGAGAGAAAGGTGTTGTCCACCACGCACAGCGCGCCCGCCGCGTGCGCCGCCTGCGCGACGTGGCGGATGTCGGTGATGCGCAGCAACGGATTGGACGGCGTTTCGATCCATACCAGCGCCGGCTTTCCGTCGAGCGCCGCGCCGAGCGCAAGCGGATCGGCGAGATCGGCGAAACGCACGTCGAAGCGGCCCTTCCCGGCCCACGCATCCAGCAGCCGCCAGGTGCCGCCGTAGCAGTCGTGCGAGGCGACGATGACCGAGCCCGCGGGAACGAGTTCGAGCACCAGCGCGACCGCGGCCATGCCGCTGGACGTCACCACCGCGCCGGCGCCGTGTTCCAGTTCGGCCAGCGCTTCGGCCAGCAGGTCGCGCGTGGGATTGCCGCTGCGCGTGTAGTCGTATCGACGCTTGCCGTCGAAACCGGCAAAGGCGAAGTTGCTGGACAGGTGCAGGGGCGGCACCACCGCGCCGTGCGCGGGATCACGGTCGATGCCGGCGCGCACGGCGCAGGTGCTGCGGGCGGGATGCTGCGACACGAAGCGGGATGACGGGCTCATTGCGATTCTCCGGCCGATGGTGCTGCTCTCCCGCGGCGGTCGGAGTCTCGGCGCGGCACGCGGAAAGGAGGAGTTCCGCGCGCGCGCTTCGACCCATCTCCCGTCGCCCCTCGTGCTGATCGGGGCTCCGCAGGACTTGGCACCTTGCGGGGACGATTCCCCGCGGGTTGCCCCGGCGTCGAAGGGCCTGTCCCTCAGCCGGTCTGGATGGGTGGTTTCGGCAGACTCTAGCCGCGGAATGCCTGTCTGTCAACAGACGTTTAGACGTCTAAACGTTTATTGGTGCAATCGTCCATGATTTCCGATCAGGATTCCGCTCCATGCCTGGCGCGCTCGACGCGTGGGAGAATCAAGAAGCGGCCATCCATGGCCGCACTCTTCAAGGGCAGCGCGCCATCTGGATCGCTATACTCGGGAACGTCAAAACATCGGAGCACGTTCCATGTCGATGCCGCGCACCTGCCTGTCCGTTTGCGTTGCCCTGCTTGTCGCGCACCTGGCGCCGGCCGCCGCGGAAACCACCGCGCAGGCGATGCCCGAAACCATGGACATGCTCACGCATGCCGTCGCCATGCAGACCGTCGAGGGCAAGGACCAGGTTCCGGCCCTCGCGCAATACCTCGCGGGCAAACTGGAATCGGCCGGCTTCGCCAAATCCGACATCGAGATCATCCCGGTCGGGCACACCGCGGCGCTGGTGGTGCATTACCGCGGCAGCGATCCCAAGCTCAAACCCATCCTGCTTTCCGGGCACATGGACGTGGTCGCCGCCAATCCCGCCGACTGGCAGCGCGACCCGTTCAGGCTGGTCCAGGAAAACGGTTACCTCTACGGCCGCGGCGTCGCGGACATGAAGTCGGATGTCATCGCCCTGACCGAAACCTTCATGCGCTTCAAGCGCGAAGGCTACGTACCCAGGCGCGGCATGATGCTGGTGTTCTCGGGCGACGAGGAGACCGGCATGCTATCCACGCGCGAGCTGGCCAGGCGCCATCACGACGCCGAGTTCCTGCTCAACGCGGACGGCGGCGGCGGCACGCGCGATGCGCAGGGCAAGCCCGTGCTCTATGAAATCCAGGCGGCCGAAAAAACCTACGCCGACTTCCTGCTGACGGTGACCTCGCCCGGCGGCCACTCGAGCGAACCCGATCGCAGCAACAACGCCATCTACCGGCTGGCCAAGGCGCTCGACGCGGTCGCGGGCTACCAGTTCCCGGTGCAGCACAACGACATCACGCTGGCCTCGCTGAAGGCGCTGGGCACGCACGAATCCGGTCCGCTCGCCGAAGCCGCGCGCGCGTTTGCCGCCAACCCGGACGACGCCGGGGCAGCCGCGGCGATTTCCGCCGATCCGGCCTACGTCGGCCAGATCCGCACCACCTGCATCGCCACCGAGCTCGCAGGCGGCCACGCACGCAACGCATTGCCGCAACGCGCCACGGCCAACATCAATTGCCGCATCTTCCCCGGCACCAGCGTCGCCTCCGTGCAGGCCACGCTCGCCAGGGTGATCGACAATCCGGCCGTGACGATCAACGTGCAGGATCCGCCGCCGGCGCAGAGCCCGGCATCGCCGCTCCGCCCGGACGTCGTCGACGCGGTCGCCGCGACCATCCACGAACGCTTCCCGGGCGTGGACGTGGTGCCTGCCATGGCGGCATACGCGACCGACAGCGTGCATTTCCGCGCTGCGGGCGTGCCCAGCTACGGGGTCGCGCCGGAATTCACCAAGCCCAACGACACCTTCGCGCACGGCCTCAACGAGAAGCTGCCGGCTTCGGAAATTCCCGCCGAACTGGATTACTGGCACAGCCTGTTGACCCGGTTGTCGAGGTAATCGACGCTACAATCGCGGGTTTGCCGCTCCACGCAGACCCGCTTGCATGTCCGACCCCACGACCGCCCACCACCTTCAAGAAACGCGCCGCCGCCGCACCTTCGCGATCATCTCGCATCCCGACGCGGGCAAGACCACGCTGACCGAAAAGCTGCTGCTGTTCGGCGGCGCGATCCAGATGGCGGGCAGCGTGAAGTCGCGCAAGGCCGCGCGGCACGCGACGTCCGACTGGATGGCGCTGGAAAAGGAGCGCGGCATTTCAGTCACTTCCTCGGTGATGCAGTTCCCGTACGAGGGCCGCATCGTCAACCTGCTGGACACGCCCGGCCACGCGGACTTTTCCGAGGACACCTACCGCGTGCTGACCGCGGTCGATTCGGCGCTGATGGTGATCGACTGCGCCAAGGGCGTGGAGGAGCGCACCATCAAGTTGATGGAGGTGTGCCGGCTGCGCACCACGCCGATCATGACCTTCATCAACAAGCTCGACCGCGAGGGCCGCTCGCCGATCGAATTGCTGGATGAAGTGGAAAGCGTGCTGAAGATCCAGTGCGCGCCGGTGACCTGGCCGATCGGCATGGGCTCGCGTTTGCGCGGCGTGTACCACCTGCAGGACGACGAGGTGCACCTGTACGAACCCGGGCGCAATTTCACCCGCCAGGATTCGACGATCTTCAAGGGGCTGGATGATCCGCAACTCGCCGGGCGCATCGGCGCGGAGGCTTTGGCCGAACTGCGCGAGGAGCTGGAACTGGTGCAGGGCGCCTCGCATCCGTTCGACCTCGAAAAATACCTCGCCGGCGAGCAGACGCCGGTGTTCTTCGGTTCGGCGGTCAACAATTTCGGCGTGCAACCGCTGCTGGATTTCTTCGTCGCGCACGCGCCGCCGCCCAAGGCGCGCGCCACCACCACGCGCGAGGTTTCGCCCGACGAGGACCAGCTCACCGGTTTCGTGTTCAAGATCCAGGCGAACATGGATCCGCAGCATCGCGATCGCGTCGCCTTCCTGCGCATCTGTTCGGGTTCGTACAAGCCGAACATGAAGGCGTTGCAGGTACGTACCGCGAAGGAAGTGAAACTCGCCAACGCGCTGACCTTCATGGCCTCCGAGCGAGAACTTGCCGACACCGCGTATCCCGGCGACGTGATCGGCCTGCACAACCACGGCACGATCTCGATCGGCGACACCTTCAGCGAGGGCGAGGCGCTGTCGTTCACCGGCATCCCCAACTTCGCGCCGGAACTGTTCCGCCGCGCGCGCCTGCGCGACCCGCTGAAGATGAAGGCGCTGCAAAAGGGACTCGAACAACTGTCCGAAGAAGGCGCCACCCAGTTCTTCCGGCCGCTGATGAGCAACGACCTGATCCTCGGCGCGGTCGGCGTGTTGCAGTTCGACGTGGTCGCCTACCGGCTGAAGGACGAATACGGCGTGGACGCCGCGTTCGAGCCGGTGAACATCGTCACCGCGCGCTGGATCCGCTGCGGCGATGCAAGGAAGCTGGAGGAATTCCGTGAAAAGAACGCGCTGAACCTCGCGCTGGACGGGGCGGGCGCACTGGTCTATCTCGCACCCACCCGCGTCAACCTGCAACTGGCGCAGGAACGTGCGCCGGCGGTGGCGTTCGCCGCGACACGCGAACACGCGGGCGCGGTGTCGTTGCAGAACATGTAGGTCGCTTGCGCCGCTCCCTGCGAACGCCGACACTCGGCGAACGGGAAGGCGGCCAGCCGCCGGCAGGGTATCGAAATGGGGAACGGTGTGGCGAATCCGCGCAGGTTCTTCGCCGAACTGAAGCGCCGCAACGTGTTGCGCGCGGCGGCGCTGTACGCGGGCGCGGTGTGGGCCTTCGGACAAGGCCTTTCGCAATTCAGCCCCGCGCTGGGTCTGCCGGACTATGCCACCCGCTGGTTCCTGATCGCGGCGGTGATCGGCTTTCCGTTCTGGCTGGCGTTCGCGTGGTTCTACGAATTCACGCCACAGGGCATCAAGCGCGAATCCGAGGTTGCGCCCAGCGAATCCGTCGCCCATTCGACCGCGCGCAAGCTGGATTTCGCGATCATCGGCGTGCTGATCGTTGCGGTGGCGTTGCTGGCTTCCGGCTATTTCGTCAAGCGCGATACCATCGTCGTAGCCAACGGCACCATTGCCGAAGCCGCT
>JAFEEJ010000184.1 GCA_018241145.1 Pseudomonadota bacterium | reverse complement strand
CGATGTCGTACCACGCGCGCATCAGCAAGCCGTTGTTGACCGCGACCGGCCGCACCGGCGCGTGCGGGAACACGAAGCGCAATGGCGGCCAGTCCGCACGCACGAGCTGCGGCACGATCGGCGCGAAATCGTTGCCGTCGGCGCCGAGGCCGTGCAGCCAGATCACGGCGTGGGTGGGATGCGGCGCGGTTTCGTATTCGACGGTTTCGAGCATGGCGGGCATGTGCGGGGACGAGGAGGCGGAAGCGTAGCAGCTTGCCGAACCGCGCCTTGCGTCTTTCCACGACTTCCGGCCCGTTGCGGCGCGGCCCCACGTCGCTATGCTGCATCTTTTGCCCGGAGCCTCCCATGCGCCGTCCAGCGATCGCCGGCCTCGTCGTCCTGTCGTTGACCCTCGCCGCCGGCAGCGTGGGCGCGGCCTCACCTTCCGATGCCCCGGCAGCCGACCGCGCCGCGTCGCAAGGCAAGCTCGCGCTGGAACAGATCATGGCCGACCCCGACTGGATCGGCCCCCCGGTCGAGGATGCCTACTGGAGCATCGACGGGCGCAGCGTGTACTACAAACTCAAGCGCAAGGGTTCGTCGATCCGCGACCTGTACCGTGTCGATGCGAGCGGCGGCACGCCGGTGAAACTGGATGATGCGCAACTTGCGCTGGCCGACGGCGAAGCGGTGTTCGATCGCGCGCACCGGAACGCCGCGTTCCTGCGGCACGGCGATGTGTTCGTGCGCGACGTGGCCAGCGGCGCCGCGCGGCAGCTCACCCGCGGCGACGGCGATCGATCCGGTTTGCAGTTTTCCGCCGACGGACGCCTGCTGAGCTGGCGCGATGGCGACGACTGGATGCTGTGCGATCTTTCGACCGGCACGGTCGGCCCGGCGGCGGACCTGAAGGCCGACAGCGATCCCGCCGACAAACAGCCCGACCAGATGCAGCGCCTGCAGTTGAGCCTGTTCTCGACGCTGCGCGATGCCAAGGCCGACAAGGATGCGAAGCGGCAGCGCGAACGGCAACTCGACCAGGAAGATCCTTCGCGCGCATCCGAACCGTTCCATCTCGGCGACGGGGTCAAGATCGACGCCGGTTCGCTCTCGCCGGACGCGCGCTGGATGGTGGTGACGACCTCGCCCAAGGGCCACGACGGCGGGCGGCAGCCGACCGTCACGCACTACGTCAACGAATCGGGGTATCCGGATCCTGAAAAGGCGCGCGTCTACGTCGGCCACAATCCGCCCGCGGCGCAATCGCTGGTGCTGCTGGACCTGCGCGCGCACAAGCAGTATCCGTTGCCGATCGACGGCCTGCCCGGCATCCACGACGATCCGTTGAAGACCCTGCGCAACCAGCGCATCGCGCAACTGAAGAAGGAAGGCCACGACGACGAAGCCGACGCGCTGAAGGCGCCGAAGACGCGGCCGGTGTCGGTGGGCACCGTCGTCTGGAACGACGACGGCAGCCATGCCGCCATCGAATTGCAGGCCAACGACCACAAGGACCGCTGGATCGCGACCGTCGATTTCGACAACCACCGGCTGGTCACGCAGGATCGCCTGACCGACCCCGCGTGGATCAACTGGAGCTTCAACGATGTCGGCTGGCTGCACGACGGCCGCACGCTGTGGTTCGAATCCGAGGCCGGCGGCTGGGCGCAGTTGTACGTGAAGCCGCTGGACGGCAAGGCGCGCGCGCTGACCGGCGGCGGCTACGAGGTTTCGAACCCGGTGGTGTCGCCCGACGACAAGTGGTTCTACGTGCTGGCCAACAAGCAGGCGCCCTACGCCTACGACGTGTATCGCGTGCCGACCGCGGGCGGCGAACTGCAACGGGTGACGCAGTACGAAGGCGTGGCCTGCGCCGAATGCAGCGAGTTGTTCGCACTGTCGCCGGACGGATCGAAACTCGCGGTGCTGCATTCGAGCGCCTACGTGCCGCCGCAACTGGCGGTGGTGAACGGCGATGGTTCCAACCCGCACGATCTCACCGACACGCGCACGCCGGAATACAAGGCGATGCACTGGATCGAACCGCAATTCGTGAAAGTGCCGAGCAGCCACGGCAAGTTCGGCATCTGGGCCAAGTACTACCAGGCCCCCGGCTACGATGCTTCGCGCGCGCACCCGGCGGTGCTGTTCGTGCACGGCGCGGGTTACCTGCAGGACGTGAGCAAGGGCTGGTCGTACTACTTCCGCGAACAGATGTTCAACAACCTGCTGGCGCAGGAAGGCTACGCGGTGCTGGACATGGATTACCGCGCCAGCGCCGGCTATGGCCGCGACTGGCGCACCGCGATCTACCGGCACATGGGTCATCCGGAACTGGAAGACCTGCTGGACGGCAAGGCCTGGCTTGTCGAGAACCACGACGTCGATCCGAAACGCGTCGGCATCTACGGCGGTTCCTACGGCGGCTTCATGACCCTGATCGCGCTGCTGCGCGCGCCCGGAGAATTCGCCGCCGGCTCCGCGCAACGCTCGGTGACCGACTGGACCAGCTACGACGACGGCTACACCTCCGACATCCTCAACGACCCGCAGATCGATCCCGAGGCCTACAAGACCTCATCGCCCATCGAATACGCGCAGAACCTGCGCGACCCGTTGCTGATGAACCACGGCCTGATCGACGACAACGTGATGCCCGGCGACACGATCCGGCTCTACCAGCGCTTCATCGAACTGCACAAGGACAACTTCTGGATGTCGCTGTATCCGATGGAACGCCACGACTTCAAGTACGCCGACGACTGGTACGACGAATACCGCCGCATCCACGAGCTGTTCACGCAGTACGTGTTGCACGGTGACGGCAAGTAGCGCGCGGCGCGTGCCTCGAATCTCCCGCGATTCCGCGCAGCGACGGATGGAGCAGTACGCGTATCCACGGACTTTTGCTCGTCATTCCGGGGCTGGCCGAAGGCCAGAACCCGGAATCCAGTGTTTTTTTCCGCAAGAAATCTGGGTTCCGCTCGCTGCCGCGCGAAACCTGCGCTTTCTTTCGTCATGCCGGCGCAGGCCGCACAAATTCGTCTGGAACGAATTTGAACGACCGAAGGTCGGCCCGAAGGGCAAAGTCCAAGGATG
>JAFEEJ010000183.1 GCA_018241145.1 Pseudomonadota bacterium | reverse complement strand
GCGGAAACCACGCGAATCCGAGCGGCGGCGCATGCGCTGGGAGATGAGCGCGGCGCGTTGCCCGGCGCCCAATACGACGACACGGCGCTTGAACAGCTCGGCATCCACGATCTGCAGGAAAATCGCCCGGAAAACCACCACCGCAACGAATCCGGTGGCGAGCGCCAGAACCAGCACACCGCGGCCGATGTAGGTGGGCGGCACGCCGTAATACAGGATCAACAGTGCCGTTCCACCGAGCGCGAAACCCAGCGCCTGGCGCATGAACAACCCCCGCCAGTTGGCGCGCAGGTGGTTCTGGTAAAGCCCCAGGGCGGCGAGCCCCAGCACGATCATCAGCGCCACCAGCAGGGCACGCATCCGCAACACATGGCCGAAGGCCACCTGCGTTGCCGGATCGTTCCAGTAACGCAGATGCACGGCGACGAACACGCTGCCGAACAGCAGCAGGAACTCACAGCCTGCCAGCAGAAGCTGCCAGCGCAACGCCCGTTGTCTCAATAGCCTGAACACCACGCGACTCCTGTCCTGCCTCGCGTCTTGACGACGCGAACTGTTTCGACCCGACCAGAGGCTTTCCGTTCCGCAAAAGGATCGTCAGAGGACGGATCCCTTCTCAAGATAATCCGAAGCAGGATCCATGCCGGAGCGCTGGCAACCCGGCGCTACTCGTGGATTCCCGTCAGGACGGGATCTGTGCGACGGGTGGACGCGTCAAGGCGTCAAACGACAGCGCGGCGACGATCGCTGGCAATGTGGACCATCCTCGTCATGCCCCTCCCCCGGTGTCCCTTTGGGCCATATCCAGCCGCCAAGTGTCCATTGTCCCCCGACCGACGGATTTTTCAATGCCTTCCCGCCGAAAAACGCGTAGGAAATGTCCTACACGCGGTCAAGCGCCCGTCGCATTCTTCGAAAGGAACTGGCACGTATCATGATGGGTCCAATCACCTACGGTTTTGAGGGGTCCCTGCATGTGTGGAATCGTTGCCGCCGCTGCCCAGCGGGATGTGGTCCCAATCCTGATCGCCGGACTGAAGGCGCTGGAATACCGCGGCTACGACTCGGCCGGCTTGTGCGTACTCGACAACAACGGCCTCGAGCGCCTGCGCATGCCCGGCAAGGTCCGCGAACTCGAAGCCTTGTACAAGACCTCGCCCGTGTCGGGCCTGACCGGCATCGCCCATACCCGCTGGGCGACGCACGGGGCCCCCAACGAGACCAACGCGCACCCGCACGTGTCGCGCGAAACCGTGGCGGTGGTGCATAACGGCATCATCGAGAACCATGCTGCGCTGCGCGAGGAATTGACCGGCGCCGGCTATCGTTTCGATTCGCAGACCGACACCGAAGTCATTGCGCACCTGATCCATCATCAGATGACGCAGGGAAAAGGCCTGCGAGAAGCGGTGGTCGCGGCCACCGGCCGCCTGCACGGCGCCTACGCGATCGCGGCGATATCGCGCGAAGAGCCCGGCCACGTGGTCGGCGCGCGCCGCGGCAGTCCGCTGTGCGCAGGCATCGGCATCGGTGAGCATTTCCTGGGCTCCGATGTTCAAGCGCTGATCCAGGTAACCAACCGCATCGTGTATCTGGAAGAAGGCGACGTGGTGGAAATCCGTCGCGAATCGATGCAGGTGTACGACGGCGAAGGCCAGCCGGTCGCGCGAGCGGTGCGCGACAGCGAGCTTTCGGCGGACGCCGTGGAACGGGGCGAATACCGCCACTACATGCTGAAGGAAATCCATGAACAACCCGTCGCCGCGGCCAACACGCTGGAAGGACGCATCAGCGACGACCACGTGTTGCCGAACATCTTCGGCGTGGATGCCGACGCCCTGCTGTCCCGCGTAAAGCGCATACAGATCGTGGCGTGCGGCACCAGCTTCCACGCCGGCATGGTGGCGCGCTACTGGCTGGAAGGCATCGTCGGCCTGCCGTGCAACGTGGAAGTGGCCAGCGAATACCGCTATCGCAACGTGGTGGTGCCTCCCGACACGCTGTTCGTCGCCATTTCGCAGTCGGGCGAAACCGCCGACACGCTGGCGGCGCTGCGGGAGGGCAAGCGCCACGGTTATCTGGGTTCCCTCGCGATCTGCAACGTGCCGGAATCCAGCCTGGTGCGCGAATCCGATCTGGTGCTGATGACGCGCGCCGGCCCCGAAATCGGCGTGGCCTCCACCAAGGCCTTCACCACCCAACTCGCGGCATTGGCGCTGCTGATGCTGGAACTGGCGCGTCTCAACGGCGTGGAGCCCCGCAAGCTGCGGGAATTGACCGGCGAACTCGCGCGTCTGCCGCGGATGCTTGCCGAAGCGCTGTCGCTCGAGCCGGACATCGCGCACATGGCGCAGCAATTCGTGCACAAGCACCATGCACTGTTCCTCGGTCGCGGCGCCCACTATCCGGTGGCCATGGAAGGCGCGCTGAAGCTCAAGGAAATTTCCTACATCCACGCCGAAGCGTATCCGGCGGGCGAACTGAAGCACGGTCCGCTGGCGTTGGTGGACGAGGACATGCCGGTCGTGGCCGTGGCGCCCAACAATCAACTGCTGGAAAAACTGAAATCCAACCTGGAGGAAGTGCGCGCGCGCGGCGGCGAACTGTTCGTCTTTGCCGATGCCGCCGCGACGCTGCCGCCCGACGACAACGGACGCCTGCTGCGGGTTGCCACCGGCGGCAACCTGATCGCGCCCGCGGTGTTCACCGTGCCGCTGCAGCTGCTTGCCTATCACGTCGCCGTGCTGCGCGGCACCGATGTCGATCAACCGAGGAATCTGGCGAAGTCGGTCACGGTGGAATGACCGGCACGTGCCCGCGCGCGGCGGAGTCGTTTCGCTGAGACGGCGGTTCAGCCGATCCCGCGCGCCATCAGCACCGCCGGAAGCGGAAGCACCGCCAATCCGCACAACTCCAGGAATACCAGCGCGCGGATCCAGCGCCACTCGCCGGCGGGGATTTCATAAGCGGCGTCATCGCGCCGGTAGCGGCGCCAGCGCTGGAAACTCATGGTCGGCAGGATGGAAACCAGCCCGACCAGCACGAACAATCCGATCAGCGCGTGGAAAGACGCATTGTGCGTGTAGAACGCCAGCGGTTTGGCGCCGAGAAACAGCCGTCCCAGCCCGGTCAGCAGGACCGCGCCTGCGCTGACGAAATACCCGAGATCCACGCGCACCAGCGACTCCACCTCGAGCGCGGCATGCCCCGCCCGCAACAACAGCCACTGCCGGCCGAGAAACCAGGCCAGCGCGAAGATCGCGAGGAAATGCGCGTAGGACAGCAACGCGTCGACGTACATCAGCGAACCTCCGGAAAGAATGGCGCGAAGAACGGATCGAGATCGACATTGCCGCCGCTGAGGATCAAGCCGATTTTCCTGCCGCGATGGCGTTCGCGTTGCGACAACACCGCCGCAAGCGCCAGCGCGGACGACGGTTCCACCGTCTGCTTGAGCCTGGTCCACAATCCGCGCATCGCCGCGACCACGGGTTCGTCGTCCACCGTGACCACGTCGACGGCGTATTTTTGCAATCCTTCGAAATTGATGGCGCCGATGGTGGCGCGCAGGCCATCGCAGATCGTGCGTGGAATTCCATCCATGACGCGGCGGCCGGCACGCAGCGAGCGCGCGGCATCGTCCGCGCCCGACGGTTCCGCGCCGACCAGCGCGATTTCCGGCGACAACGCGCGCACGACGATCGCGCAACCGCAGATCAGGCCGCCGCCGCCCACGGGCGCGACCAGCACGTCGAGATCCGGCACCTGCGAGAGCAATTCCAGCGCGGCCGTCCCCTGGCCCGCGATCACGCGCGGATCGGCATAAGGATGGATCAGGGTTGCGCCGGTTTCGCGGGCGACGCGCGCGCAGGCCTCCTCGCGCGCGGCGAGCGTGGGCGCGCACGGGTGCAGGATCGCGCCCGCGGCGGCGATGTTGTCGAGCTTGGCGCGAACCGCGCCCTCGGGGACCACCACGTGTGCGGGAATGCCGCGCGTGCGCGCCGCCAGCGCCAGCGCGGCGCCATGGTTGCCGGAGGAATGCGTTACCACGCCGCTGCGCGCCTGTTCTTGCGTCAACGACCACACGGCATTGCAGGCGCCACGGAACTTGAATGCGCCGCCAACCTGAAGATGCTCGCATTTGAAATGCAATGACGCGCCGGCCAGTTCGTCCAGGGTTTCGTCCCGCATGACCGGCGTGACGCGCGCGAACGGCGCGATCCTCGCCGCGGCGGCGCGTACCTCGTCCAGATCGGGCAATTGCGGTTCCGGCATGCTCGCCCGCACTTTACGCAGCGATGCGCGCAATCGCCAGAAAAATCTGCCGCTCGCGTTGGCTACAATCGCGCGATGCACGCATCCACCGAAACCGGCGTCACCCGCCTCGCCGATTACCGGCCGCCCGCATGGCGGGTGCCGCAGATCGAACTGGAATTCGACCTCGATACGCACGCCACGGAAGTCGCCGCCCGCCTGCACCTGCAGTGTGGTCCCCACTGCGGCGAGCCCCTGCGCCTGGACGGAGGCGCGCTGCAGCTGCTCGAGATCAAACTGGATGGCCGCGCGCTCACCTCCGCGCAGTACACCCGGGACGGCAGCGGAATCCTCATCCCCGGCGCGCGCGACGGCAGCGTGCTGGAAACCCTCGTGCGGATCGATCCTTCCGCCAACACCGCGCTGTCGGGTTTGTACCTGTCCGGCTCGCGCGAACACGGGTTCCTGTTGACCCAATGCGAAGCGCAAGGGTTCCGCCGCATCACCTTCTTCCCGGATCGGCCCGACGTGCTGGCGCGCTACAGCGTGACCCTGCGCGCCGATCGCGCGCGCTTTCCGGTGCTGCTGGCCGGCGGGAACCCAGCGGGCAGCGGCGAATCCGCCGACGGCCGGCACTGGGCGCGCTTCGTCGATCCGTATCCCAAGCCCTCCTACCTGTTCGCGCTGGTCGCGGGGCGGCTCGAAAAGATCGAGCGCGTCTACCGCACCGCCGAAGGGCGCGATGTCGTCCTGCGCATCTGGGCGGAAGCCGATGCGATCGACGGTTGCCGTTACGCGATGGCCGCGCTGGAGCGCGCCATGCGCTGGGACGAGCGCAGCTACGGGCGCAATTACGACTTGTCCGTATTCAACATCGTGGCCACCCACGACTTCAACATGGGTGCGATGGAGAACAAGGGCCTCAATATTTTCAACGCGAAATACCTGCTGGCCGACCCGCAGATCACCACCGACGAGGAATACCGCCACATCGAGGCGGTGGTCGCGCACGAATACTTCCACAACTGGAGCGGCAACCGCGTCACCTGCCGCGACTGGTTCCAGTTGTCGCTGAAGGAAGGCTTCACGGTGCTGCGCGAGCAGCAGTTCTGCGCGGACATGCATTCGGCGGCCCTGCAGCGCATCGACGAAGTGTCGACGCTGCGACGCGTGCAGTTTCCCGAAGACGCAGGCCCGCTGGCGCATCCGGTGCGCCCGGTCGAGTACAGCGCGATCGACAACTTCTACACGGCGACCGTGTACGAAAAAGGCGCCGAACTGCTTCGCATGATCGCCGGCCGGCTGGGCCGGGCGGCGTTTCGGCGCGGCACCGACCGGTATTTCGATCTCCACGACGGCCACGCGGCGACCATCGAGGATCTCGTCGCCTCGCTGGGACACGGCAGCGGCGTCGACCTGTCGCCCTACCTTTCGTGGTATGCACAAGCCGGCACGCCGCAGGTATACGCCCATGCGAAGTACGACCCGCGCGCGCAGTGTTGCGAGCTGACGCTGACGCAACGAACGCCGCCGACCCCGGGGCAGCCGGAGAAATCGCCGTTGCCGATTCCGATCAGGGTGGCACTGTTTGCCGTCGACGGCACACGTCGGCCCGTGCGCCTGCGCGGCGAGCCCGATGCGGGCGACGAATGCGTGCTGGAATTGCGGGCGCGCGAGCAACGATTCATTTTCGACGGCATCACCGGCGGGACTGTCATCTCCCTGCTGCGGGATTTCTCCGCGCCGGTGCAATTGCACTTCGACTATTCGCCCACCGCACTGGCGTTGCTGCTCCGCCACGAATCGGAGGGCTACGACCGCTGGAGCGCCGGGCAGCGGCTGGCGGCGATCGCCTTCGATTGCGCGCTCACGGGAGCGGCTGAAAATCCCGCACTGGATACGTGGCTGGCGACGCTGGCCGGGATGTTCGCAACGGACGCGGCGGCGACCGACCGGATGCTGCTGGCCGAATTGCTTTCCCCGCCCTCCGAAGTGGAACTCGGCGCGCGCCACGCGCCGCGGGATCCGGACCGCGTGCACGCCGCACGCGAATCGCTGGAAAACGCGCTGGCGCGCCGGCTGGGGGATTTCCTCATTGCGCGTTACCGGGACCTGCACCACGGCGAACGCGGCGATCCGGATGCGCAGGCACAGGCATGCAGGCGCCTGAAGGGCAGGGTGCTCTCGCTGCTGTGGCGTTTCGACCGCACGGCAGGCATCACGGTCGCGCTGGCGCAATACCGAAGCGCGGCGAGCATGACCGATCGCCTCTCCGCACTGGCCGCGTTGTTGCGCGCGCAGGCGCCGCAGGCGCAGGAAGCACTCGACGAATTCCGCGCGCGCTTCCGCGACCAGCCGCTGGCGCTGGACAAATGGTTCAGCCTGCAGGCGCAACTACCGGGACACGACGCGCCGCGTCGCGTGCGGGCCCTGCTGGCAGACGAAGCGTTCCAGCTGCGCAATCCCAACCGCGTGCAGTCGGTGCTGGGCGCATTCGCGCGCGGGAATCCGGTCGGCTTCCATTGTCCGGACGGTACCGGCTACGAATTGATCGTCGCGCAGTTGATCGGGCTCGATGCGCTGAACCCGCAGGGCGCGGCGCGGCTGGCCAAGTCCTTTGAAAGCTGGCGCGACCTGGAACCGCGACGGCGCGGCGCCGTGCACTCGGCACTTGCGGAACTGCGCGGTCGAAGCGGATTGTCGCAGGACCTCGGCGATATCCTGCGACGGATGCTGGCGGAACCGCCCGCAGCGGCGGGCGATTGAAGGTTCGCCGGAGATCAGGCGGCGCGGGCCGCCTGCGGCGCGGTTTCGAGCGCACGCACTTGTTGTTCGATGGCCTTGAGCAATTCGGAATTGGGATGGTCCTGCGCGGACAGATCCTCCGCCAGCGATTCCAGACGCCCCTGTTCCATCCAGGCATCATGGCACCGGCGCACTTCATCCCAATCCATGCAACCCCCTGCAAGCATACTCATGACACGCCCCCTTGAAGGTTCCTGCTGATGTGGTCTTCGCAACACATGCCACTGACGAATTCCGTGACGGACTTCACCAAACGGGCAAGCCACCCGGACGATCATTCGGCGATCCATGCCGGGCTTCACCCACCGCCGGCTTTAACACACCATTTATCCGTACCGGGCGATACTGCCCCCGCTTTCCGCTCTGATGCAGATGGCGTTCCGCTTGGTGTAGGCTTTGATCCACCGGTTCCACGTTTCTGGCGCCCGGCACACGGTCTTCTTGGATTCCCCCTGTTCCTGACGACCGCCGGGCGCCAGTCCTTTTTTGAACCGTTTGCCCGACACCTCAAGTGCCTCTCCCGCCGGCGCCTGACCGGCCCCTGACCTCCGATCTCGACACGCTCGCGCGTCGCTGGCACCGGCGGGAGTGCAAGGCATGAAATGCAGGACACGTGCCAACCCCGCCTGTGCGCCGGCAGGATAAAATCGCGCGATGATTTTTCACGATTTCGAGAGCGTGGCTTGCCGTGAATTCCTGTGATGTCATTGTCGTGGGCGGTGGGCACGCGGGCACCGAAGCCGCGCTGGCGGCCGCGCGCTGCGGCGCGCGCACCTTGCTGCTGACGCACAACGTCGAGACCATCGGCGCGATGAGCTGCAACCCCGCCATCGGCGGCATCGGCAAGGGACATCTCGTCCGGGAAATCGACGCGCTGGGCGGCGCGATGGCGCACGCCGCCGATCGCGCCGGCATCCAGTGGCGCACCTTGAATGCCTCGAAAGGCCCGGCGGTGCGCGCCACGCGTTGCCAGGCAGATCGCGCGCTGTACCGTGCCGCGATCCGCCGCATGGTGGAAACGCAACCGAATCTGCAAGTGTTCCAGCAGGCGGTGGACGATCTGGTCATCGAGAACGAGCGCGTCGTCGGCGTCGTCACGCAAATGGGTTTGCAGCTGCGCGCGCGCTGCGTGGTGCTGACCGCCGGCACCTTCCTGTCCGGCAAGATCCACATCGGTTTCGCCAATTACTCCGGCGGCCGCGCCGGCGATCCGCCCGCGACGACGCTGGCGCATCGATTGCGCGAACTGCCGCTGGGCGCCGATCGCCTGAAAACCGGCACACCGCCGCGCATCGACGGGCGCAGCATCGATTATTCCGTTTTCACCGAACAGCCGGGCGATGTGCCGATGCCGGTGTTTTCGTTCCTGGGATCGCGCGACGAACATCCGCGCCAGGTGTCGTGCTGGATCACGCATACCGACGAGCGCACCCACGAAATCATCCGCGCGTCGCTGGATCGCTCGCCGCTCTACACAGGCAGGATCGAAGGCGTCGGCCCGCGCTATTGCCCTTCGATCGAGGACAAGGTGGTGCGCTTCGCCGAAAAGGCTTCGCACCAGATCTTCATCGAACCCGAAGGTCTGGAAACCACCGAGATCTATCCGAACGGCGTTTCCACATCCCTGCCGTTCGACGTACAGGAAGCGCTGGTGCATTCGATCCGCGGTTTCGAGCAAGCGCACATCACGCGCCCGGGTTACGCGATCGAATACGACTACTTCGATCCGCGCGGATTGCATCCGTGGCTGGAAACCAGAGCCATCCCGGGCCTGTACTTC
>JAFEEJ010000182.1 GCA_018241145.1 Pseudomonadota bacterium | reverse complement strand
GCGGTAAAACAGTCGGCAAGGCGGCTCGACGATCTGGCGATACCGCGACCGCCCGAGCTCCTGCGGCCGACTACCACTCTCCGGATGATCGGCCAACTGTCCGACGTGACCCAAGATGCGCTGGATGAGCGCGGATGCGGCAATGGGGTTTTCGAGTGCAATGTAGTCCGCGATAGCGTCCAGGTCAGCCAAGGCTGGCTCTGACCAGATTATTCGAGCCATCGGGCAAGACGCTTCTTGGCTTGGGCATGGGAAGCAACGCGACCTTCGGCAACAGCCTGCTCCCCGCGGGCGATGCCTTCGAGGATGGCCATGCGCTGCTCCATGAGCTCGTAGGTCTCGACGTCCAGCAGGTATGCGCTGGGAAGGCCATGCTGGGTGATGAGGATGGGCTCCTTGTCGCGCTCGATGTCCGACAGGAGTTCGGTGGCCTGACGCTTGAGGGTGGTAACGAGTTCGGTACGCATGAAGTGACACTACAGTATCACTTTTCGCTGCGCAAGCGGCTTCCGCGGAGGGCCTGCGCCGATTCTGTTCCCGATCAGGGGTGATAACGTAGCGGTTGCCCTGCGCGCGCCGGGACGAGCATGTAACCCACGCATGGCAGCCGCTGGGCGACACCTTCACGCACCGGCACATCAAGCCGGAGCGGATACCCGTTGTTCGGCGCATCGCGGGAAATCGGCGCAGAATGCACCGGAACGGCAGGCTCACCACGCATGCAAGCGCGAACTCCCCGCCTGCTCCTGCAAGCCGGGTTTTCGCCTTTGCTTGCGGTGTGGCTATCTGCCGGTGAGAATGACGGAAAGGGCTGTCGGATCTTGCTCAAGCAGGGGAGATTTTTTCCATGAAACCTTCGCGCACGCTTGCAACCTTGTTTTCGTCGCTGTGCATGGCGGCCGCGGTGCCCCACGCCCAGGCCGCCACGTCGACCGGCTACTCGGGCATCTTCGGTGGCGGGCCGCTGTACATCACCTCGAAGGGTGCTCCAGCCAACATCAACGAGCTGGCGAATTCGGGCTTCACCGAAGTCATCGTCTGGAGCGTCGAGGTCAAGCCCAACGGCGATCTCAACTTGAACGGCGAGTTCCCGCTCACTTCGAATGGCGTCTATATCGGTGACCAGACCTACCCCGATTTCGCGTCGAGCATGACCCTGCTCAAGCAGGGCAAGGTCAAGCGCGTGACCTTCAGCATCGGCTCGTCGAACTACGGCGACTGGGAAGACATCGCCACGCTCGTCCGGATGCAAGGCACCGGGCCCGACAGCATCCTCTACAAGACCTTCGCGGCCTTGAAGGCAGCGATCCCCGCCATCGACGCGATCGACTTCGACGACGAGAACAGCTACGACCTCGCCAGCACGGTGCAGTTCGGCGTGATGCTGTCGCAGCTGGGCTATCACGTGATGCCCGATCCCTACGTATATTCCTCGTACTGGACCCAGGTCGTCTCGCAGATCAATGCCCAGGCGCCGGGCACGGTCGACGGCGTGCACCTTCAGACTTATTCCGGCGGCGCCGGCAACAGTCCCTGCCAAGCCAACTGGAATTTCGGTAATGTCCCGGTCCTGCCGATCGTGTGGGACCTGAATGATGACAGTCCGCTGCGGACTTATCGTCAAATGAGCAGCTGGCAACGCCAGTGCGGCATCGTCGGCGGCGGTCTCTGGCTGTACGACGACATCGTCGGCACCGGCGCAGCGGCCAAGTACGCCAAGGCGATCAACCTTGGAGTCAGGCCCCGGCCCTGAACCTCAACGCTGGACTGCGCGGCCGGCCCTGACGCCATCGTGGGTCGGCCGGGTTTCCGGTCACAACCATGTCGAGCTTTCGCGATCAAGG
The DNA here is from genome assembly GCA_018241145.1 of Pseudomonadota bacterium. Taxonomy (GTDB): domain Bacteria; phylum Pseudomonadota; class Gammaproteobacteria; order Xanthomonadales; family Rhodanobacteraceae; genus 66-474. The sequence goes on along the minus strand of JAFEEJ010000182.1, from coordinate 8,515 downwards.
GCTGCAAGACCGGCAGCGCCGGCAGAATGAGGCGTGGCACCGCAGAAGTCGACGCCTGTTTTTATTCCCCATCGAAGCCACCGCTTGGCAGGCGATGCTGGCGACGAAAAACCGGCTCCGCGCCGGTCTTTTTCGCATCGCAAACCAGCGCGTGATCACATCGTCTGCGTGGCTTTCTCCGAACCCAGGATCCCGGCGAGGATGGATTCGATCTTGGTGCGGGCGGTTTCGCTGTCGGCCGATTCGGCGAACTGCACGCCGATGCCCGCGGTGCGGTTGCCCTGCGCGGCGGCCGGCGTGATCCACACCACCTTGCCGGCGACCGGCAGGCGATCCTTCTCGTCCGGCAGGGTCAGCAGCAGGAAGACTTCATCACCGAGGTTGTAGCGCTTCATCGTGGGCACGAACAGGCCGCCGCCCTTCACGAAGGTCATGTAGGCGTTGTAGAGCGAACCCTTGTCCTTGATGGCCAGCGACAGGATGCCCTGCCGCGGCATGGCCGATGTGTTGGAACCTGGAGCCATGTGTCCTCACCTCGTTGCGCGTCCGCAGCTTGCGCGCGGCCTGTTGCAGGGTCAAGCCCGGAAACGCTTCCAGCCCCACCGATCGAATACCCACGGCGACGGCAGGGTGGAATACAGTTTTACGTAGTACGGTGCTAGCAACGGTCGCGCCAGTTGCGCCGCCGGCGAGCCGTCGCGCCAGAACAGGCGCGGGCCTTCGTGCGCGGCGTCACATTCGAGCCGCTGGCCACCGCCGCAATCCACGGCGAACAACGCCATCCCGGCACGCGCCCAGCGCGGGACCTGCCAGGGCAGCACGCTTCCCGTCGCGGAGGTTTCGCCCAGCCCGGCGCCGAAACGTTCCTGCACATCGGCGAACCGCAACAGGCGGCCGCGGCTCAACGCGACCTGGCTGCGATGCGCGAGGATCGCCGCGCGTTTGCGCGCGCATTCCGCCGGCGTCAGCGCCAGCGACACGCGCCTTGCCTCGTCGATCCCGGCGTGGCCGTGCAGCAGGTAGCAAAAAACCTGCGGACGACGTTCCGCGGGCAGCGCGTCCATCGCCAGTTCGAGCAACACGTGCAACGCGCTGTGGTCGGGATGCGCGTCGGCGAGATCGGGCAGGATCATCAGGGTCGGGCGGATTTCCTCGATCAGCGCGCGCCATTGCGCGACGACCGTCGCGGTTTCGTCGACCAGCCGGTGCGTGACGCCGCCGTCCGGCCAGCCGAGCCTGCGCACCTGCGCCGATTCGGCGCCCAGTTCCTTCAGCGCGGACAACGATTCGTCGCGCCTGCGCGCGCCCCAACCTTGGCGTTGCCGCGGGCCCACCCGGATGCGGCGTTCCAGGATGCGTTGCGGCCACGGGTTGTTGTCGCCGTCGGTGACGAACAACACGTGCGCGCGCGCGCCGTGTTCCAGCGCACGCTGGATCATGCCGCCGGCCGCCAGCGATTCGTCGTCGGGATGCGGCGCCACCACCAGCAGCGTCGCGCCGGGTTCCCGCAGCGGCTGATCGAGGTTCATCGGTCCGCAATTCTCGACAGGGGTTTCGCTTTCACAGGGTTCTTTCGTCGTCGCGTGGTGGTGGGCGGGGAATCCCCGGCGATCCGCTTCCGGCCATCGTGCCGGAGCCGGCTTTCCCCGAACTTACGCTTTCAAGCCGGAGAAGAATTCCAGCAGCGCGATTTCGCTGCGCAGCGGGCCGCGCAAAAGCTCGCGCAGGCGGTTGGCGCGCAGGAAGCCCTGCTGCAGCCTGTCCGCATCCCATTGCGGATCGGTCTCGACGCTTGCGGCCACCGCGCGGCGGCGCGCGGAATCCAGCAGCCAGCGGGCCGCGTATTCGAGGCGCGCGTCCGGCTCGTCGGCGGCCCAGGCGGCGGCCAACGCACGGGGCGAGGTGCGGCCGAGCGACAACGCGTGGAGATCCTTGCGCACGCCGGCGCAACGATGCATGCCATCGCCGCGCGCGAGTTCCAGCGCGCGACCCGGATTGCCGCCCACGGCGCGCAGGATTGCCTCGCCGTCCGCGACGCCTTGCGCGTGCAGCCACGCCAGCGCTTCCCCGAAAGGCGGCGCCACGAAATCCACGCGCTGGCAACGGCTGCGGATCGTGGCGGGCAAGCGCCACGGTTCATCGGCCACCAGCACGATCAGGCTTGCCGCGGTCGGTTCCTCCAGCGTTTTCAGCAGTGCGTTCGCGGCGGCAGGATTCAAGGCATCGGCGGGATCGACCACGGCGACCTGCCAGCCGCCCAGCTGGGGCGCCATCGCCAGCCGCGCCGACAGTCCGCGGATCTGTTCGACGATGATCTCGCTGCGCAATTTGCCGGTGTTCTCGTTGACTTCGCGCGTGACGAGCACGCGATCCGGATGCGTGCCCGCTTGCAGCAAGGCGCAGGTTTTGCAATTCCCGCATGCGAAGCCGGCGTGCGGCCGCGCGCACAGGCGCGCGCGCACGAAGGCTTCCGCGAACGCGCGCTTGCCGAGTCCCTGCTCGCCTGCAAGCAACAGCGCATGCGGCAGGCTTCCGCGCTCGGCGCGCTGCGACAACGTGCGCCATTGCGCCGACTGCCATGGCGGCAACGCCGAACTCATCCTTCCGCATCCTTTCGCAATTCCTCGATCGCGGCGATGGCATCCGTCAGCACCGCGTGCACCGGTTGCGATGCGTCCAGCACCCTGAAGCGCCGCGGTTCCGCGGCGGCGCGCGCGAGATAGACCGCGCGGACGCGCTCGAAGAACCCGTCATCCTCGCGTTCGATGCGGTCGGCGTCGCCGCGCACGTGGGTGCGTTCGCGGCCGCGCTCCACCGGCAGGTCGAGCAGCAGCGTCAGGTCAGGCCGCAGCCCGTCCGTGGCGATCGCCTCCAGTTGCGCGATCAACGCCGGATCCAGTCCGCGCCCGCCGCCCTGGTACGCATAGCTGGCATCGGTAAAGCGGTCGCACACCACCCAGCGGCCCGCCGCCAGCGCGGGCCGCAGCACCTCGCGCACCAGTTGCGCGCGCGCGGTGAACATCAGCAGCAGTTCGGCCTGCACGGTGATGCCGCGCAGCGAAGGATCCAGCACCAGCCCGCGCACCGCTTCGCCCAGCGCGGTGCCGCCGGGTTCGCGGGTTTGCAGCGCGTCGATGCCGCGCTGCCGCAGGTGCGCGAGCAGGCCTGCCAACAACGTGCTCTTGCCGGCGCCTTCGCCGCCTTCCAGCGTGATCAACCTGCCGCGCGCGGGAATCATTGCCGCGCAGGATGCCGCGGTTTGTGCACCGGCGGTTTCTTCGACGCGCTGCTTGCGTTCGAAGCCGGTTTCGCGGCGCTGGAACCCGAGGCCGGGGCGGCGCCGGGGTTGCGATGCAATTGATAGATCGCGACGTTGCGGTTGTGTTCGGCAAGGGTCGCGGAAAACGCGTGCGTGCCGTCCCCGCGCGCCACGAAATACAACGCATCGCCTTGCATCGGATGCAGCACGGCGTCGATCGCCGCGCGCCCGGCCAGCGCGATCGGCGTGGGCGGCAGGCCGAAACGGGTATAGGTGTTGTAGGGCGTGTCGGCCTGCAGGTCGCTCGCGTGGATCTTGCCGTCGTAGCCCGCGCCCATACCGTAGATCACCGTCGGGTCGGTTTCGAGCTTCATGCCGAGCTTCAGCCGCCGCTCGAACACACCGGCGATCTGCGGCCGTTCGCCCGGCTGCGCGGTTTCCTTCTCCACGATCGACGCAAGGATCAGCGCCTGATAGGGCGTCTGCAGCGGAATGGCGGGATCGCGCCGCGGCCATTGCGCGTCGAGGTACGCCTGCATCGTCGCGTGCGCGCGTTTCAACACGTCGATGTCGCTCATGCCCATGACGTAGTCGTAGGTTTCCGGCATGAACTGGCCTTCCGGCGGCACGCCGCCGGCGCCGATCTTCTGCATCAGTTCCGCATCGGAAAGCTGCGCGCCGGATTGCCCGAGTTTCGACGCGGCGACGAGCGCGGCACGCACCTGACGGAACGTCCATCCCTCCACGAGGGTGACGCGGCGCTGCAGCACCTTGCCGTGCGCCATGTCTTCCAGCAGGTCGCGCGCGCTCATGCCCGGCGTCAACGCGTATTCGCCGGCATGCAGCGAACCCGCCACGCCCAGTTGTTCGGCCAGCGCGCGCCAATACAGCGGCGGCGCGGCCGACAGCTTCGAGGCGCGCAGGTCGCGCACGATTTCGCGGAACGACTCGCCCCTGGCGATTTCGATCGTCTGGCTGGTGCCGGAGATGGCGAGCGGCGCATCGCGGAAACGCAGGTAGTCGAATCCGAACCACGCGGCCGCGCCGACCACTGCCAGCAGGACCAGGATCAGCACGACCACCAGTACACGGCCTTGCCGGCGACGCAAACGATTACCGGATTTCGGCGACGGGTTCACGACAACCTGACCGGCGGCAGCGGAAGAACGGCAAGCCTACCCGGATTGTGCGCGCGTGCCCATCGTACGGAACCATGCATTCAGATCGATCGGAACACCAGCGTGCCGTTGGTGCCGCCGAAGCCGAACGAATTGGACAACGCGACATCCACTTTCGCCTGACGCGCGGTATTGGGCACGAAATCCAGATCGCAATCCTCGCCGGGATGCTCGAGGTTGATCGTGGGCGCCACCACCGAATCGCGCATGGTCAGGATGGAGAAGATGGCTTCCACTCCGCCCGCTGCGCCCAGCAGGTGGCCGGTCATCGATTTGGTCGAGCTGACCATCAGCTTGTCGGCATGCGCGCCGAACACGCTGCGGATGCCGCGCACTTCCGCCACGTCCCCGGCCTGCGTGGAGGTGCCATGCGCGTTGATGTATTGCACGTCGTCCGGGTTCAACCCGGCGTCGCGGATCGCCGCCGCCATGCAGCGCGCGCCGCCCTCGCCGTTTTCCGACGGCGCGGTCATGTGGTACGCGTCGCCGCTCATGCCGAAGCCGACTAGTTCGCAGTAGATTCGCGCGCCGCGCTTTTTCGCGTGCTCGTATTCCTCGACGATCAGCACGCCGGCGCCGTCGGACAGCACGAAACCGTCGCGGTCGCGATCCCACGGCCGACTGGCTTTTTCCGGCTCGTCGTTGCGGGTGGACAACGCACGCGCCGAGCAGAAACCGCCCATCGCCACGCCGGTGGTGGAGTACTCGGCGCCGCCTGCGACCATCACGTCGGCATCGCCATACTGGATCATGCGCATCGCCAGGCCGATGTTGTGCGTGGCGGTGGTGCAGGCCGTGACGCAGGCGATGTTCGGCCCTTTCAGCCCCAGCATGATCGACAGGTTGCCCGAGGCCATGTTGACGATCGAACTGGGCACGAAGAACGGCGAGATCTTGCGCTGGCCCTGCTCGTGGTAGGTGATCGAGGTGCGCTCGATGGTGCTGATGCCGCCGATGCCCGCGCCGACCGCGCAGCCGATGCGTTCTTCGTCGTGCTCGTGCGGGTGCATGCCGGCGTCCGCCAGCGCCTGCACCGAGGCCGCGATCCCGTAGTGGATGAAGGGATCCATCTTCTTGACGTCTTTCGCCGCGATGTATTGCGCGGGGTCGAAATCGCGGACTTCACCCGCGATCCGCGTCGGGAAGGTGCCGGCGTCGAAATGCGTGACCGGCCCGATGCCGCTGCGGCCCGCGAGCAGGTTGCCCCACGCGGTCGCGACATCGTTGCCGACCGGCGAGAGGAGGCCGAGTCCGGTTACCACGACACGTCGTTTTGAATCGGGTCTTTTCATACGAGTGTTTGCATCGCTCAAAAACGAAAGCTGCGCCACGGGGGCGCAGCTTTTCGATGCAACCCGGATGGCGGTCCGGATCGCGGAAGGCGCGCGTCAGGACTTGACGTGGGCCTTGATGTAATCGACCGCCTGCTGCACGGTGGTGATCTTCTCGGCTTCCTCGTCGGGAATCTCGGTCTCGAATTCCTCTTCGAGCGCCATCACCAGTTCGACGGTATCGAGCGAATCGGCGCCGAGATCGTCCACGAACGAAGCGTTCGGGGTGACGTCCTCTTCCTTGACGCCAAGCTGTTCGACCACGATCTTCTTGACGCGATCTTCGATGCTGCTCATGTCTTTCAACTCCCGGGGTCAAAGCCGGCGTAGTGTAAAGCAGTCCGGGGCCGTGTGCCAGCCGCGGAAAGCCGGGATGGCCGGCGGCGGCGGGGCCGCGGAATCACTCGCCTTCCCGCGCTCACGGCATGTACATCCCGCCGTTGACGTGCAAGGTTTCGCCCGTGATGTAGGCCGCCGCGGGCGAGGCCAGGAAGGCCACCGCGCGCGCGATGTCCGCCGCCGCGCCGAGGCGTCCCAACGCGATCTGGCATTCCAGTGCCTTGCGCTGCTCGTCGGAAAGCGCGCGGGTCATGTCGGTGTCGATGAAACCCGGCGCCACCACGTTGACGGTGATGCCGCGCGAGCCGATCTCGCGCGCCAGCGATTTCGAGAATGCGATGATCCCGGCCTTGGCGGCCGCGTAGTTGGTCTGGCCGGGGTTGCCGGTCACGCCGACCACCGAGGCGATGTTGACGATGCGGCCCTTGCGTGCCTTCATCATCGTGCGCAGCACGGCCTTGGACGTGCGATAGACCGAGGTGAGATTGGTGTCGAGGATGGCCTGCCAGTCCTCGTCCTTCATCCGCATCAGCAACTGGTCGCGCGTGATGCCCGCGTTGTTGACCAGGACCGAAAGGCCACCGTGCTGCTTGACAATGGCGTCGATCAGCGTTTCGACCGACGCGCCGTCGGTGACATCCAATACCCGCCCTTCCCCGCCGCGCTCGCGCAGGCGCCCGCCGATCGAATCCGCGCCGCCTTGCGAAGTGGCCGTGCCGATCACCGTCGCACCTTGCGCCGCCAGTTCATCCGCGATCGCCGCGCCGATGCCGCGCGAAGCGCCGGTGACCAGCGCGATCTCCCCCGTCAGTGGTTTGTCCATCGCCTCGGTCCGAAGATCAAAGACGTAAAACCTACCACGGAAAAGGGGCGGGGCCGCAATCCATCCTGCCATCGGGGAATGGAAACCCTGATCCCCTGCTCGTCTTCCGGACGCTGCGCAGCGGTGATCCGGAATCCGGCGCCTTTGCTTTCCATGCATGGGAGTCACTGGATTCCCGCTTGCGCGGGAATGACGTCGCTGTACTCGATGGTTTCCGGATTCGGAAGCGACTCTCGCAATTCTCAGCTTTCGCGGCAGCATTCCGGTGGCTGGGTGCCCGGGTACTCGTCGCGGCGCCGCCACCACACCCCTTTCGCTTCGTTGCGGCCCAGCGGCGCACGGTCGAGCCACTGGTACATGCCCCACAGCGCATCCAGACCGCGGGCGTAGGTCGAATACGTGTGGTAGACCACACCGTCTTCCAGCACGAAGGCGCTCATGCCGGGCCGCTCGCGGAGGTAGGTGAAAGGATCGGTGCCGCACATTTTCGCGAACTGCGTGACCGGATGCTCGCTGCCGAAGCGGGTGCTCGGCCCTTGGGGCGTTTTCGCGTCCGGGGGCATGCCGGCTTCACGCCGGAAGTTGTATTCCACGCCGCCTTCGCGCTGCTGCGCTTCGGTGATGCCGGCCGCGAAATCGAGATTGAAGTCGCTGCCGAACGAGGACGCCCACGGGAACGTCCAGCCCAGGCGCCGCTTGCACGCCTGCAACTTCGCCAATGGCGCGCGCGACACCGCCGTCAGCATCACATCGTGATTCGCAAGATGGACGGCAAAACCGTTGAAGCCGTCCGCGATCGACGAGCACGACGGGCACGGCGCCGTGTAGTCGGGCCCGAACATGAGGTGGTAGACCAACAACTGCGAGCGGCCCCGGAACAGATCGGCGATCGAGCCTGCGCCTTCCTCGGTATCGAAGCGATACTCCTTGTCGATCCGCACCCACGGCAATGCCTGACGTTCGGCTGCCAATTCGTCGCTGCGCCGCGTGAGTTCCTTTTCCCCGATAAGGAGATTCAGGCGTGCCTTCAGCCATTCATCGCGCGTCGCGATCTTGTGTCTCGATGTTTTTGTTTCGGGATTCATTCTTTATCTCCCGGTTTCACCGGCGAAGCGGCTTTCGCCGATTCGCTTCGAGAAAGCTCTTCTTCGTTCTTGCGTTTGATGTGCAGCTTCACGGCCACGAGCGTTGCCAGGCCGCCGGCCGAACCGGTTCCGGCCACCGCCGCGAGTGTCGCGGCGCCGATGCAGATCGGACACATGGCCGTGGTTCCTATGACAATCGCTCGACCAGCGTGTCGAGGAAATGCGTCCAGCCTCCCGTGTGGTTGGTGGCCGACTCCTCGTCCGGCAAGCCTTCCTGGGTCAGGCGCAATTCGGTCTGGTTGCCACGCGGCGTGAATTCGATGGTGACCACCGTTTCCTTGCCGCGCGTGGTTTCGCTGACCCAGGTGAATTCCAGCAATTGCGGCGCTTCGACGCGAATGTAGCGTCCGTAGTGCGGCATGATGCCGCCGTTCCAGACCATGCCGAGGTAGAACAGGCCATCGGGCCGCGGATCGATGCTGGCGTCGCCGCCCATCGCG
>JAFEEJ010000181.1 GCA_018241145.1 Pseudomonadota bacterium | reverse complement strand
TCCGCCGATCAACGCGCCGGCCGAGCGGGCCGCACGGCGCCGGGAATCGCCTATCGCCTGTGGCCGCAGTCGCAACGGCTGGAACCCTCGCGCACGCCGGAAATCGCGCAGGCGGATCTGTCTTCGCTCGCACTGGAGCTGGCCGCGTGGGGCGTGGGCGAAGATGCGGCCGTCGCGTTGCGCTGGCTCGACGCCCCTCCGCCCGGCGCATTGGCGCAGGCGCGCGATCTGCTGCAACGGCTGGGCGCGCTGGACGACACACTGCGGATCACGAAACCGGGTCGCGCGATGCTGCAGCTGGGCGCACAACCGCGATTGGCCGCCGCCGCATGGCGCGCGCCGGACATGCAGCGCGCCCTGGTCGCCGACCTGCTCGCACTGCTGGAAGCGCGTTCGCCGTTGCGCGGCGCGTTCAACGACGACCTGCGCGTGCAGCTTGCCGCGTTGCACGTGTGGCGGGATGGCGGACGCGCGCAAGGCGCCGATGCGGGAGCCTTGGCCGCCATCGAGCAGGCTGCGCGCGGCTGGCGCAAGCGGCTGGAGGCGCGCAGCGCGGCCAGCGGCGTGCCGGACGCGCTCACCGTCGGCAACTTGCTGTTGCACGCGTTTCCGGATCGCGCCGCGAAGCAGGACGAACGCGATCCGCGCCGTTACCTGCTGGCGAACGGACGCGGCGCGCGGCTGCACGAGGAATCCGCGCTGTTCGGGGAACCGTGGCTGGTGATCGCGGAGGCGCGCTTCGATGCGCGCGACAGCCTGATCCTGCACGCGGCGCCGTTCGATCCGGCGTTGCTGGCGCGCGATTTTCCGCACCGCTTCACCACCGGTCGCGTGCTGCGCTGGAACGAGCCGCGAGGGATCGTGGAAGCCTTCGAGGAAGAACGCTTCGACGCGATCGTTCTGTCACGGCGCTCCGTGCCGGTGATGCCGGAGGATGCATTGCCCGCTTTGCTGTCGCACATCCGCGCGCGCGGACTGCAGGCGCTGCCGTGGCCGGATGCGGCGCAACGCCTGCGCGCACGCATTGCGTGGTTGCGCGCGGCGATGCCGGATTCGAATCTGCCGGATGTCTCCGACGCGACGCTGCTCGAATCGCTGGAACACTGGCTGGCACCCGCGCTGCACGGCAAGCGCAAGCTGGATGCGCTGACCCCGACGGAATTGTCGGATGCGTTTGCGTCCTTGCTCGACTGGCCGCAGCGCAAGCTGCTGGACGCGCAGGCGCCGGATGCGGTGACGGTTCCGAGCGGCATGACACGCCGGATCGAATATGCAAATGAAGGGCCGGTGCTCGCGGTGAAATTGCAGGAATTGTTCGGCCTGGCCGACACGCCGCGCATCGCCAACGGCCGCGTGCCGGTCACGCTGCATCTGTTGTCGCCGGCCGGGCGGCCGATCCAGGTCACGCAGGACCTTCGCAGTTTCTGGGAACGCACCTATCCGGAAGTGAAGAAGGAACTGAAGGGACGCTATCCGAAGCATCCGTGGCCGGAGGATCCGTGGAGCGCGGTGGCGACGCACCGCGCGAAGCCGCGATCGACGTGAGCCGACGGCCGCGGTTGCACCGCAACGTGCCGCGCATCCACCCAGGTTCTACACTGCATCCTTTGCGATCCCCGCAAGGAGTCCGCCATGCGCCGCATCCTCCTGTCCACGTTCACCGCCGCCGCGTGCGTCGTCGCTTCCGCGCAAACCGCGGATCCGCAACCTGCGCCGTTCTCCACCGCGATCACCGCGCAGGGTTTCCGCGATTACGACAAGGCGATCTCGTCGGATGCAATGGACGGGCGCAAACCCGGCACGCCGGGCGGCGAACGCGCCAAGGCGTGGATCGTCGAGCAGTTCAAGCAGATCGGCCTGCAACCGGGCAACCACGGTTCGTGGTTCCAGAAGGTGCCGACGGTTTCGACCGCGCTGGAGGATCCGGACAAGGTCAGGCTGGGTGTCGACGAAGGCGGCGGCACGCAGACCTTCGACTTCGGCACCGACATGGTCGCGATGACGCTGCAGGCCAAGCCGCACGTCGCGATCAAGGATTCCGGCATCGTGTTCGTCGGTTACGGCGTCGATGCGCCGGAGTGGAAGTGGAACGACTACCAGTCGGCTGACGGTCGCCCGCTCGACGTCAAGGGCAAGACCGTGGTGGTGCTGGTCAACGACCCCGGTTTCGGCGACAACGACCCGAGCCTGTTCAAGGGCAAGACCATGACCTACTACGGCCGCTGGACCTACAAGTACGAGGAGGCCGCGCGGCAGGGCGCCGCGATGTGCCTGATCGTGCACACCACCAACGCCGCGGCCGGCTACCCGTGGTCGGTGGTCAGGAACAGCTGGGGCGGTCCGCAGCTCGCGCTGCCGCAAGGCGAGAACGCCGGTCCGCGCCTGCCGGTCGCCGGCTGGCTGACCCGCGACGCAGCGCAGCGCCTGTTCGCGAAAGCCGGGCTCGATTTCGACAAGCTCGCGGCCGCCGCCGACCACCGCGGCTTCAAGCCGGTCGAGCTGAAGGCGAGCGCGTCGATCACGCTGGACAGCAC
>JAFEEJ010000180.1 GCA_018241145.1 Pseudomonadota bacterium | reverse complement strand
TTCCGTCTTCCGTCTTCCGTCTTCCGTCTTCCGTCTTCCGTCTTCCGTCTTCCGTCTTCCGTCTTCCGTCTTCCGTCTTCCGTCTTCCGTCTTCCGTCTTCCGTCTTCCGCACTTGAAGAAGTCCGACTTCCATTACGAACTGCCGCCCGGGCTGATCGCGCAGGCACCGCTGCGCGAGCGCAGCGCCAGCCGGTTGCTGGTGCTGGATGCCGCCCGCAAGGCGTGGGAGGACCGCCGGTTTCGCGAGCTGCCGCAACTGTTGCGCGCGGGCGACCTGCTGGTGTTCAACGACACGCGCGTGCTGCCGGCGCGGTTGTTCGCGCGCAAGGAATCGGGCGGCGCGGTGGAGGTCCTGCTGGAACGCATCACCGGCGCGCACACGGCCAATGCGCAACTGGGGGTCAGCCGCAAACCGCGTGCCGGTTCGCATTTGCTGCTGGACGACGGCACGCGCGTGCGCGTCGTCGGCCGCGACGGCGCGTTTTTCGAATTGCAGTTCGAGTGCAGCGAGCCATTGGAAAAACTGCTGGCACGGATCGGGCGCATGCCGCTGCCGCCGTACATCACGCGCGAGGCGCAGGCGAGCGATGCCGAGCGCTATCAGACCGTCTATGCGCGCGCACCGGGCGCAGTCGCCGCGCCGACCGCGGGCCTGCATTTCGATCAGGCGCTGCTGGACGAACTGCGCGCGCGCGGCGTCGAATCCGCTTACGTCACCCTGCACGTGGGCGCCGGCACCTTCCAGCCTGTGCGCAGCGAGCGCGTGGAGGACCACGTGATGCACCGCGAATGGTTGAACGTGGGTGCGGAGCTGATCGAGAAAATCCGCGCGACGCGCGCGCGCGGCGGGCGCGTGATCGCGGTCGGCACCACGGTGGTGCGCGCGCTGGAAGCGGCGCGCGGCGGCGGCGAGCTGAAACCGTTTGCGGGCGAAACGCGCATCTTCATCGTGCCCGGCTACCGGATCGAAAGCGTGGACGCGCTGGTCACCAATTTCCACCTGCCCGAATCCACGCTGCTGATGCTGGTGTCGGCGCTGGCGGGGCGCGAGCTGATCCTCGCGGCGTATCGGCACGCGGTCGGGCAACGTTACCGGTTCTTTTCGTACGGCGATGCGATGTTGATCTGGCCGGGACGCGATGATGCTGTCTTGGCGTGAACCCCTCTCCCCGACCTTGCCTCTGCGTGAACCCTGTTCCCGGAGAAAGGATCGGGGATCCGAAAGCAATGATCATCGTCATTCCGGACGCGGCGAAGCCACGATCCGGAATCCAGGTTTTTGTTTCGGGCGGTAATCAAGAGCTGGATTCCGGGTTCCATCCGCAGTACCTGCGAATGGCCCCGGAATGACGGCATGGTCTTGCGATCGTCCATGATCGCGGAGATCAAGAAGCGGCCATCCCTGCCCGCACTTTTCAAATATGCTTTTCCCTGCTCCCTGCTCCCTGCTCCCTGCTCCCTGCTCCCTGCTCCCTGCTCCCCTGCTCCCTACTCCATGCGCTTCGATCTGCTCGCCACTTCCGGTCCCGCCCGCCGCGGACGCATCACGCTTCCGCGCGGCGTGATCGAGACGCCGTGCTTCATGCCGGTCGGCACCTACGGCTCGGTCAAGGCGATGACGCCGCGGGATCTCCGCGAAGTCGGCGCGCAGGTCATCCTCGGCAACACGTTTCACCTGTGGTTGCGGCCCGGGCTGGAAGTCATCGAAGGGTTCGGCGGCCTGCACCGCTTCATCGGCTGGGACGGCCCGATCCTCACCGATTCGGGCGGTTTCCAGGTGTTTTCCCTGAGCGGGCGGCGCAAGGTTTCGGAAGAGGGCGTGGCCTTCGCCTCGCCGGTGGACGGCGCGCGGGTGTTCCTGTCGCCGGAAGAATCGATGCGCATCCAGACGGTGCTGGATGCCGACATCGTGATGGCCTTCGACGAATGCCCGCCGGTGCTGGAAGACGGCGCGCCGGCCGCGCACGCGCGCGTGCGCGAATCGATGGAACGATCGATGCGCTGGGCCGCGCGCTCGCGGCGCGCGTTCGACGACCTGCGCAATCGCCACGCGCTGTTCGGCATCGTGCAGGGCGGCGTCCACCATGACCTGCGCGCGCAATCGGCACGTGACTTGATCGACATCGGCTTCGACGGTTACGCGGTCGGCGGACTGGCGGTCGGCGAATCGGAAGACGAACGCAACGCCACGCTGGATGCCACCGTGCCGCTGCTTCCCGCCGACAGGCCGCGCTACCTGATGGGCGTGGGCCGGCCGCAGGACATCGTGGAAGCGGTGCGGCGCGGCATCGACATGTTCGACTGCGTGATGCCCACGCGCAATGCACGCAACGGTTTCCTGTTCACGCGCACGGGAACGCTGCGCATCCGCAACGCGCAATATGCGCAGGACACGCGGCCGATCGAGGAAGGCTGCGGGTGTTACGCCTGCGCGAACGGATTCTCGCGCGCGTATTTGCGGCACCTGGATCGCTGCAACGAAATCCTCGGCGCGCAACTCGCGACCATGCACAACCTGCACTTTTATCTCGGGTTGATGCGTGGGTTGCGCACGGCGATCGAGGCAGGTGCGCTGGAAGAATGCGTCGCGGCGTTTTACGCCGATCTTCAAAGGAACGGTTGAATAGTGCAGGCTGTTGTTGAGAAGCGCGGGCAGGGATGGCCCGCTTCCATACGCAGGAATGCGTATCAGACCTGCTGGTCGTCGGCGAGCGAACGGGTTTCGGTCGCGCGCCGGGCGTGCAGCCGTTCGAGCCCCATGCCGTGTGCGCAGAAGCGACGCAGCGCGAACAGCGGGCGCGGATCGCCGAGGTTGCGTTGCGACCAGTCCGCGTGGCGCGCCAGCAACGTGGCGGCGAGCGTGCG
>JAFEEJ010000179.1 GCA_018241145.1 Pseudomonadota bacterium | reverse complement strand
TGCGCGCCGACACCGGTCCGGTCATGTCGCCCTCGACGGTGCGCTGGCCGTCGATGTAGACGCCGTCGGTGGTGGTGAGGCCGGGCGTGAAGCCGGCCATCTTGGCGATGTGCGCGAGCATGCGCGCGGTGGTGGTCTTGCCGTTGGTGCCGGTGATCGCGGCGATCGGCACGCGCGCGGGCGTGCCTGCCGGGAACAGCATGTCCACGACCGGGCCCGCCACATCGCGCGGCGTGCCCTGGCTGGGGCTGACATGCATGCGGAAGCCGGGCGCGGCGTTCACTTCGCAGATGCCGCCGCCGATGCTCTTGTAGCTCTCGGCGATGTTGGTGATGAGGAAATCCACGCCGCCGACGTCCAGCCCGACCGCGCGGATCGCGCGCACGGCCATGTCGCGGTTGTCCGGATGGATGATGTCGGTGACGTCGGTGGCGGTGCCGCCGGTCGAGAGGTTGGCGGTGGCGCGCAGCGGCACCACGGTGCCTTCGGTCGGCACCGAATCGGCGGTGAGCCCGGCGCGCTCGAGCATCATGCTGGCTTCGCGGTCGAGTTCGAGCCGGGTCAGCACCTTCTCGTGGCCGACGCCACGGCGCGGGTCCTGGTTCACGAGGTCGATCAACGCGGCGATGCTGTGCGTGCCGTCGCCGACCACGTGCCCGGGTTCGCGCCGGGTCGCCGCGACCAGTTCGCCGTTGACCACCAGAAGCCGGTGGTCGTCGCCGACCACGAAGGTTTCGACGATCACCGAACGCGAGTGTTCGCGCGCGGCGGCGAAACCGGCGCGCACTTCCTCGTCGCTCGTCAAGTGGATCGAGATGCCGCGGCCGTGGTTGCCGTTGTACGGCTTGGTGACGACCGGATAACCGATCCGCCGCGCCGCGCGCACCGCCGCGTCCGCACTCTGCACCAGTTCCTGCTTCGGCACCGGCAGGCCGAGCGCGGCGAGGATCTTGTTGGTCTCTTCCTTGTCGCTGGCCAGTTCCACCGCGATGTGCGGCGTGCGGCCGGTGACCGTCGCCTGGATGCGCTGCTGGTACTTGCCGTGCCCGAGCTGCACCAGCGACTGCTCGTTCATGCGCAGCCACGGGATGCCGCGCTGTTCGGCGGCGCGCACCAGCGACGCGGTCGACGGACCGAGCGCGCGCCGCTGCGCGTAGCGGATGAATTCGTCGCGCGCGGTTTCCCACTGCCAGCCTTCGGGCACGCTGCCGGCTTCGCGCAATTCGGCCGGCAGCAGGGAATTGAGCAGCGTCAGCGCGAGTTCGCCCGCGGCGATGCCCTCCTCGCGCTGCTCGTATTCGTACACCACGGTGTACACGCCGGGCCGGTCGTCCACGCTGCGGGTCTTGCCGAAGGTGACTTCCTCGCCGGCCACGTTCTGCAATTCGATCGCCACGTGTTCGAGCACGTGGCCGAGCCAGGTGCCTTCGCCCTCACGCATGCGCCGGATGAAGCCGCCGGGCTCGCGGTAGGAACAGCCGTGTTCGGCGAGACCCGGCAGCGCCGCGACCAGCCCGTCGATGAAGGCGTCGCCGAGCCGCGTGGTCGGCCACGCCTCGAGCGCGCCGAGGTCGAGGTGCAGCCGGATCACCGGGAAGTGCGCGTACAGCGATGGGCCGACGAACACGGAACGCTCGAGTATGCGCATCACGGATCCTCCCCGAATGAAAACGCGGCGGCGCGCTGCCGCCGGAACCTTGAAGCTTGCCGGAACTGTCTGCAAACCCCGTTCGCCCTGAGCGTAGCGCCGCAGGCGCGAAGTCGAAGGGCATGGCGCCTCGAAATCCGGTGTTTCGACTTCGCGGAGCTCCGCTCCGCTACGCTCAAAACGAACGGGTTTCCAAACGTATTCCCAATTCGAGGCAAGGTCTAGTGCACGCCTTTCGATTCCGCCAGCGAACCGGCCGAGGCGCGGCGCGTGTCGAGGTTGAAGGTCGCGCCCGCCACCAGGATGTGCACCTTGAGGCCGAGCATGCTGACCGGTTCGCCCTCGCCGGCCTGCGCCATCGACGAGAACTGCAAGTCGCCGGCGTCCACCACGGTCACCGCGCCGCTGCCTTCGACTTCCAGCACGTTGTCGGGACGGATGAACGCCGCGGTGTCCTCGTCGAGGCCGATGCCGACCGCGAACGGGTTGTAGGCCAGTGCCGCGAGCAGGCGGCCGAGGCGATCGCGCTGGCGGAAGTGCTGGTCGATCACGCAGCGGTTGGTGAGGCCCAGCCCCGGCGCAAGGCGCACGCTGTCGGCGGTGGGCGAACCGCCCTCCTTGCCCGACACGATCATGTGGTCGGACAGGATGCTGGCCCCGGCGCTGGTGCCGCCCACGGGAACACCGCGTGCATTGCGTTCGCGCACCAGCTTCGCGATCGGCGTGCCGCCGATCGTGGTGGCGATGCGCAGCTGGTTGCCGCCGGTGAAGAAGATGCCGCTGGCTTCGCGCAGGCGTTCCAGCCGGTTCGGTTCCGAGGTATCGCGACGGGTGTCGAAATCGAGCGTGGTGACCCGCGCCGCGCCGAGGTCGCTGAAAACGTGTTCGTAGGATTCGCCGGTGTCGGCCAGCCGGCTGGCCGTCGGGATCACGACGATGTCGGCATCGCCCGCGCCGCACAGTTCGACGAAGCGCTTCAGGATGCGCGCGCGGTCATGCCTGGCTTCCGCGCCGCCGATCGGCACGATCCAGCCGCGCTGTTCCCCTTCCTGGATCCTTGCCGGCATGCGGTTTTCGACCTCACGTGGAATCGACGGCGCAATGTACATGCGCAGGCGGGAGGGAGACAATCGGGCGGTTCCGGATCGGTCGACTGCGGCTCAGTCTGTCGGCCGTCCGGCTTCGAACCATCCCTGTCGTTGCAAGCTTCCATCGCGCACATGCACCGCGCCGCGCGCGATCACGAGATCGACCGCGCCGCGATCGTCGAGCGCCACGAGGTCGGCGTCGGCGCCGCGCGCGATGCGGCCCTTGCCGGCGAGCCGCAACTGCCGCGCCGGATTGGCGGTGAACGCGGGCAATGCGCGCTCCAGCGGCACGCCGCGGCCGAGCAATTCGCGCAAGGTCGCCAGCAGCGCGCCGGATTCGCCGACGTCCATGTGCGTGACCACGCCGTCGGCATCGAAGCACGGCAGGCTGCCGCCCGCATCCGAGCTGACGGTGACGAGCGCGGGATCGATGCCCGCATCGAGCGCGCGCAGCAGCGCATCGGCCGCACTCCACGCGTCTTCATCTTCGGCCACCGGGAACGCGGTGAGGTCGATGGGGCTTCCGTTGCGGGCGAGTTCCAGTGCTTCGTCGAACAGCGCGCGCCGGCGGTTGACGTGGGTCGGCTGGAACACGCGCGCCGGCAACTCGGTTTCCGCGAGCGCGCGGCGCACCAGTTCCAGCCCGCGCACGCCGTCGCCCAGATGCAGGTGCACGATGCCGGCCTTGCCGGTCAGGAGTCCCGCGACATGCGCGTCCGCCGCAAGCTTGACCAGTTCCTCGAACGTCGGCTGGCTGGAACGGTGGTCGCTGAGCGCCACTTCGCCGATGCCGATCAGCGCCTCGACGAACACCAGGTCGTCGCGCACGCTGCCGGTCAGCGTTGCCGGCGGCAGGTGGTAGCCGCCGCAGTAGCCGAACGCCGACAGGCCTTCCTCGCGCAGGGCGTGGATATGCGCGAGCAGGCCGCGGGTACCGCGCGTGGTGTCGTCGGTGCCGAGCAGCCCGATCGCGGTGGTGACGCCGGCGCGGGTGAAACGCGACGGCGCGAGCGGCGGCACGCGCGAGCGGAATCCCGCTTCGCCGCCGCCGCCGGTGACATGCACGTGGCCATCGATGAGGCCCGGGATCAGGCGCCGGCCCGCGAGGTCGATGGTTTCGACGTCGAGCCCGGCCGGCAAGTCCGGCAGCGAGGATTCGAGCGCGAGGATCTTGCCGCCGCCCAGCAGCAGGTCCAACGTGCCCAGCGGTTGCGGCGCGCAGACTTGCGCGTTGCGAAGATGCAGCAGGGTCATCGTCGAAGGCTCCGGCATGGGCTCACGCGAACGGATCGCGCAGCACGATGTTGGCATCGCGGTCGGGCCCGGTGGAAACGATCGCGAGCGGACAGCCGGCGAGTTCTTCCAGCGCGCGCAGGTAGGCGCGCGCGGCCGGCGGCAGCTTGTCCCATTCGGTGACGCCGTGGGTGGATTCGCTCCAGCCGGGGAATTCCAGGTACACCGGCGTGCATTCTTTCCAGCCTTCGGCATCCAGCGGCGCGTATTCGGTGCGCTTGCCGCGGTATTCGTAGGCGATGCAGATCTTCAGGCTTTCCATGCCGTC
>JAFEEJ010000178.1 GCA_018241145.1 Pseudomonadota bacterium | reverse complement strand
GCTGCCGCGCAACCATTGCACGCGATCGGTTCGATCGGCGCGGGGTGTCCTCGATACGGCGACCACCCGCGCGCCCTGCGCCGTCAGGCTCGGCAACAGGCAATGGCCGATCTGGCTGCTGGCGCCGAAGACCAGCGCCGAGGCAAAAACCGACCCCTGCGTCATTGCGCGCCCCGTGTCGCCCGGATTGAGCGCAACCCTGCACTCAATTGCCGTAACCGATGCGGTTGTCCACTTCCGATATGCGCGGATCGTCCGGCGTCAATCGCCGCACCTCGTCCAGCGCGCGGCGGGCATCGTCGTAGCGCCCCTGGTCGGCCAGCGCGCGCGCACGATCCAGCCACGCGCCGCCGAGGCTCTGCTGCATCGCCGGCAACGCGGCATCACCCGGGCTCAATTGCGCCAGGGTGGCCTGCAGATCGCCCGCACGGTCGAGCTGTCCGCCGTGCAACGCATGCGCGAACAGCGTGCGCGCGATCCGCGGCAAATCCTGCAGGCCGGCCTGCGCTGCGGCATTGTTGCCATCGATGGCAAGCGCGGCGCGATACAGGTCGTAGGCGCTGTCGCCAGGCGGCAGCATCAGATCGCCGCGATGCGCGGCGGCGGTCGCCTGACGGATCAGCCGCGCGACATGCGCCGACTGCGCCGGCGTCATCGCCGGTTGCGGCGATCCGGTTTGCGCGTCGACCGCATTCGACGGCGCTGCGGCGGCCAGTGCGCGCAGCCGTGAACGCGCGGCGGCGAGGTCGGCGGATTTCGGCGCCAGCTTGCCGGCGGCATCCAGCAGCGCCGCCGCGTCCTGCGGATGCCCGGCATCGAGCGCGGCGTTGGCCTGCACGATCAGCGCCTGCGCCACCTGCCCCAGGCCGGCGTGCGCCTGCGCGTTGCCCGGATCCTGCGTCAGCACCGCCTGATATTGCGCCAGCGCATTGTCGTCGCCTTCGCCGGTGAATTTGCCCGCGCGCAGGTCGGCATCGCCCTGCGCGAGATGCTGGTCGCGCTGCGCCTGCGCATCGCGCTGCGCCTGCGCCACCGCGGCGCGCAAATCCGGCAATCCAGAAAAAGTCGGCAAGATGGCAGCGAGGTTGTCCAGCGTGCGTTGCGCGCCCCGGAAATCCCCTTGCTGCAACTGGCCCTGCGCGCGTGCCGCCAGCGCGGCGCCGGCCTTGTCCATGCCGTGTCGCGCCACGGCGTTGCCAGGATCGGAAGCCAGCACCTGCCGGAACAGCGCGGGCGCTCCGTTGCCGCCGTCGAGTTTGCCGGCGGCGAGCGCCGCGTTGGCCTGGTCGATCAGGTGGTCGAGGGTGTCGCCGCGATTGGCGGCGCGGTTCAACGCGCTTTCGATCGCCGCCACCTGTGCGCCGCCGCCCAGCAGGCCGCGCGCTTCTTCCAGCGCGGCGCGCGCGTCGTCCAGCTTGCCGGCGCGGATGGCATCCTGCGCACGCCGCAATTCCGCTTCTCCGACGCGACGCAACCCGGCGATCGCGGATTCGTTGTCGGGATCCAGCGCCAGCGCGGCTTCGTACTGGTCGCGCGCGCTGTCGGCCGCGCCGGACAATCGGCCGGCGGCGAGCGCGGCATCCGCGCGCGCCAGCACCGCGTTCAATTGCGTGCGCGGCAGATCCTCGCGCAGGGCGTTCTGGTGCGTCCATATCCACGCGCCGCCGCCGACCACGACCAGCGCCAGCACCAGCGCGAACCATGGCCAGCGCGAAGGCGATCGTGACTCGATCGTGCGCCGCACCGGCCGCGACGGCTCCGCGGTGAAAGCCGGAAGGTCTTCCCGGCGCGGGGGATCGTCCAGATGTTCGAGGTCGCCCAGCACCGGTTCGGTGCGCGAGCGCGGGTCGAACGAAGAAGGGTCGCGGCGTCCGCTCATGGAATACGACAGGATTGAAGCCGCGACAAGCTTAGCACCGCGACCCTGTCGGCCCGGTGCGCCGTCGATGGATGTTCAGCGCGCGGCAAGCCGATGCGCGTCGGTCACGTTGGGCAGCGCCGACAGGCGCGCCAGCAACGCGGAGAGTTCGCCGAAATCGTGCAGCCGCAAACCGAAATGCATGCGCACTTCGCCGTGCAGCGGATCGGCGCGGCTGTCGGAATACGCGATCTGCGCGCCGGAATTCGCGATGGCGTTGGTGACGTCGCGATGCATGTGCTTGCGGTCGTAGCCGGTGACCGCGATCTGCACTTCGTAGGCGCGCGCGCCGGTCTCGCCCCAGTTCACCTCGATCACCCGTTCCGGCGCGCGTGCGCGCAGGCGCGCAAGGCTTGCGCAGTCGACGCGGTGCACGGTGACGCCTCGGCCCCGGGTGATGAATCCCGTCACCGCGTCGCCGGGCAGCGGCTGGCAACAACGCGCCAGCACCGTCAGCAGGTTGCCGACCCCTTCGATGGTCAGTGCGCCGGGTTTTTCCGGCGGCTTGCGGCCCGGCGCACGCGGCGGCGGCGTGACCTGCGGCGGCGCTTCCGCGTCGCCCAGCGCGCGCGCGATCTGGCCGCTGCCGATTTCGCCGAGCGCAAGCGCGACCAGCAGTTCCTCGTGCGATTTCAGGCCGAGCTTCGCGTGCACGCGTTCCAGCGCGTGTTCCGCGAGCGCGAGGCGCTTCAATTCGCGTTCGAGGATCTGTCGTCCCGCCGCGAGATTGGCCGCGGTGTCGACGCGGCGGAACCATGCGCGCACCTTGGCGCGCGCTCCGGCGGTGCGCAGATAGCCCTGCTGCGGGCTGAGCCAGTCGCGCCGCGGCTCCGGCTCCTTGCCGGCGAGGATTTCCACGCGGTCGCCGCTGACCGGCTGGAACGTGAGCGGCACGATGCGGCCGTTGACCTTGGCGCCGCGGCAGCGGTGCCCGACCATGGTGTGCACGTGATAGGCGAAATCCAGCACCGTCGCGCCGGCGGCCAGATCGAACACTTCGCCCTTCGGCGTCAGCAGGTACACGCGGTCTTCCACAAGCTCGCCGCGCAGGCCCGCCAGCAGCGCACCGTCGCCGCCGTCCTCGTCGCGCGCTTCCAGCAACCGCCGCATCCATGCCATGCGCGCGTGGTACGCGGCATCGCCACCGCCGCCTTCCTTGTAGCGCCAGTGCGCGGCCACGCCCAGCTCGGCGGCGCGATGCATTTCGCGGGTGCGGATCTGCACTTCCAGCGTGCGGCCTTCGGGGCCGATCACCGCGGTGTGCAAGGAGCGATAGTCGTTGCCCTTGGGCCGCGCGATGTAATCGTCGAATTCGCCCGGCAGGTTCGGCCACAACGCATGCGTGACGCCGAGCGCGGCGTAGCAGTCGCCGACGCCTTCCACCAGCACGCGCAAGGCGCGGATGTCGTACAGCTCGCCGAAACCGGCGCCCTTGCGCTGCATCTTCTTCCAGATGGAATAGATGTGCTTGGGCCGGCCGGCGACCTCGGCGGCAATGCCCTCTTCGCGCAGCGCGGTTTCCAGTTCGCGCACACAGCGACGGATGTAGGCCTCGCGGTCGCCGCGGCGCTCGTCCAGCAATCGCGCGATGCGCCGGTAGGTCTCGGGTTGAAGATAGCGGAAGGCGAGATCCTCCAGCTCCCATTTCCACTGCCAGATGCCCAGGCGATTGGCCAGCGGCGCGTGGATGTCCGCGGTGAGCGCGGCCAACCCGCGGCGGGCGTCTTCCGGCAGCGACGATGCGGCGCGCATCGCCGCCAGTTGCCGCGACAGCAGCAGATAGACCACGCGCAGGTCGCGGATGATCGCCAGCAGCAGTCGCCGCAGCCCTTCGGAACCGCCGCGTCCG
This sequence comes from Pseudomonadota bacterium, assembly GCA_018241145.1. GTDB lineage: Bacteria > Pseudomonadota > Gammaproteobacteria > Xanthomonadales > Rhodanobacteraceae > 66-474. Next base: position 6,054 of record JAFEEJ010000178.1, on the reverse strand, counting down.
CCATGATCCCGGTAGAGCTTCCATACCGTCTCGGCGTGCTGCTGGCCCTCGACCAGCCGGCGCACGTCTTCGGACAGCGCGGCGGCCTGTCGCGTCCATTCCTCAGGCTGCGCGACCGCCAGCGCGTACCACCATGCGGCGGCACGCGTATCCTCGTCGCAACCCAGGCCTTCCAGCAGGTCGCGCATCACCAGGACCAGCGCGCGTTCGTCCGGCGGAAGCGCGGACGCGAACGGCGGTTCGCGCCTTGAAGTCGCGGTGCCGTCTTCGTTTCGGCCCCGGCGGGTTCCGGTACGGCTCATGTCGATCCCATGCTCCGGGCGTTTTCGCCACGGAAGAAAGACTGGCGAAAGGCAGTCAGTGTAACCGTCGCGGTCCGGCTCCGGCCGTGCGTGAAAGCCCCGCATCCCGCTGCTATGATCGACGCCATGTGCCCACGAATCGCCATTCCGTTCGCTCTCTGCCTGCTGCTTCCGACGCTGCCTGCGTTCGCCCAGCAATTCTCCTCGCTGGAAGAACGGATGTCTTCGGCCGATTTCAAGGCCGCAGGTTTGGACAAGCTCAGCCCGGACGAATTGCACAACCTCGACAACTGGCTGGCCACGCACCAGCAGGTCAAGATGGTCAGCTCCGGCGGCCAGCCGGTTTTCTATGCCGACAACAAGCGCGAATCGTTCCAGACCCACATGGTCGGCACTTTCAGCGGCTGGAGCGGCAGCAACCTGTTCAACCTCAACAACGGCCAGGTCTGGAAACAGGCCGAATCCGGCGCCTATTCCTGTCCCGAAGTCACCAATCCTTCCGTCACCATCAAGCCCATGGTCCTGGGCAGCTGGTTGATGTACGTGGAAGGCTGCAACGAGGGCGTGCGCGTCGAACGGGTGAAGTAACCGGAACGAGGGGACTGCGGGTTGCGCCGGACGCGCGCCGTCATTTCCCTTGCTTCTCCCGCGCACCGTCTTTCGCGTCCCGTCTCGCCGCTTCCAGCGCACGGCTCAATCGCTTCGGCGATACCGCTTCGGCGGTACCCAGTTCCTGCGCGAACAGCGAAACGCGCCATTCCTCGATCAGCCAGCGCAGCGTCTCCATGGCATCGCCCGCCACGCCGCCGGCGCGCAACGCCAGCCACTCGCGCCAATACGGCAGCACCTGCAGCAGACGCGCCTGATCGCGCACCGGATCGGCGCGCAATTTCTCCGCGCGCGAGCGCATGGCGCGCAGGTAGCGTGGCAACTGCGCCAGGCGTCCGCCGGACAGGACCCGCAGGAAACCGGGCGCAAGCAATTCATGCAGCTGCTCGCGCAGATCGTCGTAACTGGCGCGCGCGAAACCGATCAGCGGCGGCTCCAGCCACGGCCGCAGCTCGGCCTGCGCGACGATGACCGGCTCGGCGAGTTGCAGGCGATGCATCGCCGCGGCAAACAAGCCGCGCGCCAGGTTTTCGCGCAGGGTTTCGAACGACGCGCGATCGCGCACGTCGACGTGGCTTTCCGCGAGCAGATCGTCGAACGCGCCGTCGACCAGATCCGCGCGTAACGGCTCGATGCCGCCCAGCGCCGCGTATTGCAGGCCGGTGGAACGCTGGATCGGCAACTGCCGGCGCGCGCGCTTGCACTCGCCGGCCAGCCCCAAGGCCAGCAGCCGGCGCACGCCGCGCGGATGCGCGGCTTCCGCCGCCGCCGCGTTTTCGAACACCCGCAGCGCCACGCTGCCGCCCATGTCGGCCAGCGCGGGATAAGCCGCAAGGCCGCCCTGCACGCGCACGACGCGCGGAACGGCATCGAAATCCCACGCCTGCACGTCCTCGCGCGCCAGCTCCGCATCGGCACGCTGCGCGAACGCATCGCGCGCCTGCGCCTGCCAGTCCGCGCGCAACGACGCCAGGTCGCGTCCCTCCACCAGCGGCTTGCCGTTGCCGTCGTGCAGGACGAACCGCATGCGCAGATGCGCGGGCAGGTCGATGCCGGCGAAATCGGACGCGGCGATGGCGAAACCCGTGGTGCGCGTCAGAAAGACGGCCAGCGCATCCACCAGCGGTTCATCGCGCGGCTCCTCGGCTTCGACGAAGGCCCGCGCGAAATCCGGCGCGGGCACGACGTTGCGCCGCAGCGCCTTGGGCAAGCCGCGGATCAGGGCCGCGACTTTCCCGGCCAGCATGCCGGGCACCAGCCACTCGCAACGCGCGGCGGGGATCGCATTCAACCATGCCAGCGGGACATGCAGTGTCACGCCGTCGGCCGGATCGCCGGGCGCGAAGCGGTATTCCAGCCGCAATCCCTGGCCGGCGAAACGCAGCGCCGGGGGAAACGCGCCGGCATCCGGACCGGCCGTTCCCGCAAGCACGTCCTGCAGCGACCAACGCAACGCCGCGCGCTGTGCCGGCGATGCATCGCGATACCAGGCATCCAGAGCGGCGACACCGGCGATGTCTTGCGGCAATTTGCCTTCGAAGAACGCCGCGAGTTCCTCGTCGGATTTCAGCAGGTCGGCGCGCCGTTGCTGCGCTTCGATCTCGTGCGCCTCGCGCAACACGCTTGCATTGGCGCGCACGAAATCGGCGCGCGCCTCCAGTTCGCAGCGTGCCAGCGCTTCGCGCAGGAAGATCGAATGCGCGAGCGGCGGATCCTGCTTCGCGAACGTGACGGCGCGCCGTTCGACCAGCGCCAGGCCGAACAGGGTGACCTGCTCGTAGGCGATCACCGCGCCGCGCGGGCGCGACCAATGCGGATCGCGCCAGGCGCGACGCACCAGGTGCGCCGCCTGCCGCTCGATCCAGCGCGGCTCGACGCGCGCGCAGTGCATCGCGTACACGCGCCCGCCCAGGTCCACGATCTGTGCGGCGAACAGCCACGGCGGGCCGGCATTCGCCAGGGCCGAACCGGGGAAGATGCGGAACCGGCGCTCGCGCGTGCCGCGGTAATCGCCGCGTTCGTCCTTGCGCGCGACATTCAACGGCAAGCCTGCCAGCAAGGCGAGGTGGATGTTCTCAAAGAGTCGGGAACCAGGGAGCAGGGACGAAGGAGCAGGGGAAGAGCGATCGTGCTGCTGCCGCTTTTCCCCTGTTCCCTGCTGCCTTTGCCCTGCTTCACCCAGCAACAACTGCCGGTGCAGCTCGCGCCATTCGCGCATCCGCAGGAACGAGAGGAAATGCCTTGCGCACCACTCGCGCAGTTTCGATTGCGTCAATTCCTCGTGCGCGGCGCGGCAGGCATTCCACAGATTGAGGATGCCGATGAAATCGGATTTCGGATCGGCGAATGTCTTGTGCGCGGCATCCGCCTGCGACTGCCTGTCGGCCGGGCGTTCGCGCGGATCCTGGATGCCGAGGAAAGCCACGATCGGCAGCACCCCGTCGAACACGCGCAGCCGTTGCGCCTCGACCAGCATGCGCGCCAGTTGCGCGTCCACCGGCATGCGCGCCAGCTCGCGGCCGGTACGCGTCAGCCGGCGGGCATCGTCGATCGCCCCCAGTTCGGCCAGCCGCCGCCAGCCGTCGGCGATCGCACGAGATTCGGGCGGTTCCAGGAACGGGAAGGAATCGACATCGCCGAGGCCGAGGTCGAGCATCGTCAGGATCACGTTCGCCAGCGCCGAACGCCGGATCTCCGGATCGGTGTAGCGCGGCCGCGCGGCGTAATCGGCCTCGTCGTAGAGGCGCACGCACACGCCCGGGCCGACGCGCCCGCAACGCCCCGCGCGCTGGTCGGCGGCGGCCTGCGAAATGGATTCGATCGCCAGCCGCTCGATCTGGCTGCGTTGCGAATAGCGCTTGACACGCGCGCTGCCGCTGTCGATCACGTAGCGGATGCGCGGCACGGTCAGCGAGGTCTCGGCGATGTTGGTCGCCAGCACGATGCGCCGCGGCGCACCCGGCTTGAACACCCGGTCCTGTTCCGCCGCGGACAGGCGCGCATACAGCGGCAACACTTCGGTATGCCGGAAATTGCGGCGATTCAGCGCCAGGTGCGCGTCGCGGATTTCGCGCTCGCCGGGCAGGAACACCAGCGCGTCGCCGCGCGGATCCTCGTGCGTCAGGTCGTCCAGCGCGGCTACGATCTGGTCGGAAAGATTTTCCTCCCGCTGCGACGCGCGCCAGCGGATCTGCACCGGATACGCGCGGCCTTCCACTTCGATCACCGGCGCATCGTCGAAGTGCGCGGAGAAGCGCGCGGTATCCAGCGTCGCCGAGGTGACGATCAGCTTCAGGTCGCGCCGCCTGCGCAGCAACGTCTTCAGGTAGCCCAGCAGGAAATCGATGTTGAGGCTGCGCTCGTGCGCCTCGTCCAGGATGATCGTGTCGTAGGCGTTGAGCGAACGGTCGCGCACCAGTTCGGCGAGCAGGATGCCGTCGGTCATGAACTTGATCAGCGCGTGCTCGCCGACACGCTCGTCGAAGCGCACCTGGAAGCCGACCTTGCCGCCGACTTCGGTGCCGAGTTCGGCCGCCACGCGTCGCGCCATCGCGCGCGCCGCCAGCCGCCGCGGCTGCGTGCAGCCGATCAGGCCTTCGATGCCGCGCCCCGCCGCGAGGCACAGTTTCGGCAATTGCGTGGTCTTGCCCGAGCCGGTTTCACCGGCGATCACCAGCACCTGGTGGGCGCGGATCATCCCGGCGATTTCGTCCGCGCGTTGCGCGATCGGCAGCGTCTCGTCGATGCCGATCGGGGGAACCGACGCGAGGCGCGCGGCGATCTGCTCCGGCGTGCGCCGCGTCCTGCGTTCGCGATTCATCCGTGGATGATACGGGACGCCTTCAGATGCGGCTGCCTGCGAGCACCACCAGCCATACCACCAATGCGGCGAACGCCAGCACACACAGCGCGCGCACGGACGAGGCAAAACGCAGGGACGGAGGCGATGCCACCTCCTTGTGTCCGTGCAGCATGGGACCGATCAGGTTGTCCTGCTTGCCGATCCAGTAAAACAGGATCGCGGCGACGTGCAGCGCGATCAACACCAGCAGGAGGTTCTGGTTGATCTCGTGGATCTCGGTCAATCGCCGCGACCAGTCCTGCGAAACCCGGTCCGCCCACGGCCCGAATTCGGTATGGCGCCGGTTGCTGGCGAACAGCCCGGTCACGGTTTGCACCAGCAGGCACGCCAGCATCGCCAACACCGACCAGCCGCCCAGCGGGTTGTGCCCGACGCCGGTTCGCGCGCGCTGCGCGGCGAGGTCGCGCACGTAGCCGAGCACCCGCGCCGGTCCGCGCACGAACCCGCCGAAACGGCTGGTTTGCGAACCGGCGAAACCCCAGATCACGCGAAACAGGAGCAGCGCCAGCGTCGCGTAGCCGAACCACACGTGCCATCGCATCGACAGCCAGTGCCACTCGGCGGTGCCGTACTGCAGCAGGATCAGGATCGCCAGCGTCCAATGGAACAGACGCGTCGGCAGATCCCAGACGACGACGCGCGAAGTGTTCGGCATGGCGTGTTCCGGTTCGAAACCCAGTGTAACGGCGCGGCATGACTTCCGGGCCTGCAAGCCGCGGGCGATTGGTGCATCATCCCCGTTTTCCCTGCCAGGAATGCCGCCATGACACGCCGTCACTGGATACTCGCCGCCGCGATCGCCTGCGCATGCGCTGCATGTTCGTCGCCACCGAATCCTTCATCGACCGCGGCCGCCGGCGCCGCGACGGCACCCGCGCCGGCTTCCTCCGCCATGCATGCGGCCGGCGTCCCCGCGCCCGCCGGCAGCGCGGCGGACATCGGCATCGATCTTTCCGGCGTGGACCATTCGGTCAAGACGGGCGACGACTTCTTCCTGTTCGCCAACGGCGCGTGGCTGAAGACCGCAACGATGCCGCCCGATCGTTCCAGCATCGGCACCTTCTACCAGTTGTTCGTGAAGGCCGAGCAGCGCACCGCCGACCTGATCAAGTCCGCGGGCACATCCAGCCCGCAGGCCGGAAGCGATGCGCGCAAGATCGCCGATTACTACGCCGCGTACATGGACGAGGCGGCGATCGACAAGGCCGGTCTCGACCCGCTAAAGCCGGCGCTGGACGCGATCGCCGCAATCAAGACGCGCGCGGATCTGGCGCGCGTGCT
>JAFEEJ010000017.1 GCA_018241145.1 Pseudomonadota bacterium | reverse complement strand
GAGCGGGATGCGCAGCACCGTGCCGCGCACGCGCGCGGCGAGGGTCTCGCGCGGCGCGGATTGCGCGCGTGCACGCAATGCCTGCGCGCGGGCGAGCGCTTCGCGCAATCGCTCGATGCGCACGGGCTTCAGCAGGTAATCCGCGGCGCGCAGTTCGTAGGCACTGAGCGCGTGCGCTTCATAGGCGGTGCAGAACACCAGTTGCGGCGGTTGCGGCAGCGCCAGCAGGCGGCGCGCCAGCGCCAAGCCGTCCAGACCGGGCATGGCGATGTCCGCGAGCAGGACATCGGGTTTCAGCGCGATGCAGGCCGCGAGCGCGGCTTCGCCATCGCCCGCGTTGCCGACCACCTCCGCGCCCCCGCATTCCGCGAGCAGTGCGGCCAGTCTTGCCCGCGCCAGCGGTTCGTCGTCGGCGATCAGGATGCGCATGTCATGCGCCCGGCGGCACCGGCAAATGCACCGTCACCCGATAGCGTCCCTCCGCCGTCGCGGTTTCCAGGCCGGCGCGCGCGCCGAAATGGAAGGCGATGCGGCGGCGCACGTTTTCCTGCGCGTGCCCGTTGCGGCGCACCGGCGCCTCGGCCGGCATCGGGTTGGAAATCTCGATGCGCACGCCGTCCGGCGTCCGCCATCCGCGGATGCGCACCGTGCCGCCTTCGCGCAATGGCTGGATGCCGTGGTACACCGCGTTCTCGACCAGCGGCTGCAACAACAGCGGCGGCACTTCCAGCGCCTGCGGCAATTCGCCGAGGTCGCGCTCGACGCGCAGGCGCTCGCCGAGGCGCAACTGCTCGATCGCAAGATAGCGGTCGGCCAGCGCCAGTTCCTCGGCCAGCGTGCTGCTGCGCTGGTCGGCGCCCAGCGCGGCGCGGAACAGTTCGGTCAGGTCCTCGACCGTGCGTTCGGCGGCGGCGGGATCCACGCGCACCAGCGCGGCCACGGTGTTCATGCTGTTGAACAGGAAATGCGGGCGGATGCGCGCCTGCAACGCCTCGAATTGCGCGCGCGCCACCGCGGCAAGGCGCGCCCGCCATTCCGCCAGCACGTAGAAATAGCGCAGCAGCGCGGCGCCCAGCAATGCGGCGAGCGCGGCGTTGCCGAGCACGAAGCGCAACAGCGAGGCCGGCGTCAGCCCCATGCCGATCGAATGATCCAGCCAGCCGACCAGCAACGTGGCGAACGCGACCAGCGCCACCAGCAACAGGCACGCCAGCATGTAGCCGGTGCGCGCCGGCCAGTGCGCCAGCACCGGCGTCAGCTTGCACAGCATCAGCGCGGACAGCAGCGCCAGCCACGCCGCAAACGCACTGGCCGTGGTGAAGGTGCGGAAGCTCATGTGCGAATCCGGCGCCAGCGCCGCGATCAGCACCACCAGTTCCGCCACCAGCAGCAGCGCGAACACCGCCGGCAGGCCGCAGAATTGCGGCAGCATCACCGGTTCGCCGCTGTCTCGAGTCGCGCGTTCGGGCATGTCCCCTTCTCCGCGCGCAGTATGCCGTTTTAGCTCGCCGGACGCTGTGCGCCGCTTCAAGGCAATGCGAAAACGCGCTCGCCCAGCCAGTCGGCAAGATCGTGGATCCCCTGCGGGCACACCTGGTGCGCCATCGGGTAGCTGTGCCAATCGACCGGATGGCCGAACCCGCGCAGCAACCGGCAGGATGTTTCGCCCAGCTTCATCGGCACCACCGGATCGAAGCTGCCGTGCGCCATGAAGATCGGCACGCCGGCATTCGCCGGCCGTCGTTCGGCGGCCATGATGTCGGACAGCGGCAGGTAGGTGGACAGCGCGATCGTTCCGGCCAGCGGCACGGCGTGTTGCAGCGTCGCCGCCAGCGCGATCGCCCCGCCCTGCGAAAAGCCCGCGAGGACCAGCTTGTCCGCGGGCACGCCGCGTTCGTTTTCGCGTGCGATCAGTCGTTCGACTTCCGCCATCGAGGCGCGCACGCCGGCCGCATCCTGGCGTTGCGACAAATCGAAACCGGCGATGTCGTACCACGCGCGCATCAGCAAGCCGTTGTTGACCGCGACCGGCCGCACCGGCGCG
>JAFEEJ010000177.1 GCA_018241145.1 Pseudomonadota bacterium | reverse complement strand
CGTCGCGCTTGATCGCGTCGCCGGGATTCTTGTGCCAGCTCGCGATGGTGGCGTCGGAGACCGACTCGGGCAGCACGGGAACTTTGACTTCGATCGACATGACAATCCTTTCCAGCGGTTGCAAAGCTGTTGCGTTACTCGCCACATCCATGTGGCTCGCCCTTCGGGCCGCCTGCGGCGTTCAAATCGGCAATCCCTGCCGATTTAGTCGGCATCTCGCGCGCCGGCGGTGCCCGGAATCCTCACGTACTGACGTGTACGCTCCGGTTCCTGCGCTCCGGCGACGCGCAATCTGTCTTCGCTCGCTACGCTTTGCAAACCGCTCTGTTCGTTGGTTGATCAGTGTGACGTAACGAGAGTTGCTATTCCAGCGAATGATCATCTCCGACTTCGCCTGTCAGCGCCTGCGCGACCAGCGCATTCTGCTCGGCGACGTGGGTGTCGTAATGTCCGGCGGCCGGCGCGGGCGAACGCGCGCGGCCGGCATAGTGCAGCCCGTGTTCGGCGCCGATGCTGGCCTGCAGGTGGTGGCGGATCTGGACCCATGCGCCCTGGTTCATCGGGTCCTCCGGACACCAGATCACCTCGCGCGCGGCGGCGTAGTGCGCGAGCTGTTCGCTGACCTCCTGGCGCGGGAACGGATACAGCTGCTCGACCCGGATCAACGCGACATCGTCGATCTTCCGTTTTTCCGCGGCTTCGTACAGGTCGTAATAGACCTTGCCCGAACACAGCACCACGCGTCTTGCCTTCTTCGCATCCCTGAGGCGCGAATCGGGGATCACCAGCTGGAAGGTGCCGTTGGCGAGGTCGTCCAGCGAGGAGATCGCCAGCTTGTGGCGCAGCAGCGACTTCGGCGTCATCACCACCAGCGGCTTGCGGCAATCGCGCAGCATCTGCCGGCGCAGCATGTGGAACATCTGCGCGGGCGTGGTCGGCACGCACACCTGCATGTTGTCCAGCGCGCACAGTTGCAGGTAGCGCTCCAGCCGCGCCGAGGAATGTTCCGGACCCTGGCCTTCGTAACCGTGCGGCAGCAGCAGCACCAATCCGCACAGTCGGCCCCACTTGGCTTCGCCGGAGGAGATGAACTGGTCGATCACCACCTGCGCGCCGTTGGCGAAATCGCCGAACTGCGCTTCCCACAGCACCAGGGTGTCGGGATCGGTGGTGGCGTAACCGTATTCGAACGCCATCACCGCTTCTTCCGAAAGCAGCGAGTCGATGATCTCCACCGACATTTCCGGCTCGACGTGCTGCAGCGGCGTGTACACGTTGCCGGTCTTCTGGTCGTGCAGTTCGGCGTGGCGATGGAAGAAGGTGCCGCGGCCGCTGTCCTGCCCGACCAGGCGCAGGCCGTGGTGCTGGGCGACCAGCGTGGCGTAGGCCAGGTTTTCGGCGTAGCCCCAGTCCAGCGGCTGTTCGCTCAGCGCCATCCTGCGGCGGTCGTCGTAGATCTTGGCGACGCGCGGCTGCAAGGCGACATCCGCCGGCAGCGTGAGGATCCGCTGCGCGAGCGCATCCAGGGTCTTGCGTTCGACGCCGGTGGCGACGGCCTGCGCGAGCGTGCCGTGCGAGTGGCGGCTCCAGTCCACCGGCGATTTCTGCACGTCGTTGCCGGCGAGTTCGGTGACCGGCTTGCCGGCTTCCAGTTGCGTGCGGAAAGATTCGGAGAACTGCTGCGGATCGTCGGCGCCGATCAGTTTCGCCTCGACCAGGCGCCGTGCGTACAGTTCGCGCGTGGTCGGCAGCTGCTTGATGGTGGCGTACATCACGGGCTGCGTGGCGGAAGGTTCGTCGGCCTCGTTGTGGCCGTGGCGGCGGTAGCAGACCAGGTCGATCACCACGTCCTTGTGGAACTCGCGGCGGAAATCGAAGGCAAGACGCGCGCACTGCAGCACCGCTTCGGGATCGTCGCCGTTCACGTGCAGCACCGGCGCGTTGACCATCTTGGCGACATCGGTGCAATACAGCGTGCTGCGGCCTTCGTCGGCGGGGGTGGTGAAGCCGATCTGGTTGTTGATCACGACGTGCACGGTGCCGCCGACGCCGAAGCCGCGCGTCTGCGACATGTTGAACAGTTCCATGTTGACGCCCTGGCCCGAGAGCGCGGCGTCGCCGTGCACCAGGATCGGCAGCATGTGCTCGCGCGAGCCGTCGTGCGCACGGATCTGGCGCGCGCGCACGGAGCCTGCCACCACCGGGTTGACGATTTCCAGGTGCGAAGGATTGAACGCGAGCGCCAGGTGGATGTCGCCGGCGGGTGTCGCGATGTCGGCGGAAAATCCCATGTGGTACTTCACGTCGCCCGAATGCGCCGGATCGTCCAGATGGTCGAACTTGCCCTCGAATTCCTCGAACAATTTCTGCGGCGGCTTGCCGAGCGTGTTGACCAGCACGTTGAGGCGGCCGCGATGGGCCATGCCGATCACCAGTTCGCGCACGCCGGCGCCGGCTGCGCGGCGGATCATGTCGTCCAGCAGCGGGATCAGCGAATCGCCGCCTTCCAGCGAGAAGCGCTTCTGGCCGACGTATCTGGTATGCAGGTAACGCTCCAGGCCTTCCGCCGCGGTCAGCTTGTGCAGCACGCGGCGGCGCACGTCTTCGCCCAGGCCGGGGTCGCCGCTGGCCTGTTCCAGCCGCGCGTACAGCCACCGCCGTTGCGCGACGTCGCTGATGTGCATGAACTCCGCGCCGATCGTGTTCGCATAGGTTGCCTGCAGGCGGCCGCGCAGTTCGCGCAGCTTCATGCGCTGGTTGCCGCCCGCGAAGGTGCCGCAATCGAAATCGGTATCGAGGTCGGAATCGGCGAGGCCGTGGAAGGCCAGTTCGAGGTCGGGCGCCGGGAGTTTCGGCGCGATCGCCAGCGGGTCGAGGTCGGCGGCGAGGTGCCCGCGCGAGCGGAACGCGGTCAGCAGGCGCAGCACGCCGGCCTGCTTGCGCGCGTGCGCATCGTCCACCGGTACGATGCGAGCGTGGCCGTTGAGCTTCTGCGCCTGCTCGATGCGCGCGATCGCGTCCGAGTGCGGCACGTCGTTGCGGCCCTTGAGGCCTTCGAAATAGGCGCGCCACTGCTGCGGCACCGATGCAAAATCGCGCAGCCAATCCTCGTAGAGCCGTTCGACGTACGCGGCATTGCCGCCGCCGAGCTGGGAAGACTCCAGGAATTGCTGCGGCGAAACCTGCCGCAACCGGTTGTCGCTGTCGCTCACGCCATCACCATAGCTTTCGATGCGGGATCGATCCGCACGATCGCCGGCCCGTACGGCCGACCTTCCATTATACCGGGTCGATGTTGCGCTGCGGGCAAGCCGGGGCTTTCGCGAGTGGGCTTGCCTGCGCGCGTCCGGAACGCGCACGAACAGCGAAGCCGGCGAACGCGCGCGCAAGGATGCGCGGACCGGCTGGCGCGCCAGGATGACTGCCTGCGCAACGCCCTAAGGAACCTCTGATTTATTGAGGTTCCTGCGGTGCAGGGATGCACCGCACGCGGATCAAACACGGCAAGTGTTGGATCCGTCGAAGCCGAGTCCGGACATGTGACGGACTCGGCGTGCTCTGACAAATCCCGGATGGATTGGTTCAGAGCTTCCCTAAATCCCGAGCGGGCGCAATTCGCTCATGGGTTCCGAGCGTTCCCAGACCTGGTCGAACAACTTCTCGAATTGCGCGGCGCGGCCGGGCGCGCAGGTGGAGCCGACGCATTCCATACGCTGCGCGATCGGCCGGAACAGATAACCGCCGACGTCGGTGCACAGGAACGCCGAAGGATATTCGCAATCGACGTCCTCGACCGGCCGGCGGAACTGGATGATGGAGGGCAATCGCTGCGCCAGATCCAGCATGCGGTTGCCCTGCCGCTGCGCCACATCGATGCTCTGCGCGATCACGCGGATGGACGCGCCGCGTCCGGAAATCGCGATGCGGCGCAATTCGACCAGGCACGCCGAATCGTCCAGCAGCATGGGATCCAGTTCATACACGAGGATGCGCAGCACGTGGCGCGTGTCGCGCAGGACCGCGAATGTGGCCTCGATCAACTGTTCGCGCGTCTGCACGTTCAGCGCCCGCGCTTGCGGGCGCACCGGCGGCGGCGGCCGCGGCGGCCCGGGCAAGGCCTCCAAATAAAGCAGCATCGGCCGGTGCGGGATGCCGGCCTCCATGAAATCCTCGCCGCTCGCCGCGAAACCGTACTTTTCGTAGAAGCCCGCGGCTTCGGCCTGCGCGTGCAGGTGGACCGCCGGCAGCTTGCGCGCGCGCGCCTGCTCCAGCAGCACGCGCAGCAATGCCGACCCGACACCCGCGCCCCTGCGGCCGGACAACACCGCAATGCGGCCGATCTGTCCGCCCGGCGACAGCCGGCCGGTACCGATGGTCGCGCCGTCGCGCGCGCGCGCCACGACGTGCAGCGAACGCGGATCGTCTTCGTCGGTTTCCATCTCCGGCGGAACGTTCTGTTCGCGCACGAAGACTTGCTCGCGCACCGCGCACAGCGCATCGCGGTCGCGCTCGCTGCACCAGTCGGCGGTTTCAATGGTGAAATCGTCGCGGATCACGGAGCCCTTGGCCGCGGAGCTGCCGGCCCTGGGACCCGGCAGCACGGCTGCACCTGTGCATGGTGGATTTCCCGCGATTGTATGCCTGTTCAGCGAATTGTTCAGCTTCGTTTTCGGACGAGGAAACCGGCGTCGAGCAATTCTGCCAACAGCGTCACACCGGCGCCGCGCGCAGGCAGCTCGGCGAGCCGCGCGCCGGCGAGCGCCCGCCCGGGGCCACACAGGGCCTGCGCCCACGCGGGCGGGCAGCGGTACGGTTCGCCCGACACGTACAGGACCGCGCCACGCGCGGTGCGGCGCCAGGCGAAGCGGCTCCAGGGATCGCGCTCGAACACGCTGCGTGGCAGCTCGGCCGCGAGTTTCACCGCGTCCGCCTTCCGCTTCGGCGCAATGGCCGGGCGGGAAGTGCGATAGGCCGTGACGAACCGGCCGAAGAAATCCGCGAGGCCTTCCGCGTCGAGCATTTGCGCGGCGGGGCCGAGCGCCGCGCGCGCACGGCGCAGCGCCGCCGCGTCGATCTCGCCGGGCCTGCGCGCGGGTCGCAGGCCGGGGTCGGCATAACGCCGCGATTCGGGCAACCGCATCGCAACGGTTTCGGCGAATGCCACCAGCAATTCCGCCTTCGACGGTGCGCGCATGCCGATGGAAAACGTCATGCATTCGCCGATCGCCACGCCCTCGTGCGGCACGTCCGGCGGCAGGTACAGCAGGTCGCCGGGCGCGAGCGTCCATTCGCGCGAAGGACGGAATTCGCGCAGCAACTTCAGTTCGACGTCGTCGCGGAATTCACGCGATGCGCGCGAATCGGTATCGATCCTCCAGCGGCGCCGGCCGGCGCCCTGCAGCAGGAACACGTCGTACTGGTCGACGTGGGCGCCCACGCCGCCGCCGTCCGTCGCATAGCTCGCCATCACGTCGTCGATGCGCCAGCTCGGCAGGAAACCGAAACGATCGAGCAGCGCGGCGACGTCGGCATCCCACTTGTCCACGTCCTGCACCAGCAGGGTCCAATGCGACGCCGGCAATTTTGCGAAGACCGCATCGTCGAACGGGCCGGCGGCAAGCTTCCAGCGATTCCGCTTCGGGTCGTGCGTGACGATCCGCGCCAGCACGCCGTCCATGCACGCAAGCCCGGCGAGGTCATCCCCGGACAGCGGCGGAACGAAATCCGGAAACGCGTTGCGGACCAGCAGCGGCCGCTTCTGCCAGTACTCGCGCAGGAAACGCGCAGGGGACATGCCGAGCGGTTGCCGGTGACGGCCTTGTGCCTCGACGGGAAGACGGCTCATCGGCCGGTCGCCCTGGCGCGCGCGGCCGGCTGGCGGGGCGGATGTTTCTCCCATTGCCGGATCAGCTTGTGGCCGACCCGCGCCAACGCGTCGATCGCCGGCAGCAGTTCGCGGCCGAGATCGGTCAGCGCGTATTCCGCCGAGGGCGGCGAAGTGTCCAGCAGGCGTCGCGTGACGAGGCCGCGTGTTTCCAGCTCGCGCAGGCGCGCACTCAGGACGCGCGCGGAAATGCGCGGGATGTCGTGGCGCAATTCGCCGAACCGACGCGGACAAGCGCTCAGGTACCAGATCACGTTGGGTGCCCACGCGCCCCGCAGCAATGCGAGCGTTTCGGTCAGCGGACAAGCCGGCAGCGATTCGGCAACCCGGGTTTTGCGCAACTGCAGGCCCATGTCGCACCTCGATGAGCGGTAACCGGACAGTAACCACATTCTACAGCTTACTGCCGGTTATATGGTATCCATGAGTAACCAAGTAGCGATAGGATATCTCGTCGCCGCGAGCCGCGGCGGACGATCCCGACAACCAAGGAGCATTCCATGAAGCTGTATTACGCACCGGGCGCATGCTCGCTTTCCCCGCACATCGTGGTACGCGAGGCCGGCCTTCCCGTCACGTTGGTGAAAACCGACACCAAAACCAGGCGCATCGAAGGCGGCGCGGATTTCCTTGCGGTCAACCCCAAGGGTTACGTGCCGGCGCTGGAACTGGACAACGGCGAGGTGCTGACGGAAGGCCCGGCGATCGTGCAATACCTTGCGGACCAGGAACCCGAAAGCGGCCTTGCGCCGGCCAACGGCACGCTGGCGCGCTATCGCCTGCAGGAAATGCTGGGTTACATCAATTCCGAGATCCACAAGACCTACAGCCCGCTGTTCAAGCAGGAGACGCCGGAAGCGACGCGCGCAGAACGCAAGGAATACCTGCGCAAGCGTTATGCGTGGATCGACGGCATCCTTGCCGGGCAGGCATGGCTGCTGGGCGATCATTTCACCGTCGCGGACGCCTATCTGTTCACGGTCACCAACTGGGCCCCGCACGTCGAACTCGACCTGTCGCAGTTCAAGGCGCTGGAGTCGTTCCAGCAACGCGTGGCTGCGCGTCCCGCGGTGCAGGCCGCGATGCAGGAGGAGGGGTTGATCAAGCGCAGTGCCGCAGCTTGATGTACGCACGGACGGCCGGTGCAAGCCGGCCGTCCTCACACAGGGTTATTGCGGCAACGCAAAGGCGACCACGGTATCGCCACGCTTGGTATTCAGTGGCCCGTGCCCGCCGGCGACAATCACGACGTACTGTTTTCCATTGATCGCGTAGGTCATCGGCGTGGCCTGGCCCCCCGCGGGCAGGTGGTATTGCCACAGCAGTTTGCCTGTGTGCTCGTCGAAGGCGCGGATGTCGTCGTCCATGGTGGCGGCGACGAAGATCAATCCGGAGGCGGTGACGACCGGGCCGCCCATGCCCGGTACGCCGAGGTTCCAGTGGTTCAGCACCGCGTTGCCCAGTGGCACCTGCCAAAGCCGCTTGCCGGTGCGCATGTCGATCGCGGAAAGTTCACCCCACGGCGGCTTGACGCAAGGCGTTCCCCACGATGACATGAAAGCCTTGCGGCGCATGCCGTAAGGGGTTCCGGTCATCTCGGAAAAGTTCCAGCCCTTGTACTGATCGGACATTTCCTGCGTCATCAGCTGGTCGCGCGGCACCAGCGCCACCAGCATCGGCAGATCGTTGGTGTTCACGACCGCGATCTGGTGCCGCGCATCGAACGCGAGCCCGCCCCATTCGACGCCGCCGGCGTAGCCGGGTTGCTCGATGCTGCCCTGCACGCTCGGCGGCGTGAAGATGCCTTCGGACTGGTAGCGCTCGGGATGGCAGCCGAACGAAATGTGCGCGAGATCGTCCTTCGTCACGGGACCTTGCCGTACCAGCGGTTCTGGCGCCGACGGAAACGGCTGGGTTTTCGACAGCACCTCGCCCGGCACGCCGTCCTGCGGCACCGGCTTTTCGACGATCGGGAAAACGGGCTTGCCGGTTTCGCGATCGAAGGTGAACAGCATGCCGGTCTTGGTCGGCTGGATCACCGCCGGGATCGTGCGGCCTTCGTGTTGCAGCGTGACCAGCGAGGGTTGCGCGGCGCTGTCGTAATCCCACAGGTCGTGGTGCACCAATTGATAACCCCACGCCAGCTTGCCGGTATCGCCATCCAGCGCGATCACCGCATTCGCCCAGCGGTTGTCGCCCGGACGCAGACCGCCGAAGAAATCAGGGCTGGCCGAACCGGTCGGCACGAACACCAGGTGCCGTTGTGGATCCACCGACAGCGGGGCCCAGGCATTGGCGGCACCGGTTATCGCTGCTGCGTGCGCGTTCCATTGTGGATACACCGGGTTGGAAGGATCGCGCGGAATCGGATCCCAGCCCCACGCGAACTTGCCCGTGCGCGCGTCGTAGGCGCGTACCGTGCCGTGCTCAAGCTCCACGCCGCGGTTGTCACCGACCGAGGAACCGAGGATCACCTTGCCGTCGAGGATCACGGGCGGCGAGGTCACCAGATAGTTGCGAAACCTGTCGCCGGGTTTGTACGTGGAGTGGATGCCCTGCGTCAGGTCCAGCGCGCCATGGTCGGCGAAGTCCTGGCAAAGCTTGCCCGTCTTGGCATCCAGCGCCAGCAAGCGGCCGTCGAGCGTGGGCGCGAAGATGCGCGCGTGGCACGGCGCGTCCGCGCCGGATTGCGGGTCGACCCACAACGTGACGCCGCGCGAAGCCGCATCCGAGTACCAGAGTTTCGGGGCGTGCGAGTCGTGGCGCCAGCGCAATTTGCCGGTTGCCGCGTCGATCGCCACCACGTTGGTTTCGCTGGTGGTGAAATACAAGGCGCCCTCGTAGAGGATCGGCGTGGCTTCCCATGTCATGTGGCTGGTCCACTCGTCGCCGGGGAAGCCCGCGCCGTGCTCGCCGCTGTGGAAGGTCCACGCCACTTTCAGATGCTTCACGTTCGCGGGGGTGATCTGGGCAGCCGTCGAATAGCGGGTGCCGCCGGCGTCGCCGCCGTAATGCGCCCAGCCGGCGTCCGGCGCGGCTGGCGGCGGCGCGTAGCTGCCGCCGCAACCGGCCAGCACGGTCGCCAGCCCGAAAGTCATGCACCTGCCAATCGCCACGCGCATCGTGCTGCTCCGAATGGGGAATGTGTGGAAGCTAGGCCGTGCAGGGCGCGCCGGCAACACGATCTGGGGCGAGCGGCGCCTTCCGGTGACGAGCGGCGCTGGCCGCTGGTCCAGTCAGTTGAACAACTGCGGCAGGCGGCTGCGGTAGCGGCGGCTGAAGTTCACGAAACTGCCGTCGGCCAGCTTGATCCGGTAGTCGCCGCTGTCCCACGGCTGGATTTCGCGGATGCGGTCGAGGTTCACGATGTGGCGGCGGTGGACCCGCGCGAAGTGCCTCGGATCCAGCCTTCGTTCCAGCGCCGCCATGGATTCCCGCAGCGGCCACGCGTTTCCCTGCGCGTAAATGGTGACGTAATTGCCGTCGGTGTCGATACGGTCGATGTCGGCCGCATTGAGGATGAATTCGCGGTTGAGCTTCTTCACGACCAGCCGTTCCAGTGGCGCCGGCTCGGGCACGTGGGGTGTGCGGCCGGCCGGTGGCACT
>JAFEEJ010000176.1 GCA_018241145.1 Pseudomonadota bacterium | reverse complement strand
TCGTTCATGGCGCGCACGCTAGCGCAGCGGCGAGGATCGCGCAACGCATGCGGAACTTGGGAGTCGGGAGTCGGAAGTCGGAAGTCGGAAGTCGGAGAAGCCTATCTGAAAAGTGCGGTCAGGGATGGCCGCTTCTTGAACTCCGCGATCGTGGGACGATCCCAGGACCATGCCGTCATTCCGGGGCCGGTCGCGGCTTCATCGCGAACGGAACCCGGAATCCGCTTCCGGCCTCGGATTGCCGCGCTGCCCAGCCGCTGCCACGCTCATTTGCGCCGCCATGTCATGTGCACGCCGCGTCCGGCGAACCACGCGATGCCTGCATCGCTGGTCCAGAGGTCGCCCACTGCCAGCAACTCGCCGCCGCGGAAGACCAGCGGAATCCTTCCGCGCTGCCACGGCGGAATGCCGGCGCGCTGGAACAGGTCGCGCAGTTCGCGCGTGTGCGCATCGCCGGCGGGCTTGATCCGTTCGCCGCCTCGCCGGAAGCGCACGCGCAGCGACGGATCGGTCAAGGCGGTCCGGTCGTCCGGACTTGCAGCGCAAAGCGCCAGCACGCCCACGCCGCCGGGCAATTCCAGCGGCGCGCCGTTCCAGTTCGTTTCCCAATCGTCCGGGATCGGCGACCGCCGCGGCAGCGCGTGCAACGCGCCGCGCCAGAGATGCAGTTCTCCGCAGGGCAGGGCAATGCACGGCTCGCGGTCCTCGCGTGCCCGTTCGATCTGCCGGCGCAGTTCTTCGCAGCGTGCAGGCGGTGGTGCGCGCAAGCCCAGCCCGTGCAACCAGCGTTCCAGCACCGGCACGCGCAAGGCGTCCGGCAATGCAGCCCAGTCGCGAGCATCCAGCGTGTCGTCCGCATTGCGCAAGCTCGTCAGCGCCGCTTCGGCTTGCGCATCCAGGAACGATGTCGCCTCACGGCACAACGCCGCCGAGTGCGCGATCGATTCGGCCGCGTGCGGCCAATGCGCGGCCAGCTTCGGCACGATTTCGGCGCGCAGGTAATTGCGCGACAGGCGCAGGTCGGTATTGGACGGGTCGTCGATGCAGGCGAGCCCGTGTTCCGCCGCGTACTTGCGCAGCTCGACGCGTGGCAGTTCCAGCAAAGGGCGCCACAACATGCCCGCGCCGAATCCACGCACCTCGCGCATGCCGCCCAGACCCTGCGGTCCCGCGCCGCGCAGCAGTTTCAGGAGCACGGTTTCGATCTGGTCATCGCGATGGTGCGCCAGCGCCAGCCATTCGCCGGGTTGAATCGCCGCCGCAAAGGCCGCATGTCGTGCGTGTCGCGCCGCCGCTTCGAGTCCTTCGCCGCGGTCGTGCGCGACCTGCACGCGGACGATTTCAACCGGCACGTCCAGCGTCGTGCCAAACCGTTTGCAATGTTCCGTCCAGCGCGCGCTCTCGGCATGCAAGCCGTGGTCGACGTGCAACGCGCGCAATTCGAACGCCCGCGGCAGTTGCGCCAGCGCGTGCAGCAGCGCGGTGGAATCGGCGCCGCCGGAATAGCCGACGCACAACCGCGGGGGCGCGGCTTCGGCCAGCTTGCGCGCAAGCAGCGAGGGCAGGTCGGAACCATCCATCCGCGGGATGGTAGTGCTTCGGAAGCGCGGCGTCAGCGCGGGTTGCGCCGGGTTCGGCACGAAGCTTGCGAGAGGCTCGACAGACCCCCATACCGTGAACCCTTTTGGCGAAAAAAACAAGACTCGCGCATTCGAAATCCCCCATTAAGATCGACCCATGTCCACCACGTTCGCACGCAAGCATTTTCCCGTCCACGCATCGCGCGCGGATGCATTGCTGCCCGGTCGTTTCGCCTGGCTGATGGGCCTGTACGCGGAGAACCACCAGCGCCTGCTGCGACTGTTCGCGCCGCAACGGTTGCCGGTGGGCGAGTATGTTTCCTCGGTCGATGACGGCCTGGATTTGCGGCTGGTCATCCAGGAGCGCCATCGCTACACGGTCGAGCTCGGCCTGAGCTATGAATTGCTCGACGCATCGACCGGCCAGCCCGCGCCGTCGGCGCAACTGCGCATGTACCTGGATGCGCACACGACCGAAGCGCTGCATTGCCAGCCCGGCCGCCAGCTGTGGCAGGTGCTCGGGCCGTTCGCGCCCGGCCGCAACGTGCTGCAGCACCGCCTGCGCATGAATTCCTTCCTCAACCGCTGGCTGGAATACCTGGCCGAGCAGGGCCATTCGATCGGCACGCTGGAACGCGTGGCGGCGAAGGCGTCCGCGCCCATCGCCGCAGACTGAGTGGTGGGCGCCATTGCACGCGTGCGGGCGTGTCCATCTCGGCGTGTTCGTGGCGTGTAGCCGCGGCCTGTGGCGCGCTGAGCGGACCACTGGATCTCGCGATGTGGTGTGCAGCGAAAGCAGTGATCGGTCGCCCGGGCCGATCGCCGCCACCCTTCTTGTCGTCAGGAGCCGGCAGGCGCTTGAACATTCTTGTAATCGATGCGCAATTCGCTGTGGGACTTGCCCGCTTTCCCGCCGACATCCACATCGATCGTCTGTCTGACCGGCAGGCCGCGCGATTTGGAGATCCACAATTGCGAATCCACCGTATCGCCATCGTCCTGCTTCTCGGTCGTGGCATACAACGCGGTGGGCTCACCCGCGACCGCCTCGTCGCGCAGGTGCGTGCAGGTCATGGGTTTGCTCGTGGCGGCCTCGCGCATTTCGGCCATTTGCTGCTGCGGGTTGTACACATCCTTGTGCCATGCGCCTGAAACCTTCACGTACATGGCGCTGGAAGTGGTGATGATCTCGCCACTGCCCGGCGCCGCGCGGTATGCGGCGGATTCGCTGAGGTATTGATGATTGGGCGTGCCGGCCATTTTGACCATGGCGTCGAACACCGGTTTGCAGGCGGGATCGGCGGCGTGGGCATTTCCGGCAAAACCCGAGAATGCGAATACGGATATCGCGGACAGAATAATGGATCTGGCGTACATGTCGTTGTCCTCTTGGTGGGTAAAAGGCTGCTTGCCGGGGAGCGCAGACGAATGCGGTCACAGCCCGGATGCGTAGACTTTGTTGCACAGCTCGCCGCTCTTGCGTGCCTCGGCTTCGGTCTTCGGCGGCGGCCCGCCGGAAATAGAACACCAAAGGTCGCCCTTGCGACTGAGCATCTCGTTGTGCAGGCCATCCTTGCGCCAGTACGCCTCGTCGCCCACGCCATCGAGTTTGGCAAAACGAACCTTGTCGGAACTTGTCGTGGCATCGTTCCAGGACACCTGGCTGGTGAGGTCGTCGCCCTTGCCGCCATACACCGTGAGCGTCTGGCCGTCCGCGGTTTCGAATTTGCAGGAACGATCGCGCAGCGTGTAATTGCCGACCTTGCCCGACTTGCCCAGAATCGACGTCACGTCATCGGGCTTGAAGATTTTCGCGCAGTTTATTTGCGTGATCGCATCATCGTCGCCGGACTTATTTGCCGCAGCCTGCGTGTCGCCAGAACCCGATGCGGATGACGCCACGGCGACGCCGGCGCCGTTCGATGCGGCCGCACCCGTATCCGTTGCGCCACCCGAGCACGCCGCAAGCAAAAGCACTGCGGTGAACGATGGAAGCCACATGTTGCGTTTCATGACGTACTCCTCCCTCGGGATCAGTTCCTGCAGCTGAAAAGTTCGACCGACGTATCCTTCTGGCACTGCGATCGATAAGTGTTCGCGAAGTCGTTGCCGCGCTTCAGCCGGCTGCCGTCGAGCTTGAAAAAACCGCCGTACATGTTGTCGGCATTGACGGGGGTTTCATGCGCGCCGGCCATCTGTTTGCGATACCAGGCCTCGACCGTGGCCAACGGCTCGGCCGAATTCGCCATGTAATGGATGCACGAATGCCCGAATGTGTCGCGATAGGTCGCGTCCATGATGCCGTTGGTGGCGCCGGGATAACTCGGCAGGTCGGTGGCGTTGGGCTGATTGGCGTGCGCGGCGGATGCAGTGACGATCGCCGTTGCGCCGAGCGGTGCGCAGATGCCGATGCAGCGACGAGTTTTCAAGGGGTTCATGGGTTCCTCCGATTGGGCAGCAAGTCAATGGCCGACCGGGGTTTCGATCGGCGCG
>JAFEEJ010000175.1 GCA_018241145.1 Pseudomonadota bacterium | reverse complement strand
TGCACGGTGTCGGCAAACCCGTACGGACTTTCTAGCTTTACTATGCCGCGGGATGACATGGCGCGGATGATCGGCTTCCGGGGATCAATGATCAAGATCAAACCGATCAAATCCTGAGCCGCTCCGTTTTCCGGTCAGCTCCAAAAATGGCCGCGGCTACCTGGAACTTCTGGCGCATCTCGTTGGATGGTTGACGAACGAGCTGCGCCGCTATCACAGAAAAAATCAGAACGGCAGCTGCAAGCCGGCATCCACCGCCAGCAATTGCGCGCGGAAGGCTTCCTGGATGCGTTTCAGCGCGTCGGCGTTGTCGGCATCGAAGCGCAGCACCAGCACCGGCGTGGTGTTGGACGCCCGCACCAGCCCCCAGCCGTCCGGCCAGTCGGCGCGCACGCCGTCGATGGTGGTGAGGCGCGCGCCTTCGAACTGCGCGTGCGCGCGGAAGCGTTCGATGAAGGCGTGGTTTTCGCCTTCGCGCATCTGCGCGTGCAGTTCGGGCGTGGACACGCCGCTCGGCAGCGTGGCGAAGATTTCTTCGGGCGTGCGCGCGGCCGGATCGTCGGCGAGGATTTCCAGCAGCCGCGCGGCGGAATAGACGCCGTCGTCGAAGCCGTACCAGCGCTCGCGGAAGAAGAAGTGCCCGCTCATCTCGCCGGCCAGTTGCGCGCCGGTTTCCTTCATCTTCGCCTTGATCAGCGAGTGGCCCGTCTTCCACATCAGCGGACTGCCGCCGGCTTTCAGGATCAGCGGCTGCAGGTGGCCGGTGCACTTCACGTCGTAGATGATGGTGGCGCCCGGGTTGCGCAGCAGCACGTCGGTCGCGAACAGCATCAGCAGGCGATCGGGGTAGATGACTTCGCCATCCTTGCTGACCACGCCGAGGCGGTCGCCGTCGCCGTCGAAGGCCAGCCCGAGGTCGGCGCCGGTCTTCTTCACCATCAGGATCAGGTCGGTGAGATTCTCGGGATTGGACGGATCGGGATGGTGGTGCGGGAAGTTGCCGTCCACCTCGCAATACAGCGGGATCGCTTCCCCGCCGATCGCCTGGATCACCTCCGGCGCGATCGCGCCGGCGATGCCGTTGCCGGCATCGATCACGACCTTCAACGCGCGGCCGGTCTGGATGTCCGAAGCGATGCGCTGCACGTAATCGTGCGAGACATCCATCTGCCGCAGCGAACCGTGGCCTTCAGCGAGCCGGCCCTCGGCGATGCGCGTGTACAGGTCCTGGATCGCATCTTCCGCAAGGGTTTCACCGCCGACCACGATCTTGAAGCCGTTGTAGTCGGGCGGGTTGTGGCTGCCGGTCACGGCCACGCAACAACCGGTGTTGAGGTGGAAGCTGGCGAAATACACCACCGGCGTGGCCGCCGGGCCGATGTCGATCACGTCCACGCCGGCCGCGCGCAGGCCTTCGATCAACGCGCCGGAAATCTGCGGGCCGGACAGCCGGCCGTCGCGACCGACCACGATGTCGGCCAGATTTTTTTCGCGCATCACGCTGCCGATGGCGCGGCCGATCGCGCGCGCGGCGTCGTCGCTCAGCGTCTGGCCGACCACGCCGCGGATGTCGTACGCACGGAAAATGCCGCGATCGGGAACCACGATTTGCGGCGGCCGGGTTGCCACCGTTGCAGCGGTGGACGAAGCGGGCGACGCAGCCGGCGCGGCTTTCCGCGGGACCGGTGCGGGCGCCATCTGCGCCAGGCTGGGCTCGGCGACGACCGCGGCGGCCGAGCGAGTGCGGATGCGCGCGCGTGCAAGGAAAAGAGCCAGCGCAAGGATCAGCGCCAGCGCTGCGAGCGCGGACGCCACCGCCAGCGAGTGCGTCAGCGGCAGCCAGTACGAGGGCACCGCCGTGGCGATGCGCAACCGGCTGTGCGGAACGGGCGCGCCGCTGTCGTCATCGGTGGAGACGCCGGATGGCCCGCGCGTCGCCACCAGCAGGCTGTCGTCGCCATCGCCCTGGCGCAGGTCCATGCGCCCCGCGCCGACATCGACGGTGTCGAAGGCCGCGCGGATGTGCGTGAACGGCATTTCCACCACGACCCAGGCGATCGTCTTCCCGGCATCGGCCAGCGGTTGTGCGTACGAAACGGTCTGCGGCATCCGGGTGCGCACTTCTTCCGGCGCAGCCGCATTGGCACCTTGCGCGCGCATCAGCTGCGCCGCGCGGGCATAGCCGATCTGCTGCAGGTTGCCCTTCAGCACTTCATCCAGTGCCGCGCTGTAGAACGCCACGGCGTGTGCCTGCGGCAGCAACGCTTTCAGCAATTGCGCGGCGCGCGCGCGCGCGTCGGCATCGCCCGCGGCGAGCGCCTCGCGCAGGGTGGGATTGGCGAGCGCGCGCTCGACTTCCTGCCGTTGCGACACGACCGCGGCGGATACGCCCGCCAGCGCCTGCGCCTTGTCCTGCGCAAGGTCCTGTGCGATCCCGGACTGGCGCGCGATCAACCACGCCTGCCAGCCGAGGAACAACGCGCCGATCAGCAGCAGCACGGCCAGCGCCAGCGCGATGTCGGCGGCCAGTTCGGCCGCCCCGCGGTGGCGGTTGAAGCGTGCGCGCAGGGCGCCGGAAGGGAGTTTGCCCTCGATGCTCATCCGTGGTCATCCTACGCCGGTCGAGCCGAACCCGCCCGCGCCGCGGGCGCTGGGCGGGAAGGCGTGCACGAGATGCCAGCGTGCCCGCGCCACCGGAACGAACAACATCTGCGCGATGCGGTCGCCCGGCGCGATGCGGAAAGTCGCGTGTCCTCGATTCCAGCAGGAAACCATCAGCGGACCCTGGTAGTCGGCGTCGATCACGCCGGTGAGGTTTCCGAGCACCAGCCCGTGCTTGTGGCCCAGCCCGGAGCGCGGCAGGATCAGCGCGCACCACGCCGGATCGCCGATATGCATCGCCAGGCCGGTCGCCACCAGCGCGCTCGCGCCGGGTGCCAGTTCGATCGCCGCCTCCGGCGCGGCGCGCAGGTCCATCGCCGCGCTGCCGTCGGTCGCGTATTCGGGCAACGGGATCGTGTCGCCGAGGCGCGGATCGAGGATTTTCAACTGCACGTCCAGCGTGCCGTTCCGGGCGGGCGTGTCCATCAACGATTGCCCCGTTGCGATGCGTGCAAGGCTGCAATGCGCTCGATCAGCCTGCCGGCGAGTTCGCGCTTCGGCGCGCGTGCCAGCGCCTGCTCGCCGCCGTTCCAGTAGAGGTGCAGCGCGTTGTCCTGCGTGTCGATGCCGCGATCGGCGCCGACTTCGTTGGCGGCGACCAGGTCGAGTTTCTTGCGCGCGAGTTTTTCGCGCGCGTTGCGCTCGAGGTCTTCGGTTTCGGCGGCGAAACCGACCACGAAGGGCTTGCGGTCGAGCGCGGCGACCTCGGCCAGGATGTCGGGATTCTGCGCCAGCGCCAGCGTTTCGGGTCCGCGGCCCTTCTTGAGCTTGTGCGCGCTGGCCGTCTCCGCCCGCCAGTCGGCGACCGCCGCGGCGGCGATGAAAATGTCCGCGTCCGCAACGGCGGCGAGTACCGCGTCGCGCATTTCGCGCGCGCTGCGCACGTCGATGCGCTCGGCGCCTTGCGGCGCAGGCAGATGCACGGGCCCCGCCACCAGCGTCACCCGCGCGCCGGCATCCAGCGCGGCCTGCGCGACGGCGAAACCCATGCGCCCGGAACTGCGATTGCCGAGGAAGCGCACCGGATCGATGTCCTCGTAGGTCGGCCCGGCATCGACCACCACGTGCAGGCCGGCGAGCTTGCCGCCTGTGCGGGCGGCGTTTTCCAGTTGCGCCAGCGCGAGCGCGAGGTCTTCCGGCTCCATCAAGCGGCCCGGGCCGGATTCGCCTTCCGCCAACGCGCCGTCATCGGGCCCGAGGATCGCCGCGCCGCGCGCGCGCAAGGTTTCGATGTTCGCCTGCGTCGCCGCGTGCCGCCACATGCGATGGTTCATCGCCGGCGCGATCGCCAGCGGCGCATCGCTCGCCAGGCACAACGTCGTCAGCAGGTCGTCGGCGAAACCGTGCGCCAGTTTCGCGACCACGTCGGCGGAAGCGGGCGCGATCACGATGCGCTGCGCCCAGCGCGCCAGTTCCAGATGGCCCATCCCCATCTCGGCGGTTTCATCCCAGAGTTCCGCACGCACCGGGTGGCCCGACAGCGCCTGGAAGGTCAGCGGCGTGACGAACCGCGCGGCGTTGGCCGTCAGGGTGACGCGCACCTCCGCGCCCGCCTGACGCAACCGGCGCGTGAGTTCGCAAGCCTTGTAAGCCGCGATGCCGCCGGACACGCCCAGCAGGATGCGACGGTGCTGCAGGCTGGAAAGGTCCATGTCGGCAACGGCTGACTGCAGGCAGTGGCGCAAGCTTACCGGATTCGCCCGAGGCTGCCGCTGCCGGATCGCCGATTCGCATGTCGCAATTGCATTCCAACGGCTGGTCCGGGCCATCGCGGCAACCTTCATGACACACTCTTCTCTCGACCCAACCAACCCAACCCCGCGCGAGGGGCGATCCACCGCCGGGGAAAGATCGCAGGCACGGCCTTCCCGATCCATCCGGGATTGGCCCGTCGACGAACGCCCGCGCGAAAAACTGCTGGCGCATGGAGCGCAGTCGCTGTCGGCGGCGGAACTGATCGCCCTGCTGCTGGGCAGCGGCACGCGCGGACGCAGCGCGGTCGACCTGGCGCGCGACATGCTGGCCGAGGCCGGCGGCATCGCCGCATTGCTCGCGCGCGACGCCGTGCGCCTGCCGGGCCTGGGGCCCGCCAAACGCGCGCGCCTGGGCGCAGCACTGGAGCTGGCGCGGCGCGCGTTGGGCGAGGAACTGCAGAATCTTCCCGCCCTGACCAGTCCGCGCGACAGCGCGGCCTACCTGCGGGCGCGTCTCGCGCACCTGCCTTACGAGGTCTTCGCCTGCCTGTATCTGGACAACCGGCACCGCGTACTCGGTTTCGCCGAGTTGTTCCGCGGCACCACCGACGGCGCATCGGTGCATCCCCGTGAAGTCGTGCGCGAATGCATCGCGCGCAATGCCGCGGCGGTCATCTTCGCCCACAATCATCCCAGCGGCGTCGCCGAGCCGTCCGCGGCCGATCGCGCCATTACCCGCGAATTGCGCGACGCGCTCGCGCTGGTCGGGGTGCGCGTGCTGGATCACTTCGTGATCGGCGCAGGCGAACCGACTTCGATGGCGGCGCGGGGCCTGATCTGAGAGCGGGCGCCGGCGAGCCGCCCGACACTTATTCACACCGCTTCAGGAAGGCCACTTGGGCGATGCTCTTGTCGGAATCCTGCAAAGCACCACGCAAGCATCCGCCGTCAAAGAAAAATTTTTTGTGACCTTCGTGTGAATGCGGCTTGCAGCGTATTGCAGGATCAAGACCTCGCCCGTTTTTACACACAGTTATCCACAATTTTCGGCATCGGGGCTGCCGGCGAATCCTGATCGATCCGGGGTTCCGCGCGGCGCAGCGACGTGCCGAATGCGGATCCGGCACGCTCGCATCGAGGCGCTTGGTTCGCGAAGCCGAATCCGGACCGGCCCCGGCCTCGGCGGGTTCTCACCCATCCGCGGATGCATTCATGGCTTCCCGAGGGTTCGCACGCAGAAGTGATCCCGTTTTCGTACACGCTGGGTTAGCATGGTCGATTCATCGAAGCCCGTCCGTCCGTGAAAGAAACCCTGCGCACCTTGTTGCTGGAAGCCGTCGCTGCGCTGCGCGCCCGCGGCGAACTGCCCGCGGATGGCGGGCCGCCCGACGTGGTGATCGAGCGCACGCGCAACCCGGCGCACGGCGATTTCGCCAGCAATCTTGCCCTGACCCTGGCCAAGGCAGGCCGCCGCAATCCACGCGAACTGGCGCAGGCGCTGGTTGCCGCGCTGCCGGCCAACGATGTCGTGGGCAAGGTGGAAATCGCCGGCCCGGGGTTCATCAATTTTTTCCTCAACGCGGGCGCTTACCACGCCGAATTGCGGCGGGTGTTCCAGCAAGGCGGTGATTATGGCCGCAGCCATGCCGGTGCAAACCGGATCGTCGGCGTCGAATTCGTGTCGGCCAATCCCACCGGCCCCCTGCATGTCGGCCACGGGCGCGCGGCGGCGATCGGCGATACGTTGTGCCGGCTGCTGGCCGCGACCGGCTGGTCGGTGACGCGAGAGTTCTACTGCAACGATGCCGGCGCGCAAATCCACAACTTCGCATTGTCGGTGCAGGCGCGTTGCAGGGGCATCGATCCCGACGATCCACGCTGGCCGACCGACGGTTATCGCGGCGAATACGTGAGCGATGTCGCGCGCGACTACCTCGCCGGCGCGACGGTGCAGGCGCGCAACGACGTCGTCATCGCGGCGCGCGATTCGGACGATCTTGACGCGATCCGTGAATTCGCGGTGCTGTGGCAACGCCGGGAACAGGACGAGGATCTGCGCGCGTTCGGTGTGCACTTCGACGTGCATTTTCTGGAGTCCTCGCTGCGCACCGACGGCAAGCTCGATCAGGCCGTCGATCGCATCGTCGCGGAAGGCCACGCCTACGAAGCGGAAGGCGCGTTGTGG
>JAFEEJ010000174.1 GCA_018241145.1 Pseudomonadota bacterium | reverse complement strand
TCCAGGTCCGCGATCAGCACGTCCGGATCTTCCAGCCCGATGGAAAGGCGGATCAGGTGGGGCGGCGCCTCGTGCGGATTCCCGGGGGACACCGGGGTTGCGGGCGGATGGAAGGCGGCGGTCGGACACGCCAGGGATTCATAGCCGCCCCAGGACACGCTGAGCAGGAAACGCCGCAAGGCATCGCATAGGCGTTCCACGGCAGCCGTGTCGGTGCAGCGCGGAGTGAAGGACAGCAAGCCGCCCGGCGCGCGCATCTGTTTGCGCACCAGCGCATGTTGCGGATGCGACGGCAGGTGCGGATACCAGACCCGTTCGACCTTCGGGTGCGCCGCCAGCCATTGGGCGATCTTCGTCGCGCTCGCGCCGCTGCGTTCGACCCGCAACCGCAGGGTACGCAGCCCCCGCAGCATCAGCCACGCGTCGTGCGGCGAAGGCGCCGCGCCGAAAGTCATGAACGGCCCGCGGAACACGTCGCGCAGGATCGTCCGCGGACCGCACAACGCGCCGGCGACGACATCGCTGTGGCCATTAAGGTATCTCGTGGCCGAATGCGCCACCAGGTCGATGCCGAGCGCGATCGGCGACTGGTTCAACGGGCTGGCGTAGCTGTTGTCGCACAGCGTGCGGATGCCGCGCGCTTTCGCCAGTTGCGCCACCGCGGCGAGATCCTGCAACTCGAAGGTCAGCGAGTTGGGCGACTCCAGCACGACCAGTTTCGTCGCCGGCTCCAGCGCCGCTTCGATGTTCGCGGTCTCGCTGCCATCGACAAACGCCACCCGCACGCCGAAACGCGGCAGCAGGTGCGCCAGCAGCTTGTGCGTCCAGCTGTAGGGTTTCTGCACGCAGACGACGTGGTCGCCCGCGGCCACGCTCGCGACCACCGCGGCCGAAATCGCGGCGGCGCCGGAGGAAAACACCAGGCAATCCTCGGCGCCTTCCAGCGCGGCGACCTTCCTGCGAAGAATCTCGACGGTCGGATTGTTGCCGCGCGTGTAACAGTGTTGCGCGTACTCGTCGCGTTCGCGCTCGCGCATCTGCGCGACGCTGTCGAAGCAGAAGATCGAGGACTGGATGACCGGCGGCGCGACCGCGCCGAAATACCGCGAACGTTCTTCGCCGAGGTGGGTCAGGATCCAGTCGATGTCGTCCATCACGGATCGCGGCTCATGCCATGAATTCGCGCGCGACTTTCGCCAGCGCGGGGTCCTGCATCGCGAAATGCAGGGTGGCACGCACCAGCCCGGACTTGTTGCCGCAATCGAAACGCGTGCCCGCGAAACGGCAGGCCAGCACCTTCGACTCGGCGATCAGCGCATCGATGGCGTCGGTCAACTGGATCTCGCCGCCCGCGCCGGGGCGCGTGCCTTCAAGCAGTTCGAAAATGCGCGCGGGCAGCACGTAGCGGCCGACGATCGCGAGGTTCGATGGTGCATGTTCCGGTTGCGGCTTTTCCACCACGTGCCGGATCGCCGCCGCGGAGTCGTGTGCACCGCCGACATCGACGATGCCGTACTTGCCGGTGTCCTCGCGCGGGACTTCTTCCACCGCCAGCACGCCGGCGTCCTCGACAGCGGCCAGATCGACCATTTGCCGCAATGCGCTGCCGCCCTCGCCCACGATCAGGTCGTCGGGCAGGATCACGCCGAACGGTTCGTCGCCGATCACCGGCTTGGCGCACAGCACCGCATGGCCCAATCCCAACGCCTGTTCCTGCGTGACATAGACGCAACGCACGTGCGGCGGCAACAGGCCCTGTATCAGCGAAAGCAGTTCGTGCTTGCCGGCGCGCTCCAGGGTTTCCTCCAATTCGTAGGCGGAATCGAAGTAGTCGGCGATCGCGTGCTTGTAGCGGTTGGTGACGAACACCAGCGTGTCCGCGCCGGCATCCACCGCCTCGTCCACCGCATACTGGATCAGCGGTCGATCCAGTACCGGCAGCATTTCCTTGGCGACCACCTTGGTCGCCGGCAGGAAACGCGTGCCGAGTCCCGCCACCGGAAACACCACCTTGCGCACCCGGTTCGCGTGCGTCCCTGCTGCATTCATCGTCGTATCCTCATGCGATATCCTTGCCTGCACGCAGCGGCAGCACGTTGTCGGCACCGCCCGCCTCGCCGGTCTGCCAGCGATACCCGGGCAACAACGACGCCACGCATCCGCGCAACATTTCTTCGTCGAAGGCCGCGCTGGCTTGTGCGCCGCGCTCCAATTGTGCCGTCACCAGCGCGACGGAAAACTCGCGCTGTGCCGCGCGGAAAATCTTCGGATGCGCGGTGCCGGTGTAGTTTTCCAGCGGATGGAACAGTTCCTCGAACAATTTCTCGCCCGGACGCAAGCCGGTATAGACGATCGCGACATCGCGCCCGGGCTGCTTGCCCGCCAGACGGATCATCTGCTCGGCCAGGTCGCGGATGCGCACCGGCTCGCCCATGTCCAGCGCATAGGTTTCGCCGCCCTCGCCCATCGCGGTGGCCTGCAGGATCAACTGGCAGGCTTCCGGAATGGTCATGAAGTAACGCGAAATTTCCGGGTGCGTCACCGTCACCGGCCCGCCGTTGCGGATCTGCTCGCGGAACAGCGGCACCACCGAGCCCGCCGAATCCAGCACATTGCCGAAACGCACGGTGATGAAGCGCGTGTTCGATTCGGCCGCGACCGCCTGGCAGGCGATTTCGGCGATGCGCTTGCACGCGCCCATCACGCTGGTCGGGTTGACCGCCTTGTCGGTGGAGATCAGCACGAAACTTTCCACGCCGTGCCGCGCGGCGGCGTCCGCCACGGTGCGGGTGGCCAGCACGTTGTTGCGGAAGGTTTCGCGCAACTGCTCCTGCAGCAACGGCACGTGCTTGTAGGCCGCGGCGTGGAACACCGCCCCCGGCTGCGCCTGCGCGAATGCGTGCGCGCAGGTGGCCGCATCGCCGCAATCACCGATCAAGCCGCGGAACAGCAATTCCGGATATTGCGCGCGCAGTTCCTGCTCGATCCTGTAGAGGTTGTATTCGGACAGTTCGATCAGCGTCAGCGACGACGCGCCCAGCCGGGCGATCTGCCGGCACAGTTCCGAGCCGATCGAACCGCCGCCGCCGGTGACCAGCACGTGGCGGCCGGTGAGGCCCTGGCGGATCGCGCTCCAGTCCAGTTTCACCGGCTCGCGGCCGAGCAGGTCCTCGATCGCGACCTCCTTCAATTCGTTGAACTGCGCGCGGCCGGCCACCACGTCGTCGAGGCGCGGCACGGTGCGAAACGGCAACCCGGTCTGTTCGCACAGATCCACCACCCGCCGCATCTGCGCGGCGTTGGCCGAAGGCATCGCGATCAGCAGCATTTCCGCGCCCGCTTCGCGCGCAAGTTCCGGCAGGCGCTCCAGCCGGCCGAGCACGGGAATGCCGTGCACGCGGGCGCCGCGCAATTCGGGGTTGTCGTCGATGAACCCGGTGGGGTGATAACCGGCATCCCTGCGCAAGTCGCGCACCAGCGCCTCGCCGGCACGGCCGGCGCCGATCACCAGCACGCGTTTGCTGTGGGTGGCGTGGAACAGGTCGACGCGGCTGTCCTTCCAGTAGCGGTAGGCCAGGCGCGGCAGGCCGAGCAGCACGCACAGCAGCAGCGGATAGATCAGAAGCACCGAGCGCGGAATGCCCTGCAGCCGGTTGTACAGGAACAGCGCCAGCCCGATCGCGAGCGCACCCACCACGCTCGCGCGCAGGATGTTCCAAAGGTCCGGCAGGCTGGCGAATCGCCACAAGCCCTTGTACAGGCCGGTCCAGTAGAAGATCGCACCCTGCACCGCCAGCACGATCAGCAATTCCGGCGTGAAAATGTCCACCGGTACCGGCTGCGGCAGCAGCGAATAGCGCAGCATGTCGGCGACCGACCAGGCGATCGCGGTCATCAGCAGGTCGTGGGCGACCACCGCCGCGCGCGGATGCACCTTGCTGATCAGCTTACGCAGCGACATGCGCGCGCCTCCGCATGCCTGAAAGGCATGCGCGCTTGCCGATCCACCATGCGATCGCGCCGCAGGCATACACGGCAATGCATGACAGCAACCCGTGATCGGGCCAGCGCGCCGCCGCAAAGGCCGCGGGCGCCACCACGATCAGGTTCCAGAGCACGTAGGCCATATCCGTTCTTGCGTGGCTGCCGAGGACTCGCGCCATCCATTGATACAGGTGTTCACGGTGCGCAGTGTACCAACGCCGCCCGCTTGCCACCCGCGAAGCCAGCGTCAACGCGGCATCGGTGAGGAAGGCCGAGGGCAGGATCACGCAGGCCCACAGCAATTCCGGTGCGCGCTGCACCAGCAACCCGGCGAATGCCGCGAGCAGCAGCCCCAGCATGCCGCTGCCCACGTCGCCCATGAAGATGCGCGCCGGCGGCAGGTTGAAAACCAGGAATCCGAGGCAGGCCGCGGCGGAAGCGAGCGCCGCGCCGGTCAGCGCGGGTTGCTGCGCGAACCGCGCGAGCAGCGCGTATCCGATCAGCACGAACAACGCCTGCAGGGCCAGGATCGCGTCGATGCCATCCATGAAGTTGTGCGCGTTGATGCTGCCGGCGAACACGATCGCGATCGGAACCAGCCACCACCACAGTCCCGGCCAGGATTGCGCCGTCGGCCACAACCACACCGCGCCGACCGCCAGCGCGGCCAGCAAATGGACCGCGAGCCTCGGCAACGCGGGCAGCTCGCCGTGGTCGTCGCGCCATCCCACCGCCGCGACCGCCAGCAAGGCCAGCGCGAGTACGACCACGACCGCTCGTGGCCATGCGCCGGGCAGCAGCGCCAGCGCAGGCATCGCGCACAGCAGCACTCCCGCAACGATGCCGACACCTCCACCGCGCGGCGTAGGCCGCGCGTGCTAACGCCGTTGCCCGGGTTGATCCAGCAGGCCGCGCCTGCGCGCATAGGCAAGCGATGCGGCGACAGCGATCACGGAGACGAGAAATCCGCCGAAACACGTGGCAAGGAGTGGCACAGGCCCATTCATGCACATGAGCGTAACGCGCCCGTGGAGCGTAGTGAAGCACATGGCAAATGAGCGCCGGCAAGGATTCAACAGTAGCTGGAACAAGTAAACCAACACCCGCGCTCACGCCAGCGCGTGGTCGGCGAAGTGCTCGACTCCCTGCTCGCGAATGCGCGTTGAAGTAAAGCAGCCGCTGTAACGAACAAGGCTCAC
>JAFEEJ010000173.1 GCA_018241145.1 Pseudomonadota bacterium | reverse complement strand
GAAAAGTCCGTCCGGCCGCGGATCGATGCTGGCGTCGCCGCCTCCTGCCAGCCAGCTCTTCGCGCTGTCCGCATCGGTCCAGGCGCGAAATACCTGTTCGGGTGACGCGTCGTAGGTTCTCGGGATGCTGATGCGGAACGGCCCCATCGCGTTTTCATTGCGACCCTTCATGTTCTGACTCCTTCTGTTCGTCGAGGAAATCGGCCAGCGCATCGAGGCGCCGGTTCCAGAAACGTTCGTACTGCGAAGTCCAGCGCTGCACCTCGCGCAAGGGTTGCGCTCGCAGGTGCAGCCAGTGCTCGCGCCCCACGCGCGTGCGCCGCACCAGCCCGGCGCGCTCCAGCATCTTCACGTGCTTGGAGACCGCGTTCAGCGACATCGCGAACGGCTGCGCGAGGTAGGTGACGCGGATTTCACCGCGCGTCAGCCGCGCCACGATGCGACGGCGCGTCGGGTCGGCAAGTGCCACGAAGGCGAGGTCGAGATTGGACATGGCGCAAGTAAACATTCAACCTAATGGTTGAATGATATACCGATGGAAACGCGTGTCAAGCACGTTGTCAGCGATCAGGGAATCGGCTTGCCGCAGCGACGCTCAGCCACGGTTTTCCTGCAACGCCGCGTCGAATTCGGCCTGCGTGCCGAGCGGGCGGGCTTCCAGCGCCTTGTCGATGCGCTTGTTCAACCCGGCAAGCACCTTGCCGGGACCGCACTCGAACAGTTTCGTTGCGCCGTTGGCGGCCAGCTGTTGCACGCACTCGCTCCAGCGCACCGGCATGTAGAGCTGGCGTTCCAGCGCGGCGCGGATGTATTCCACGCCGGCATGCGCACGTGCATCCGCGTTCTGCACGACCGGAATCGACGGCACCTTCCATTCCAGTTGCGCCATGCGCTCGCCCAGCCGGCTGGCCGCATCGCGCATCAGGATGGTGTGCGAAGGCACCGACACCGCGAGCTTCACCGCCTTGCGCACACCCAGTTCCGCGAGGCGCGCAATGGCGCGATCCACTGCGGCGACATGGCCGGCGACCACGACCTGTCCGGGCGAGTTGAAATTGGCCGGCGCGACGACTTCGTCGCCGGAGGTTTCCTCGCAAGCCATCGCGACCTGCGCATCGTCGCCTCCGAGGATCGCCGCCATCGCGCCGACTCCGGCCGGCACGGCGTCCTGCATCAATCGCCCGCGTTCGGCGACCAGCGCCGCGGCATCGTGCAGGGACAGTGCGCCCGCGCAAACCAGCGCGGAGTATTCGCCCAGGCTGTGCCCGGCCATCTGCGCGGGCATTGCGCCGCCCTGCCCGATCCATGCGCGCCACACCGCCACGCTCGCCGCCAGCAGCGCGGGCTGCGTGTTTTCGGTGCGATCCAGTTCATCGGCCGGGCCATCCTGCGCCAGCGCCCACAGGTCGCGGCCGGCGCCCGCGGATGCCTCGTCGAACGTCGCACGCACTTCCGGATGCGCTGCCGCAAGATCGGACAACATGCCCACGGATTGCGAACCCTGACCGGGGAAGATGAAAGCGAGATTTTGGTGGGCGTCGCTCATGCGTGGATCAGATGGGCGATTGGAAAGCACAGCGAGCGAAGGCCCGATGTTGTCCGGGATCGGGCGCGACGCCGGAGCGCAGGAACCGGAGCGTACACGTCCGTGCGCCGGGATTCCGGGCACCGCAGGCGTGCAAGTTGCCGAGCGCAGTAGCTTTCAAATCACACACTCAATACCGGATCATCGCCGACGACCACGTGAAACCGCCGCCGAAAGCCTCCAGCAGCAGGTTCTGCCCGCGCCGCACCTTGCCGGTGCGGATCAGGTCGTCCAGCGCCAGCGGGACCGATCCGGACGAGGTATTGCCGTGCCGGTCGACGGTGACCACCACGCGTTCCATCGGCAACTGCAACCGCTGCGCGGTGGCCTGGATGATGCGCAGGTTGGCCTGGTGCGGGATCAGCCAATCCACCTCGTCCGCTTCCATGCCGGCGGCGGCGATCGTTTCGTCGACGAGACTTTCCAGTGCGCGCACCGCGATGCGGAACACCTTGTTGCCTTCCATCATGATGGTGTTGCCGTGGCGGCCGTCGTCCTTGAAACCGCGCGACACGCCCACCGGGTTGTACAGCAGATTCGCGTAACCGCCGTCGGCGTGCAGCAGCGTGGCGAGCACGCCAGGCTCGTCGTCGGCCTGCAGCACCACCGCGCCCGCGCCGTCGCCGAACAGCACGCAGGTGTTGCGGTCGGTCCAGTCGGTCATGCGCGACAGCGTTTCCGCGCCGACCACCAACGCCTTTTTGGTCTGGCCGCTGCGGATGAACTTGTCGGCGATGCCGAGCGCATACATGAAACCGCAACAGGCCGCATTGACGTCGAACGCCATGCAGCCGTTCGCGCCCAGCCGCGCCTGCAGCAGGCACGCGGTGGAGGGAAAGATCAGGTCGGGCGTGGTCGTGCCGAGGATGATCGCGTCCAGTTCTGACGCCTTGACCCCGGCCGCTTCCAGTGCGCGGGTGGCGGCGTGGAAGGCGAGATCCCCGGTGGTTTCGCCGTCGGCGGCGATACGCCGCTCGCGGATGCCGGTGCGGGAAGTGATCCACTCATCGGTGGTATCGACCATCTTCTCGAGCTCGGCGTTGCCCAGCACGCGCTCGGGCAAATAGCTGCCTGTGCCGGTGATGCGGGCGAAGGTCAAGTCGTGCTCCCGGAAGAATGGATGCGCGGACGGAAACGCCGCACGCCGCGCGAGCATAGCGCATTACCGCGCCGCATTTCAGCAGCGAAACACGCACAGCACGCCTGAAACCGCACGGGGAATCCGGCGGCCGGCGGGCGATCGGATTCCGTCAATCCTCGTCGGCGACGGCCGACTGGTCCTCGATCACCTTGCGGCCGCGGTAATAGCCGTCCTTGGTGACGTGGTGGCGGCGATGGATCTCGCCGCTGGTGGGATCGGTGGCGAGCTGCACTTTCGACAGCGCATCGTGCGAGCGCCGCATGCCGCGGCGGGAAGGGGATTTGCGACTCTTGGCAACGGCCATGACGGCGACTCCAGACTGATTTTCGAAATTGTGCGGCCACGAACCGCCGCATTCTTACCCTGCGCAATCAAGGACGATCGCGCTTCCATTTTTCCAGCGCCGCGAACGGATGGTCTTCACCCCGACACACCGCTTGCGGCGTTTCCCGTTCCTGCCCTGCCGGCTCGCTGCCCGGTTTTACCGGAAACGGCGGCAACGCCAGCAGCAATTCGTCCTCGATCGCCCTGGCCGGCTCCAGCACGCCGTTGTCCAGCAACAATGGCTCGTATCCGGGGGACAACCCGGCCTCGTCGCGCTCGTGCTCGATCAGGCCCAGGCGTACGTCCACTTCCACCGGATGCTCGAAAACCTCCAGCGTGCGCTGGCACTGGAGACCCAATCGCGCCCGCGCATGCAGGGCGAGATAATCGGTCCCGAGCGGATCGCGGCCGAATTCCAGCGCGTATTCCACCTCGCCACCGGCATCCGCGACCGCATCGCGCAACCGTGGCAACGCAGCCACCGGCAACACCCCGTGGAACTCCCTCCGCGCCGCCACCATGCGCCCGGCATCGACGCGTTCTGGCAGTGTCGCGGACATAAGCAGATAATTCTAGCGAGAAAAGGCTGCTGTGTTCAACCGGGAAGCCGTCCACAACCTTTCTGGCCCGGATCGTGCACGCTTTCCCTGCCCGCCAACGCAGGTTCCGTGTGACCGATTTCTCCACCCAGCTGTTCGCCTTGCTGCCCGCGCTGGCCGGGTTCGGCGTGATCATCGCGCTGGTGGCGATCCTGGTCTTCATGCGCGCACAGGCGCGGCGGCGACGCGCGCTGGGCGCGCTGTATCGCGGCGCGGACGCGCTGGAACACGACCTGAAGGAATGCCGCGCCCGCCTCGAACGCGCGCACGCCTCCATGAATGTCGCACCGGGCGTGCCCGCAGCCGGGGAAGCGGATGCGCGCACCGCCGTGGATGCCGCCCTGCGCGAATTGCTGGGACACCGCCTCTGGCTGCGCGATCAGGCCGCCGACGCGGGACAGCGGGAACTCGATACCGCATTGGCCGCGCTGGATCGGGCGCGGGCCGCACTCGGCCAGCAACTGGCGGCACTGGATTCCGCGCAGCGCGCGCTGGAGACCGCGGTGCGCGAACGCATCGAGGATCTCTCGCAGCGATGAACGCACGATCCGTGCGCGTGGTGCTGGCATCCACCTCGCGCTACCGCGCCGAACTCTTGCGCCGCCTCTTGCCGGATTTCGAACAAGCCGCACCGGTGGTCGATGAACCCGAACTGGCGGGCGAAGCTCCACGCCGCCGTGCGGAGCGTCTCGCCCTGCTGAAGGCCGCGACGGTGGCGCACGGAAGCGAGGACGGCCTCGTGATCGGGTCCGATCAGGTCGCCGACATCGACGGCATGGTGCTCCACAAACCGGGCAACGCCGTGCGCGCGCGCGCGCAATTGACCGCGTGCAGCGGCTGCGAAGTGCAGTTCCATACCTCGGTGTGCGTGATCGACACGCGCCGCAATGACCACCGGGCGCTGGCCACCGACCTTACCCGCGTGCGTTTCCGCGAACTGTCGCCGGAGGAGATCGATCGCTACCTCGAACGCGAGCAACCGTTCGACTGCGCCGGCAGCTTCAAGGCCGAAGCCCTCGGCATCTCGTTGTTCGAACGCATCGACACCACCGACCCGACTGCCCTGATCGGCCTGCCGCTGATCGCGCTGGCCGGCCTGTTGCGGGAATGTGGACTGGCGATGCCCTGATCCCCGCGGCCCGCCGTACACTGGCGCGCATGGATACGCGCGCGCCCCCCGATTCGCCACCGCTCGATGCGGAATTGCGCAAGCGGCTGGACGCCGCACTGGCGCAAGTCAACAGTGTTCTTCTGGGCAAGCAGCATCAGGTGCGGCTGGCGTTCGCCTGCCTGCTCGCGGGTGGCCACCTGCTGGTGGAAGACGTGCCGGGCGTGGGCAAGACCACGCTGGCGCATGCGCTGGCGGCGACGCTGGGGCTTGCGTTCCAGCGCATCCAGTTCACTTCGGACCTGTTGCCGTCGGACATCATCGGCGTGAGCGTGTACGAACGCGAAACCGGCGGTTTCCGTTTCCATCCGGGCCCGGTGTTCACGCAACTGCTGCTGGCCGACGAGATCAACCGGGCCACGCCGAAAACGCAAAGCGCCCTGCTCGAAGCGATGGCGGAAGGGCAAGTCACGGTGGATGGCGAGAGCCGCACGCTGGCACAACCTTTCATCGTGGTCGCCACGCAGAATCCGCAGGATCTCGCCGGCACCTACCCGCTGCCGGATTCGCAACTCGATCGTTTCCTGCTGCGGCTGTCGCTGGACTATCCCAATGCGGATGCAGAACGCGCGCTGCTGACCGGCGAGGATCGTCCGCAATTGATCGGGCGCCTGTCGCCATGCCTCGACGTCGGGGAAATCGACCAGCTGCGCGCGAAGACGGCCACCGGACTGGCCAGCCCCGCGTTGCTCGATTATCTGCAGGCGTTGCTGGCGAACAGCCGCCGCCATCCGGAAATCCGGGTGGGCCTTTCGCCGCGCGCAGGCCTGGCCCTGCTCGCCTGCGCACGCGCCTGGGCGCTGCTGGCCGGCCGCGCGTACGTGATCCCGGAGGACCTGCAAGCCGTGTTCGTCGCGGTCGCCGCGCACCGGCTGGTGCCCGCGCGCGGCATGGATCGCGAGGCCATGGCGCGAAGGCTGCTCGCGGAAACCGCGGTGGAATGACGGGACTTTTTTGCACGGGCGCAAGTTGCACGCCCGCAATTCGGCCGAGCACCCTCATGCCGCGCAATCCGACCGGCGTTCATGCCCCACCCGCAGCGATCGTGCACGATGCCGTTCATGACATCGTGCAAGCGCAATAGCTTCGCACCTTCCGTTGTCACGCTTTCGAATCCGCCCATGCCGCTTTCGGCCATCACGCTTCAGCAAACCCTCGAACGGCGATTGCCTGCGCTCACCCGCACGCGCGCGCCCGAAACATTGCCGATCCGGTTGCATCGCCGACGCATCTACATTCTGCCCACGCGCTCGGGGCTGGGATTCGGCGTGCTGCTCGCGGCGATGCTGCTGGGTGCGCTGAACTACCAGAACAACGCCGCGCTGTTGCTGACCTGCCTGCTCGGCGCCAGCGTCATCAACAGCATGCTGGTCGCTTTCCGGGCATTGGACGGATTGTCCCTGACGCAGGTACGCGCCGACAGCGCGTTCGCGGGCGATGCCCTGGTCCTGCATCTGCAATTCGACGGCGCAGGCCGGGTGCGCACAGCGTTGCGCCTGGACATGGCGGACGGCGGCGTCGATTTCTGCCTCGACGCACGCGGCGGGGAAATCGCGATCGGCATGCCGACCGAACGCCGGGGCTGGACGCGCATCCCGCGCATGCGGGTTTCCTGCACGCAACCGTTCGGCCTGTTCCGCGCATGGAGCTGGATCGCGCCCGCGCAGGACGTGCTGGTCTATCCGCAGCCCCTGCATGGCCCGCATCCGCCGCCGCACGGCGAGGATCCGCAGCAGCGCGCACGCGGCGAAGAGGAATACGCGCAACTGCGCGAATACCGTTCCGGCGATCCCCTGAAACGCGTTGCATGGAAAGCGAGCGCGCGCCACGACCGGCTGCTGCTGCGGGAACTGGACAGCGCCTCGCACGAAGCACCGCAGAAATTCGAGTGGGATGCGCTGCACGGCCTGGACCGCGAAACCCGCATCGGCCGTCTCGCCGGCTGGATCAACCAGGCGCACGCAGCCGGGCGCAACTGGATCCTGGTGCTGCCCGACGGCCGCGCGCTTGGCCCGCAGGCCGATCACGCGCATTTCCATCGCTGCATGACGGCGCTGGCGCTGTTGTGAACGCGATCCTGCGCCGCGCCACGCACTTCCTCGGGGATCGCGCGCCGGTCGAGGCTGCCGCGGCCGACGCGGAAGGACTCGACGCACGCGCCTTCGACCTGCTTTGCCTCACCGTGGCCTGCACGCTGGCCGTGCATCTGGCGCACATGCCGGCGTGGCTCGGTGCGGCCCTTGCGGCGTTGCTGCTGTTGCGCTGGCTGCAACGACGCCTGCGGGGCGGACGCATCCCCGCCGTCG
The DNA here is from genome assembly GCA_018241145.1 of Pseudomonadota bacterium. Classification (GTDB taxonomy): domain Bacteria; phylum Pseudomonadota; class Gammaproteobacteria; order Xanthomonadales; family Rhodanobacteraceae; genus 66-474. The sequence continues at coordinate 3,952 of JAFEEJ010000173.1, read as the reverse complement.
CGAGGTTCGCCCTGCTGATCCTCATGCCCTGGTCGATCCTCGCGGTCTACCGCACGCCCTTCGGCCGCGCGCCCGGCGCCGCGCTGGCCGTCGGCTTGCTCGTGCTCAAGTTGCTGGAGAGCGAACGCAAACGCGACGCGCGCATGGCCATCGGTTTCTGCTGCTTCGTGCTGATGAGTGCATTGTTGTTCGGGCAATCGCTGTCGGCGACGCTGCCCGTGGCGCTGGCGCTGCTGCCCGCACTCGCCACCTTGCGCGCGCTGCAGCCCGATTCGGGGACGCGGCGGATGACCGCCCTGTTCGCGCCCGGCGCGGGCCTGATGCTGGCGTCTTCGCCGCTGGCGCTGGTCGCCTTCGTCTTCGTGCCGCGACTGTCGGCGCCGCTGTGGGGCGCGCCCGGCGCGGATGCGGCGCGCACCGGCGTCGACGATCGCATGGCTCCCGGCGATTTGCGCGACCTGCTGGTCGACGACAGCCCGGCCATGCGAATCGGTTTCAGCGGCGCGCCGCCGGCATCGGCGCAACGTTATTTCCGCGGCGTGGTGCTGTGGTATTTCGACGGCCGCGCCTGGTTGCGTGGGCTTGCCGGCATGCGCAACCGCGCGCCGCAATCCGTCAGCGCGCCGGGCGCCTTCATGGATTACGAGGTCACGCTGGAACCCACCCGCAGGCGCTGGCTGTATGCGCTGGACGTTCCCCTGTCCGCGCCGGAGGACGTGCGGATGGGCGCCGACCGCACGCTCGAACGATCGCGGCCCGTGACGGAAACGACGCATTACCAGGTCGCCTCCGCGACGCGGTACGTGCTGGGCGCGACGCTGGATCCCGCGTTGCGGCGCGACGCGCTGCAACTGCCGCCCGGTTACGATCCGCGTGCGATTGCGCTCGCGCGTTCGTGGCGCGCGCAATCCGGCAACGACGATGCCGCGATCGTGCAGGCCGCGCTCGAGCTGTTCCGCGGCGGCGGCTTCGCCTACAACCTCGCTGCGCCGCCGCTGGGCCGCGACAGCGTGGACGATTTCCTGTTCGGTACGCGGCAGGGGTACTGCGAACATTACGCCGGCGCGTTCGCCTTCCTGATGCGCGCCGCGGGCGTGCCTGCGCGCGTGGTGGCGGGTTACCACGGCGGCTACTGGAACGACTTCGCCCAATATCTGCTGGTGCGGCAGTCCGAAGCGCATGCCTGGGACGAAGTGTGGCTGGCCGGACATGGCTGGGTGCGGGTCGACCCCACGGCGATGGTGCGCAGGGTGCTGGCCACGGCGGCGGGCAGCCAGGACGGCACCGCCGGCGAGGGCGGCTGGTTGGCCTGGCGCGACCGGCTGGATGTCGTCGATCGCCTGTGGGACCGCGGAGTGGTCGGCTTCGATGCATTGCGCCAGAGCGAACTGTTCACCCCGCTGGGCGTGGCGCGGCTCGACTGGAGTCAACTGGCGTCGGGGTTGGCCGTTGGTATCGTGATGATGCTGGGTCTGGCATTGCTGTTCGCGTTGCGCGCGGCGCGCATCCCTCCGCGCGATGCGCTGGCGGCTGCGCAGCGGCGCCTGCAGGAAAAACTCGCACGGTGCGGCGTGGCGCGACTGCCGCAGGAAGGTCCGCGCGATTTCTTCGCCCGCTGCATGCTGGCGCTGCCCGCCAGCCGGAATGAACTGATCACGCTGGCGCGGGAATACATGCGATTGAGATACGCCCATGTCGCACCGCCGGCTGAACCGGTACGCGCTTATTCACGCGCGGTACGCAATTTCCACGCGCGCTCCGTGGTCAAATAGGAATACGGAGACGACGGTTCGCGGCATACGGTACTCTTCCACTGCTTTCCACGCGCCACGTGCGCAATGCGAGGCAATCCATGTCACGTCGATATCTTCTCCCCACCCTGCTGGCGCTCGGTCTCGGGGCTTGCGCCTCCGTGCCGCAGCAGCTGAACGGCACGTTCTCCACGGTGACGCCCGACCAGGCCCAGGGCGGCCAGGCGCAGGGCAGCCGCGTCCGCTGGGGCGGGCGCATCATCGACACGGAACCTCGCCAGGCGCAAACCTGCTTCTTCGTACTGGCGCAAACGCTGGACGGACAGTCGCGCCCCAACCGCGACGAACAGAGCAGCGGCCGTTTCGTCGCCTGCAAGGATGGATTCTATGATCCTGAGGTGTACGCCAAGGGCCGCGACCTGACCGTTGCAGGCACGCTGGACGGCAGCATGACGCGCAAGGTGGGCCAGTACGATTACAACTACCCGCTCGTGCACGCCGACGTGGTGTACCTGTGGGCCAAGCGCCCCGCGTACAACCCGCAGCCGTTCTACAGCCCCTTCTACGATCCGTTCTGGGGGCCGTGGGGCGCGGGTCCGTGGTTCTATCCGCCGCCGGTAGTGATCGTGCCCGCGCCGCCACCGCCGCCACCGAAACAGTAATGCGGTTGTCCGTGGCGAATCCGCCTGCGGGGACATCGCCCGTCCGCGCATGCTGACCCTGCACACGCATGCTTCGCTCGACGGCGTGGATGCCGTCGAGTGGGATGCGCTGGCCGGCACCGACCATCCTTTCGTTTCCCACGCGTTCCTGTCCGGCCTCGAACGCTGCGGCTGCATACGCGACGCGCTCGGCTGGCGTCCGCAGCACGCGATCCTGCATCGGGACGATGCACCGATCGGCGCGTTGCCGCTTTACCTCAAGGGGAATTCGCACGGCGAATACGTGTTCGACTGGTCGTGGGCCCACGCCTGGCAGCACGCCGGCGGCGACTATTATCCCAAGCTGTTGTGCGCCGTACCGTATACCCCGGCCAGCGGACCCCGCCTGCTCGCGGGCGGGGACGCAGCGGCCGCCGCGCATGAGCGTTCGCTCGCGGAGGCATTGCTGCGATTGACGCACGAATGGAGGCTTTCCTCCGCCCACGTCAATTTTCTGCGTGAAGAACAGCTTGAAGCCTTCGACGAGCATTGGCTCGCGCGCTTCGACTGGCAATTCCACTGGTGCAACGATCGAGGCTGGCGCGATTTCGCCGATTTCCTGGATGCCATGACGCACAAACGCCGCAAGGCGATCCGCCACGAACGCGCGCAGGTGGCGCACTCGGGCGTGGAATGCGAATTCCGCGACGGCGGAACGCTCAATGAGGCGGAGTGGCGGGCCATGCACGACCTGTATCTCGCCACCTTCGAGGAGAAAGGCAATACGCCCACCTTGACGCGCGCGTTCTTCCGCCACCTCGGTCGCGCCTTTCCGACGCGATCGCACGTGGCTTTCGCCCGCCGCAACGGCCGCATCATCGCGGGCGCCCTGTTCCTGTCCTCGTCGGATACGCTGTATGGCCGCTACTGGGGGGCGAGCGAACACGTGCCCGGCCTGCACTTCGAGTTGTGCTACTACCAGGGCATCGAACGTTGCCTGCGCGCCGGCCTGCGGCGTTTCGAACCGGGCGCGCAGGGCGAACACAAACTGGCGCGCGGCTTCCTGCCGGTGCGCACGCATTCCCGCCACTACATCGCCGATGCGGGGTTCCGCACCGCACTGGCGGCAGCGCTAAAGCGCGAAGCCGCCGCGATGGAGGATCACGGGCGCGAGCTGATGCTGCACGCTCCTTTCGCGCAGCGGGAACCGCGTCGATGACACGGCTGGCGCAACTGGATGCCGCGTTGCCGGAGCGCTTTCCCGACCCGCAACGCGCGCTGCGCGATCCCAACGGTCTGCTCGCCTTCGGCGGCGACCTCTCGCCCGGGCGACTGCTGGCCGCGTATGCGCAAGGCATCTTTCCGTGGTTCGGCGAAGGCGACCCGCTGTTGTGGTGGTCGCCGGATCCGCGTTGCGTGTTCCACACCGATGCCGTGCACGTGTCGCGCCGGCTGGCGCGCATGCTGCGGCGTTCGCACTGGACACTCAGCATGGACCACGCCTTCGTGGAGGTCATGCACGCCTGCGCCGCCCCGCGCGGAAGCGATCCCGGCACCTGG
>JAFEEJ010000172.1 GCA_018241145.1 Pseudomonadota bacterium | reverse complement strand
GCCTTCAGCGGCGTGGAAGCGCCGGCGAAATAGCGCGACCTTCAGCGTGCTGATTTCACTTCGAACGGCGCCAGCACGTGGCCATTACCGTCGGGAATTGAAGCGGTACGCACCGGCTGCTTCTGATCATCGCGTCGTTGCCTTGATGACGCGTGCAGGCGATCGGGTTCTACTCCGTTTTTTCGCGGATGGTTGGGTCGGGAGTCGGTTGATGGACACCTCGACTTGCCCGGCCGGGTGTTTCTTGACGCACTGCGGCCGAAACCGGTATAGATTGGATCCTCCTCTCGCTTGCGCGGAAGTCATTCCCGTCACGCGAGCCGGAAGGTTCCGGCTTCGCCTTGATCGGGTGATGGCTGGTGCGGGAGGGGCAGGGCAGGGTTTCGATGGGGGCTTCGCGATTGCGCGGGTCGATGGATTGGAGTCAGCGAAACATCGGCATCGCGTTTCACTGTGGGATACTGATTGCAACGTCGCACGATTTCCGGAGGCGCACGCGCCATGAATGGATTGTCTTTTTTGCGCGTCTCCGCCATGTGCCTGGGCGTTTGCGTGCTGGCTGCCTGCGGCAAGGGCAACGAAGGCGCCGGACAGACACCGCCCGTGCAAGTCGGTGTGGTCACGGCGCAACCGGAAAACATCCCGTTGACCAAGGCCCTGGTCGGGCGCGTTTCGGCCTATCGCAGCGCCGACGTGCGCGCGCGGGTCGCGGGCGTGCTGCTGAAGCGCGTCTACAAGGAAGGCAGCGAGGTCAAGCAGGGACAGCTGTTGTTCCAGATCGACCCGGCGCCCCTGAAGGCGACGTTGAACAATGCGCTGGCGCAACTCGCGCAGGCGCAGGCGACCTACACCAACGCGCACGTCAACGCGGAACGCTCGCGCTCGCTCGCGCCCAAGGGCTACATCTCCCGGTCGGATTTGGACAGCGCGCTGGCGACCGAGCGCACCGACAAGGCCGCGGTGCAGGCCGCGCAAGCCAATGTGGAAACCGCGCGCATCAATCTGGGTTATGCCGACGTCACCTCGCCCCTCGATGGGCGCGCCGGCCAGCAGCAGGTGACCGAGGGCGCGCTGGTCGGCAACAGCGCCGCGACCCTGCTCACGACGGTCGACCAGATCGATCCGTTGTACGTGAACTTCACCATCAGCGTCGGTGAGCTCGACCAGTTGCGGCTGGCGCAGCACAACGGCAACGTGACCTTGAGCCAGCCCGACAAGGCGACGGTGAAGGTTTCGCTGCCCGACGGCACGCCTTATCCCGAGCCCGGCACGGTGGACTTTTCGTCGACCGCCGTCGATCCCGCCACCGGCGCGGTCAATCTGCGTGCGCTGCTGCCGAATCCGGATCGCGTGTTGCTGCCGGGCAGCTACGTGACACTCCAGGTCACGCTGGGCGAGCGCCGCGGCGCCTTCCTGGTTCCGCAACCCGCGGTCCAGCGCGATACCAGCGGAACCTACCTGCTGGTCGTCGGCAAGGATGGCAAGGTCGTGCGCCGCGATGTCGTCACCGGCGGAATGGATGGCGTCGACTGGATCATCGTCTCCGGCCTGACGGCCGGCGATGACGTGATCGCGTCGGGCGTGCAGGCGGTGCAACCGGGCGCCGCGGCCAAGGCCGTGCCGTGGCAGCCACCCGCAGCAACGTCTTCGGGTGGAGCCGCCGCTGCATCGGCGGCCTCGGCGAACCGCGGATAACGGAGCGCCGGCATGCCGAAATTCTTCATCGGTCACCCGGTGTTCGCATGGGTGGTGGCCATCCTGATCACGTTGGGCGGCATGCTCGCCATCTTCAGCCTCGGCGTGGAGTCGTATCCGAACGTCGCGCCGCCGCAGGTGGTGATTTCGGCGACCTACCCCGGTGCCAACGCCAGCACGGCGGAAGGCTCCGTCACCCAGGTGATCGAACAGCAACTCACCGGCATCGACAACCTGCTGTATTTCAGTTCCAGCACCAGTTCCACGGGCCGGGTGCAGATCACGCTGACTTTCCAGTCGGGCATCGATCCCGACATCGCGCAGGTGCAGGTGCAGAACAAGGTCGCGCTGGCGACGCCGCGCCTGCCCTCCGAGGTGACCCAGCAAGGCGTGGTGGTCGCCAAGGTCAATTCCGGATTCCTGATGGTCGTGGCGGTGCGCTCGGACAATCCGGCCATCGATCGCGACCGCCTCAACGACATCGTGGCGTCGCAGGTGCTGGACCAGATTTCGCGCGTGCCGGGCGTGGGCGGCACCCAGCAGTTCGGCGCCGAGTACGCGATGCGCGTCTGGCTGAACCCGGACAAGCTGCAGGGTTATGGCTTGTCGGCGAGCCAGGTGCTGGCCGCGGTACAGGCGCAGAACATCCAGTTCGCGGCCGGCTCGCTGGGCGCCGATCCGGCAAGCCAGGGCTGGGGGTTCACCGCCAACGTGGCCGGCGAAGGACGCTTCTCGTCACCCGACCAATTCCGCAGCATCATCCTGCGCGCCAACGGCGACGGCACGGTGGTGACCCTGGGCGACGTGGCGACGGTCGAGTTCGGCCCGCAGAGCTACGGCTTCAATACCACCTACGACGGCAAGCCGATCGCCGCGTTCGCCGTGCAGCTGCTGCCCGGGGCCAATGCGCTGAAGGTCGCCACCGCCGTGCGCGCCGAGATGGACCGCCTGTCGTCGAGCTTTCCGGAAGGCGTGACCTGGTTCAGCCCCTACGACAGCACCACCTTCGTCACGATTTCCATCAAGGAGGTGGTGAAGACGCTGGTCGAAGCGATCGTGCTGGTATTCCTGGTGATGCTGATCTTCCTGCAGAACATCCGGGCGACGATCATCCCCACCATCGTGATACCGGTCGCCCTGCTGGGCGCGTTCCTCGGCATGCAGATGCT
>JAFEEJ010000171.1 GCA_018241145.1 Pseudomonadota bacterium | reverse complement strand
ATGTCGGTCGAAGTGTCTCCGACGAACGACCCACAGAGAGAATTATTAAACCTGCATTTCAAAGCCTCGCAACTGCCACTTAGCATTACTCTTACCGATGCAATGGCTACATCGAAAGACTTCAAACTGTCGATGTTTCCAAGGCTCAATATACAGGCAGGCATTCTGATTTCTGGCTCTTCTCCGCCGGGTTACGGGACGGCCATCATTGGCTATGTGAGCGTTGATACCGATACAGATACTCCGCTGGTTGTGATTTTGAATCTCCTAACATTGAGTGGTCCAGAGCATGCCAGACCTGTTTCTTTCGGCGCCGGTCGACATGTCAGCGAGTCGGCTATCCCAAAACTGGTTATCAATGTAAAGCTCGACCCGAAACTCGCCTCGAAGGTCGCGCCGAACGACACGCTGTTCGTCTATGCGCGCGCGGTCGAGGGCCCGCCGATGCCGCTGGCCGTCGCACGCATCCGCGCCTCGTCGTTGCCGTCGACGGTCACGCTGACCGACGCGATGGCGATGACGCCGCAACGGAAGCTCTCGTCGTTTCCGCAGGTGGAGGTTGTCGCGCGCATCAGCCCCTCCGGCGATGCCTTGCCGCATGCAGGCGATCTCGAATCGGCGCCCGTGCAAACGGCGACCCGCGCGCAGCAGCCGATCGTGTTGACGATCGATCGCGTGCATTGATTGTCCGCGCCGCGCGCCTTCGCTACCCTTGCGCGTTCACCCGACAGCCGCGACCACCATGGCCGACGCCCGCCAGTACTTCGCCCTGCCCTCGCCGTTCCGCATGAAACGTGGCGGCGCGCTCGATGGTGCGCGCCTTTCCTACGAAACCTGGGGTGAATTGAACGCGGCGCGCGACAACGCCGTGCTGATCCTCACCGGCCTGTCACCCAGCGCGCACGCGGCGCGCAATGCGATCGACGACACGCCCGGCTGGTGGGAAGACATCGTCGGCCCCGGCAAGGGACTCGACACGAACCGCTGGTTCGTGATCTGCGTGAATTCGCTGGGCAGTTGCAAGGGTTCGACCGGCCCGGCGTCGATCGATCCGGGCACCGGCAAAATCTATCGGCTCGATTTCCCGGAACTCACGCTGGAAGACATCGGCAACAGCGCCTTCGAACTCGCGCGCGGCCTGGGCATCGCACGCCTCGCCGCGCTGGTCGGGTGCTCGATGGGCGGCATGGCCGCGCTCGGCCTGCTGATCCACCATCCGGATGCCGCGCGCGCGCACATCAGCGTTTCCACCGCGCCGCAGGCGCGACCGTTCGCGATCGCGATCCGTTCGCTGCAACGCGAGGCGATCCGCCTCGATCCGAACTGGAACGAAGGCCATTACGACGAGGATCATTACCCGGAAGTCGGCATCAGCCTGGCGCGCAAACTGGGCGTGATCACCTATCGTTCGGCGATCGAATGGAGCGGGCGCTTCGGCCGCATCAAGCTCGAACAGGACCAGCGCCACGAAGAACCGTTCGGCGCGGAATTCCAAGTCGAATCGTACCTGAATGCGCACGCGCGACGCTTCGTGCGTGCCTTCGATCCCAATTGCTACCTGTATCTGTCGCGCGCCTCGGACTGGTTCGACATCGCCGAATACGGCAGTCCGGATGCGGGCCACGAACCGGGGGCGGCGGTGCGCGCGGCCTTGACGCGCATCAAGCTGGAACGCGCGCTGGTGATCGGCGTGGAGACCGACATCCTGTTTCCGCTGGAACAGCAGCAGGAAATCGCCGAAGGCCTGCGCGCCGGCGGCGCGAAAGTCGATTTCGTCGGGCTGGATTCGCCGCAGGGCCACGACGCCTTCCTGGTGGACACGCAGCGCTTCGGCGCGGCCATCGGCGCGTTCATGGCGACACTGTGAGGCGCTGCTACAATGCCGACAACCCGGCATAAGCCCGCACCATGCCCGCCATCGATTTCCCCGGTCGCCGCACCCTGATCGAAACGCTCGATGCCGCCGTCGCGCAGCACGATACCGAACGGGTGACGCGCGCGCTGCGCGATGGCCTGTGCCGCATGATCCGCGGCAGCGAGGTCGAACTGCCCGCCTGCGTGTTCGAAACGTGCAACGACCACTACGCGCGTCGCGAACTGTATCGCAGCGACGACCACGGCTATTGCGTGGTGGCGATGACCTGGGGCCCCGGGCAAGGCACGCCGATCCACGATCACTGCGGCCTGTGGTGCGTGGAAGGCGTGTGGCGCGGCGAACTGGAAGTGGTGCAATACGAATTGCTGGAACACGACGAACGCCGCTACCGCTTCCGCCCGGCCGGCGCGATCCAGGCGGGCCCCGGCTCCGCGGGCAGCCTGATCCCGCCGCACGAATACCACACCATCCGCAACCCCAGCAGCGACAGCGCGACCGTCAGCCTGCACATCTACCAGGATCGCATGACCACGTGCGCGGTGTTCGAATCGGTCGGGGGCGAGTGGTACGCCCGCGGCGAACGTGAATTGCCGCAAGACAGCACGGTTGCCGTGCGTTCCTGCGCCTGAAAACGCGCATCCCGCCAGCACTTCCCGACAAGCGCAGCGCCCCTCGCCGCACTTGGAATCCGGGGCACGCTCCCGCATAATTCGCGGCCCGTCGCCGGTGTGGCGGAATTGGTAGACGCAGCGGACTCAAAATCCGCCGCCCTTAAAAGCGTGTGGGTTCGAGTCCCTCCACCGGCACCACGGCAGCATCGGGTTGGCAAACGCGGGGCTCAGCCCGCCGCCCTTGAGCATGCGGTTCGAGACACCCCTCCGGCACCACTTGCCGATCGCGGCCTCGCTGCAAGCCAAGTGCCGAACAAGCCTCGCCCGCTACCTCGTTGAGACCTCTCGTTGACGGCGATCGACCGTGCAACCGCGAAATGATTGCGCGTGCGGTGCGGCGCGCGTCTCCCGCGCCATGAAAAAAACCGCGCCGATCAGGGCGCGGTTCGTTTTCATGGACCAGAACGCATTCCGGTTTGGCCGTTTTGCGCCGTCACTGCTGATTGGGCTTGGTGGATTGCGGCTGCATCGCGCATT
>JAFEEJ010000170.1 GCA_018241145.1 Pseudomonadota bacterium | reverse complement strand
GATCGTGATCTGCTCGCCCGCTTCGGCAACTTCGCGCTGGGTGAACGAGGAAGTGCTGGCCTGGAAGCGCATGGGCCGTGCCGAGCGCATCTTCTGCCTGATCGTGGATGGCGAACCCGATGCCAGCGAGATCCCCGGTCGCGAAGCGGAAGAATGTTTCGCACCGGCCTTGCGATTCCTGCTCGACGCGAAAGGCCAGCCGACGACCGCGCGCACCGAACCGATCGCCGCCGATGCACGGCCCGGCAAGGACGGCAAGGCGAATGCGAAACTGAAATTGATCGCCGGCATGCTGGATGTCGGTTTCGATCAACTGAAACAACGCGAACAGCAACGCCGCGTGCGGCGCATGACGGCGATCGCCGCGCTGGCGACGTTGGTCATGGCGGTGACGATCGTTCTGTCGGTGTTCGCAATGATCTCGCGCCATCAGGCCGTGATCGCGCAAGCCGCCGCCGAGCGCAGGCAGAAACAGGCGGAAGGTCTGGTCGGCTTCATGCTCGGCGACCTCAACGACAAGCTCGATCAGGTGCACCGCCTGGACATCATGCAGGCGGTGGACGAGAAAGCGATGGCGTATTTCGATGCGCTGCCCGCGGCGGACGCGACCGATGACGCACTCGCCCTGCGCGTGCAGGCGCTGCAGAAGATCGGCATGGTGATGACCGAGGCGCACGGCAAGCTAGCCGAGGCAACACGATCCTACGAAACCGCCGCCGCGCTGGCCGCCGAACTGGCGAGGCGCGCTCCGCAGGACGTAAACCGTCAATCGGCCTGGGCCGACAGCCTCAACATGGTCGGCGTTGCGTACTGGGGACAAAGCGACCTCGGCAATGCGCTGACGTACTTCCGACGCGCCAGCGCGCTATTGCAGAAGACGCACGCAGTAAAACCCGATGACGCGAAGATCACAAATTCTCTGGCTGGCATAAGGGGCAATATCGGACACGTGCTGGAGTCGCGCGGCGACCTGGCCGGCGCGCAGACCGAATACGAAGCGGAATTGAAGCTTTACCAACTGCTCGCCACGCGCGATCTTGCTCAACAATCCAATGTCGCCTGGAGCTGGGACGATCTCGGCAAGCTGTCGTTGGAACGCGGTGAACTCGATCGCGCGCTGACGGACTACTCCGCGGAACACCGCATCAAGCAAAAACTGGCATCCGTATCGCCACAGAATCACGTTGCCCAAGACGACTTGATGGTCTGCGATGCCATTCTCGGCCGCACACTCGCGTGGGGCGGCGAAACCAATGCAGGACTGTATTTCAGCAATCAAGCGATAGCGCAAGCGAGAGCACTATTGGCATTCGATCCAACGAACACAGACTGGCAGTTCAAATATGCATTGTACAACCAGCAAGAAGGTGGTTTGCTGCGACAACTCGACCGTCCTGATGAAGCGCGCGACGCCGTTGCCCAAGCTGTGCAGATACTCACCGCGTTGCTGAAAAAAGATCCGATCAGCGGTGACTTCCAACGCTATCTGTCTCAAGCACAACTGGAAAACGCGCGGCTGCAACTGACGCACAACAATATCCCGGCGGCAGCGGTTTCCACGAAAGCCGCATTTGGCATCATCGAAAACTTGCGCACCAAGGCTCCGGATGACCGCAGTTCACTGCTGCTGGAGGCACAGGCGCAACTCCTGCTCGGCCAGATCGCCGCGCAAAGCAGCGCCACCACAGATGCGTTACGCATGTGGACGCGCGCGCGCGACTTGCTGCAGCCTGCGCTGCGCTCGGGAGACGATCCCAACTTCCTGGCCGCGTACGTTGAAGCGCTGCTGCGGCTCGACCAGACCGATGCCGCACGACCGGTGATTGCGAAGCTGAATGCGATGGGCTATCGCACACCGGATTTCGTGTCGCTGCTGGCAAACAGCCACATCGACTACCCGCCCAACACAGCATTTCAGCAGCGCATCGCCCAACTCATGCGAACCGGCGTGGCACAAGGCGAAGCCGGTTCAACGAATGCCGTCGCCACAGAAAAACGAGACCGCGCCCAAACGGGCGCGGAACCGGAAACCGCGAGCCATTGAAGGAAACGACGAACATCGGATTCTGCAATCCGATGACGAACATGCATTGCAACAAGGCGCCGCGGCCCGCCTTCAGCGCCGCCGCTTCATCAAACTGGAGGTGCACCATGCCCAACATTTCCGTCTCGCTCAACACGAGCAATAACCCGCCTGTCAGCATCAATCCGGAATCGCAACCGGTGAGCGCCAGCAATTCCATGATCACTTGGACACCTTCCTCTTCCGGCCAGGCGTTCACGTTCACCAATGTAGTGGGACTGCCGCCCGTGGTTTTCACGAACAAGCAGATCAGCAACGGACAAATCAGCATCATGGACGGCGGCCAGAGCGGCATTTACCCGTATGCCATCGTCGTGACTTCCAACGGCGTGCAATATAGCAGCCAGCCATCCCAACCAGACCCGACGAATCAGGCGGTCGGTCCACACATACACAACAACTAAACCACTCAATCCGGCGCGGCGTTTCGCCGTGAAGACGCAACGCGCGCCATCGCTTCATCGCTGTTTCACCGCGGCAATCCCGCCGCAACGGCGCACGACAGGATGCTGCTTGCAAGCGTCGATTCCTCCAAGGCCGTCATTCCGTGGCCATGCCGGATTCATCGGCGAGGGAACCCGGAATCTGCTTCTGATCCGCGTTGATGTGATCGAAAAGCAGATTCCGGATCGCCGCTGAGCGGCGTCCGGAATGACGACATTGAGAGTGAGGCATATGAGAGCGAGTTGACGAAATTCCAAATTCGTCATTCCGGGGCCATCGCCGGTTTCATCGGCGAGGGAACCCGGAATCTGCTTCTGATCCGCGTGATGTGATCGAAGGGCAGATTCCGGATCGCCGCTGAGCGGCGTCCGGAATGACGACATTGCGAGTGAGGCATATGAGAGCGAGTCGACGAAATTCCAAATTCGTCATCCCGGGGCCATCGCCGGTTTCATCGGCGAGGGAACCCGGAATCTGCTTCTGATCCACGTCGATGTGATCGAAAAGCAGATTCCGGATCGCCGCTGAGCGGCGTCCGGAATAACGATGTTGGAAGGGCGGCGCTTGATGGGCGCCATTGGAAGCGATAATGCGGTCCATTGCGTAACCCAGGGAGCACAGAGTGAGCGCCATCGCCACGCCACTGGTCATCGGCGTCACCAGCCATCGCAACATTCCCGCGCGCGAAACCGGGATGATCCGGCAGCGCGTGCGGGATTTCCTTTTGCAATTGCAACGCGGGTTCCCGCGTTCGCCGCTGGTGGTGCTGTCGGCGCTGGCCGAGGGCGGCGACCAATGGGTGGCGCAGGAAGGGCTGAAGCTCGGTGCGCGCCTGATCGCACCGCTGCCGCTGCCACGCGACATGTACGCGCAGGATTTCGCCGACGCGGATACGCACGCCGCGTTCGAATCGCTGTGCGCGCAGGCGCACGTGATCCCGTTGCCGCTGCTGCCGGGCCACACGCTGGCCGACATCGCGCAATCGGGCATCGAGCGCAATCGGCAGTACGCGCAGGCCGGCGCGTTCGTGGCGCGGCATTGCCACCTGCTGCTGGCGATCTGGGACGGCAAAAGCACGGGCCTGCTGGGCGGCACCGCGCAGGTGGTGGAGTACTACCTCGGCGGCGCGATGCCGGGGCATATCGAGCGTCGCCGCGTGCTGCACCACCTCGGCGGCGGCGACGAACGCCTGGTGGCGCATCTGGTGTGCTCGCGCGACGAGGCGGACGGCGCGCCGCAGCCGCCGTTGCAGGCGGGGCAATTGCTGTGGCGCGACGGCAGCGAAACCGGCGCGCCGGAGGCGCCGATGCCGCGCGCATTCCAGGCGATGTTCGAACACGCCGAGGAATTCAACGCCGATGCATTGAAATATCGCGAAAGGATCGAAGCCGCGAACGGCGAACGCGCGGGCGCGATCGGCGCGTTGTTCCACGCCGCCGACTGGCTGGCCGTGCACTTCCAGAAGCGCGTGCTGCTGGCGATGCGGATCACCTACACCGTCGCCGCGCTGATGGGCATCGCGTTCGCGGTGTACGACAACCTCAACGCGCACGATTACATGATCTACGTGTTCCTGTTGTTGTTCGTCACCGGCATCGTGATCAGCACGATCGCGCGCAAGCGCGGCTGGCACCGCAAGTACCTCGATTACCGCGCGCTGGCGTAAGGCCTGCGCGTGCAGGGCTACTGGCGGCGCGCCGGCATCTCGCTGACCAACGACCCCGAATTCGCGCACGACAGCCTGTTGCAGAAACAGGACATCGAACTGGGCTGGACCCGCAACGTGATGCGCAGCGCCGGCCTGGACGAACCTGCGCCGCGCGGCGAAGGCGACGTGCGTCAGGTGATCCGGGAATGGGTCGGCGACAAGGGACACGTCGGGCAGCTCGGCTATTACCACCGCAAGACCGCGCAACGCGAACGCACGCATCGCCTCACCGAACTGGTCGGCGCGATCAGCCTGTACGCCGGCATCGCCATCAGCGTGGTGCTGGCGGTGTTCGCGTACCGCCTGTCATCGGACACGAAAAACGACCTGATCGTGGTCATGGCGGTGTTCTCGGTGGCCTCGGCGGTGCGCGAAGCCTATGCCTACCGCAAGGCCGACAAGGAACTGATCAAGCAGTACCGCTTCATGCAGCGCATCTTCACCGACGCGCGCGCGCAGCTCGACAACGCGAACGATCCGGACGAACAGCGTGAAATCCTGCGCGCGCTGGGCGAAGCCGCGCTGGCCGAACACGCCGAATGGGCGGTGATGCACCGCCAGCGGCCGCTGGAGCCGGGAAGGATGTAACTGCTTTCCCTTCTCCCCTCGGGAGAGGGTGCCCACCTCACGCGTTTGCGAAATGCTTGTGCAAAGCGCCTGGTTCACAAACGCATGAGGTGGGCGGGTGAGGGTTCGGCTCTTGCGAGATCGCGCCGCAAGACTC
>JAFEEJ010000169.1 GCA_018241145.1 Pseudomonadota bacterium | reverse complement strand
TGCGTTCAACACCTCGTTCGCGCAGGTACGCACGCACGATGGCCGCGACAGTTTCGCCAACACGACCGACATCCGGATCCCGGCGTCGCTGCGCGACAGCGTGCAGGCGGTGCTCGGCCTGCAGGGCGTGCACATGGCGCATACGTTTGCGGTCGTCAATCAGTCGAACACGGCCGCGCTGAGCGGCCACAATCCGCTGGACTTCCCCGTGATCTATGGCGCGTCCGGCCTGAATCCCGCCAGCGGCGTGGACACTGCGGTGTGGGGCTGGGGCAGCATGGCGCCGACGCTGGGTGACCTGGCGCAATTCGAATCCGACAACGGACTGGCCGCGACCACCACGAATGTCGTCTGCACCGATTACGGCGGTTACAACAGCGGCATCACCCGGACGGACGATCCGACCTGCGACAGTTTCGACGAGGGGTCGATCGAATGGGATCTGGACAGCCAGGACATCGTCAGCATGAGCGGTGGCGTCAAGAGCCTCACGTTCTACGCGGCGTACGGTGGCTACAACAGCTCGATCACCACGTCGTTGAATGCGATCATCGATCCCCCGGCGACCATTCCGCTGGCGTCGGTGATCAATGGATCGTTCGGCGAGTGCGAGCGTTACCAGGATAGCGGGCAGGGCGGCGATGGATCCGCTCAGGCCGATGACGCGCTGTTCATGATCGGGCAGGCGCAGGGGCAGACGTTCTCGATCTCGACGGGCGATCGAGGTGCCGACGAATGCGTGGCGTTCGGGTTCCCGCCGGCCAAGAATTCGGCCAGCTATCCGGCGAGTTCGCCTTACGTGATCGCGGCGTCCGGCACCACCTTGAACGCCACGTCCAGCACCTACGGGCGCGAAACGGTATGGGCGAGTTCCGGCGGCAGCCCGAGTTCGTTCGAATCCGCGCCGTCGTGGCAGAATTCGCGCACCTACGGCACCTACAAGGGTTCGCGTGGCCCCGACGTGGCGTTCGACGCCAACCCCACCACCGGCGCGATCATTTACGTCTCCGCCAACGGTGGCTATGTGCAGGTGGGCGGCACCAGCCTGTCGGCGCCGTTGTTCACGGGTTCGTGGGCACGCCTGCTCGGCAACGGCGCGGTCGATCCGATGACGGCGGCGGGCCAGCAGTTGTATGCCCTCCCGGCCTCGTACTTCCACGACGTGCGCTCCGGCAACAATCACGGCTACATCGCGCGACCCGGGTGGGACTGGGCGACCGGCCTCGGCAGTCTGGATCTTTCCAAATTCAGCGCAGGGCCGTAACGGCAGCGATTGCGCGCAACAGACGTTTCATCCTGACCCGGCTGGCAACGGCCGGGTTTTTTTTTGGAAAGGCCTACAGGTTTTCCTCGAAGCGATTGGCTTCGCGGTTCTTGCGCACCTGGCGCGGATTCCAGATGCGGCCGTTCATTGCGATCCAGACGCCCTGTTCCAGCACCTGCACCGCGCCGACCGCGCAGCCGATGTTGAACACCGCATCGGAACCCTGGAAGCGCGCGGGATTCAGCGCGCCGGTCAGCACGATCACCTTGTCCGGAATGTCCTGCAGCGCGCGCGCTGTCTCGACCATGGTGTCGGTGCCGTGGGTCACCAGCACGTGCCGGCCAGCCTGCTGCTCGATGGTGGACCGGATCGCCGTGCGATCGGCGTCGGTCAATTCCAGGCTGTCCTTGCGCAACACGGGGACCACCTCGAACGCGAACGCCACCCCGAGTTGTTCCAGGATGCCGCCGATCTGCGGCGCGCCGATCTGGTAATCCGACTTGGCGTCGAAGTACACCTTGTCGATCGTGCCGCCGGTGGTGATCACGGTGAGGTGCTGCATGGCTGCGCGGATCCGCTGGAAATGCGGCGATTATCGCAAAGCGCGGGAAACCGCGTCGAACGCCGCGCCGCCATGCGGGCGGGGCCCGCGCATGGCATAATCCGCCGTCTTTTTGCAGGCCGCTCATGCAGATGAGCCGCCCGACGCCGGAGCCATGATGAGTCTTTCCCTGATCCCAGTCGCACACGCCGCCGCCGCGCCCGCCGCCGCGCCGGCCTCCAATCCGTTGATCACTTTCCTGCCGCTGCTGATCCTTTTCGGCATCTTCTATTTCATGCTGATCCGCCCGCAGATGAAGCGGCAGAAGGAAGTGCGCGCCATGCTTAGCCAGCTGGCCAAGGGCGACGAGGTGATCGCCGCGGGCATCGCCGGGCGGGTGGACGAGATCGGCGATTCGCTGGTCGGCGTGGAAGTCGCGCCGAACGTGATCATCCGCGTGCAGAAGGCTGCGATCACGCAGGTGTTGCCCAAGGGCACCCTCAAGTCGTCCTGATGTCGACAGTTTCCATTACCGATTCCGGCAGCAAACATCCATGAGCGACTTTCCCCGCTGGAAATACGCGCTGGTCGCGGTCGTGCTCGCGCTGGGGCTGCTGTACGCCTTGCCCAACGTGTTCCGCCCGCAACCGGCCGTGCAGGTTTCGGCCAACCGCGGCTACACCATCGACGCGGCCGTGCAGAAGAAGGCGCAGGACGCACTGACGCAGGCGAAGATCCCGTATCAGGATGTCGCCATCGAGGGCGACCGCCTGCTGGCGCGCTTCGCCAACACCGACGTGCAGTTGCGCGCGTCCGATACGTTGCGCACCACGCTCGGCGACAACTACACGGTGGCGCTCAATCTCGCCAGCACCGTGCCGTCCTGGTTGCAGGCGATCGGCGCACACGCGATGCCGCTCGGCCTCGACCTGCAGGGCGGCGTGCACTTCCTGATGCAGGTGGACCAGAGCGCGGTGGTGCAGAAGCAGCAGCAACGCTATCTGGACGACATCCGTTCGCTGCTGCGGGAAAAGAACATCCACTACGACTCGGCCGTGCCGAGCGGGCAGGGCGTGCAGGTGGTGTTGCGTTCGACCGCCGACCGTGACGCGGCGGCGCAGGCGATCGGCGCGGATTCGCAGGACCTGGTGATCACCGACACCACCACGCCGGGCGGAGCGCCGGCATTGCAGGCCACCATCAAACCCGAGGTGCTGCGCACGCTGGCCGAGAACACCATCCGCCAGAACGTCACCACGTTGCGCAACCGCATCAATTCGCTGGGCGTGTCCGAGCCGCTGATCCAGCAGCAGGGCGATTCGCGCATCGTGGTCGAACTGCCGGGCGTGCAGGACACCGCCGAGGCCAAGAAGATCCTCGGCGCCGTCGCCACGCTGGAATACCACGCCAACGATCTCGACGTGAATCCGGTCGAAGCCGAGAAATCCGGAAACGTGCCG
Organism: Pseudomonadota bacterium; assembly: GCA_018241145.1. GTDB lineage: Bacteria > Pseudomonadota > Gammaproteobacteria > Xanthomonadales > Rhodanobacteraceae > 66-474. The sequence continues at coordinate 6,961 of JAFEEJ010000169.1, read as the reverse complement.
CCCGAGGACCGCCTCTATCACGGCAAGGACGGGCGGCCGTACGTGTTGAAGAAGAAGGTCATCGTCAGCGGCGACGAGCTGGTGGATGCCTCGCAGGGTTACGACCAGCAGAGCGGCATGCCGGACGTCAGCGTGGAACTGAATTCGGCCGGCGCGCGCAAGATGCTCGATTTCACCACGCAGAACGTCGGCAAGCCGATGGCCGTGGTGTACGTGGATCGCGTGCAGGAAACGAAAATCGTCGACGGCAAGGAAGTGCACAGCTACAAGACCACCGAGGAAGTGATCAACAACGCCACCATCCAGGGCGTGTTCGGCAAGCGCTTCCAGACCACCGGGCTGAGCCAGGAGGAAGCGCAGACGCTGGCGGTGCTGTTGCGTTCCGGTTCGCTGGCCGCGCCCACCGACATCGTCGAGCAGCGCGTGATCGGTCCGTCGCTGGGGCAGGACAACATCCGCAAGGGCGAGCGCGCGGTGATGCTCGGCCTGCTGCTGGTGCTGGTTGCGGCGGCGGTCTACTACAAGTTGTTCGGCCTGGTCGCCGACGTCGCGCTGTTCTTCAACCTGGTGATCCTGATCGCGGTGATGTCGGCGATCGGCGTGACGCTGACCATGCCCGGCATCGCCGGTATCGTGCTGACGCTGGGCATGGCCATCGACGCCAACGTGCTGATCTGCGAACGCATCCGCGAGGAATTGCGCAACGGCTCCACGCCGCTGGCCTCGATCCGCGCGGGTTACGACAAGGCCTGGTCCACGATTCTCGATGCCAACGTCACCCACCTGCTGGCGGCGCTCGGCCTGATGACGCTGGGTTCCGGCGCGATCAAGGGCTTCGGCATCACCCTGTTCATCGGCATCCTGACCTCGTTGTTCACCTCGGTGACGGTCACGCACGCCATCACCGCGGCGATCCACGGCGGCCGCAAGCTGAAGACACTCTCGGTATAAGCGCATGGAAATCTTCGATCCGCACAGCAATATCGACTTCCTGCGATGGGGCAAGGTCAGCGTCACCATTTCGGTGCTGCTGATCATCGTCTCGATCTTCTTCATCACCGTGCGCGGGCTGAACTACGGGCTGGATTTCACCGGCGGCGTGCTGGTGCAGGTCACCTACCAGCAGCCGGTGGACGTGGGCGAGGTGCGCGGCGCGCTGGCGACTTCCGGGTTCGAGAACGCGGTGGTGCAGAGCCTCGGCGGCACGCGCGAGATCTCGATCCGCCTGCAACCCAAGGCCGATCCTTCCGCGATCGTGGGCGGGGTGGTCAAGCCGGATCGCGTCGCCGCGGACGTGCTGAAGGCCTTGCAGACCAAACGTTCGGACGTGGCCCTGTCGCGGCCGCCGGACTTCGTCGGCCCGCAGGTCGGCGCCGAATTGCGCAACAGCGGCATCATCGCGGTGATCGTGGTGATCGTCTTCATCATGGTCTACCTCGGCATGCGTTTCGAGAAACGCTTTGCGGTCGCGGCGGTGGCCAGCGAAGTGCACGACACCCTGATCACGGTCGGCATCATCGCAGCCGTGCAGCGCGAGTTCGACCTGACCGTGCTGGCGTCGGTGCTGGCGGTGGTCGGTTATTCGATCAACGACAAGGTGGTGGTGTTCGACCGCGTGCGCGAACTGTTCCGGTCCTCGCGCAAGGCCGAGCCGGCCGATGTGCTCAACCGCGCGATCAACAACACGCTGTCGCGTACCATCATCACCTCGTTGTTCACCGGCATCACCATGGCCGCGCTGTACTTCTTCGGCGGCCCCGCGGTGCACGGCTTCGCCATCACCATGCTGATCGGCATCGTGGTCGGCACGCTGTCCTCGATCTTCTTCGCCAACCCGATCCTGCTGTGGCTGGGTGTCTCCAAGAAGGACCTGATGCCGGTGACCAAGGAAAACCCGGAGCTGGCGCGGCGGCCGTAAGGCGTATTATCGCTTCGATGGTAGGATGTGACCGCGGCGATAGCTTTCATGCCGGGCAGGGACAGGGGAGGTCGGTCATGAAGCGTTTCGTTTCGACAGCCTTGAGCGCATCAATATGCATGATGCTGGCGCAGGGTTCCAATGCGTCAACGCCGCAAACCTCACCGGATATGATGACGATCACTTCTGTCCGCTCCGTACCCAAGGGAAGTGCGGATTTCGATCGCATGCGGACGTTTCTGCTGGAGCAGTCGAAAAAAGGAACGTCCGACTCCGGAAGTGTTTCCGACTTGTCTCTCGACAAGCTCGGAAAATTCACCATACGGTCCGTGCGCTACCGTCCCATTCCCGCAAAGCCGACGCCGGACCATGATGCGCCTGTCGTCCCCACGGATGAGAAGTCACCAGCCTACGGCGACAGCTGGTCCGTTTCTACTTGTGCCGGCAATCTGTTCCAAAATTGGACGTGGGCGTACGGCGACCATGGCTGGGCGCTCACCGGCCGCGCAATGCACTCGCGCTTCAATTGCAACGACGAAACGGCAGGGCATCATCAGCCTGAATAAGAAACGCCGCTCTTTTGCGCGGTGTTTTGCTCGTCACCCCGCGAAAACGGGAATACGGAGTCTTTTCCCCGGGAAACCCAAAGCTGGATTCCGGGTTCCGTCCGCGATGAAGCCGCGGACGGCCCCGGAATGACGACTTCGTTAGTACGTTTTTCCCGGTCTCCGGGTTACCAGATCTTCACCTGCTGCGCGCCGCTGCGCACCATCTTGTCGCCGGCCTTGCACTGGAATGCTTCGGCGAAGGCGGGCATGTTGGACGGCGCACCGATCGCGCGGAATTGCGAAGGCGCATGCGGATTGCTGTTCACCAGCACCTTCATCAATTCCGGACGCATGTTTTCGCGCCACACCCGCCCCCAGTTCAGGAAGAAGCGCTGGTCCTCGGTCATGCCGTCGATCTTCCCGCTCGCTTCCTTCGGGTTGTTCTTCAGCGCCATTTGCAGTGCGTCGTAGGCGGAGTTGAGTCCGCCGAGATCGCCGATGTTCTCGCCCAGGGTCAACTGGCCGTTGACGTGCACGCCCGGCAGCGGCGAATAGCCGTTGAACTGCTCGACCAGCTTGTGCGTGCGCGCATCGAACTTGTCGCGGTCGGCCTTGGTCCACCAGTTGACGTTGTTGCCCTGCGCATCGAACTGGCTGCCCTCGTCGTCGAAGCCGTGGCTGGCTTCGTGCCCGATCACCGCGCCGATGCCGCCGTAGTTGATCGCGTCGTCGCCGTTGGCATAGAAGAACGGCGGTTGCAGGATCGCGGCCGGGAAATTGATGGTGTTGTCGGTGGGGTTGTAGTACGCGTTGACCGTCTGCGGCGTCATGCCCCATTCGTGGCGGTCGGTGGGCGTGCCGACCTTGCCCATCTCGTACTGGTAGTCGAACCTGGTCGCCGCGGCGATGTTGGCGTAGTAGTTGTCCGGCGTCAGCGTCAGCCCGCTCCAGTCGCGCCACTTGTCCGGATAGCCGATCTTGGGCAGGAAGGTGTTCCACTTCTCGATTGCCTTCTGCTTGGTCGCATCGCTCATCCAGTCGAGGTTCTCGATGCGCGCCTTCAGCGCGTTGCGCACGTTGTCGACCAGCACCAGCGCGCGCTGCTTGGCTTCCGGCGGGAACTCCTTCGCGACATACAGCTCGCCCAGCGCCATGCCCATGCCGCTGCCGTCGCTGTTGATCTCGGCGAGCACGCGTTTCCAGCGCGGCTTGATCTGCTTCTGGCCGATCAGCGTCTTGTTGTAGAAATCGAAATGCGCGTTCTGGAAGGTGTCGGACAGCGCCGGCGCGGCGTTCTCGATCACGTGGTAGCGCAGGTAGGACTGCCACTGCGATACCGGCACGTCGCCCAGCATCTTGTCCACTTCCGCGAAGAACGCCGGCTGCGACAAGGAGAAGCCGTTGGTGACGTTGGCGCCTTGCGCCTTGATGAAGTCGTCCCACGAGAAGCGCGGCGTCACCTTGTCGGCTTGCGCCACGCTGACGAAATGGTACTGGTTCTCCGGTTTGCGCAGGTCCACCGGTGCCAGCGATGCCTTGGCGAGGCGCGTCTCGAACGCCAGCACGTCCCTGGCCTGTTTCTGCGCATCGGCCGTCGACACGCCGGTCAGCTCGAACATCTTCGCGACGTGCGCGGTGAATTCGTCGCGCAGCTTTACGCTGTCGGCGTCGGTCTTGGTGTAGTACTCCTTCGTGGGCAGGCTGAGGCCGCCCTGGTAGGCGTAGGCGATCTGCGTTTCGGAATGCTTGAAGTCCGCTGCACGCCCGAAGCTGAAGAGATCGCCCTGGCCGCGCGCGAAACTGTCGTCGAGGTAGCCGACGATGTCCTGCGGCGTTTTCAGCGCGTCGACCTTCGCGAGTTCCGGCTTGATCGGATCGAAACCGGCCTTGTTGATCGCGGCCTCGTCCATGCCGGACTGGTAGTACCAGCCGATCTTCTGCTGGATCGAACCGGGCTTGGCGGTTGCCGCATTCTTCGCCGCATCCTCGACGATCGTGTGCTGGGTGTTGAGGCTGTCCTCGGCCAGCTTGTCGAACGCGCCCCAGCTGCTGCGATCGGCCGGGATCGGATTGGCCGCCAGCCATTTCGCGTTGACGTAGCCGTTGAAGTCCTGGCACGGGTTGATGTTCTTGTTCAGATCGCTCATGTCGAAATTGGAAGCGGCTGCGGCCGATCCGATGCCGAGCGCCAGGGCCACGGCCAGTGCAACGGGTTTCAGCACACGCTTGTTCATGGAAACCTCTTGGAGGTGGATGGAAGACGGATTCGCCGCAGCCACGGGCGCGGCGCACAACCCATCTAGGCTACCAGCGCCGCAGCCGGCAGGCAGTGTCGAAAGTCAGGGCCGGACAACCCGAGAGGGCGAGGGTCGTCGTCGCCGATGCGCCGGATCGAAAGAAAAACGCCACGCTCGCGCGTGGCGTTCTTGGTTGCTCCTCATTTCGGACGTGCCCAAGCGGCGATCCGGAATCCGCTTTGGGGGAAAGCCGCAGGACAGATTACAAAGTCCATCCATGGACTTTGCCCATCGGGCCAACCTTCGGTTGTTCAAATTCGTTCCAGACGAATTTGTCCAGATACCGCACCCGATGAAACCAGCTTCCGGCTTACCAGATCTTCACCTGCTGCGCGCCGCTGCGCACCATCTTGTCGCCGGCCTTGCACTGGAACGCCTCGGCGAAGGCGGGCATGTTGGACGGCGCGCCGATCGCGCGGAATTGCGCCGGCGAATGCGGATCGATGTTGAGCAGGACCTCCTGGCGCTGCGGCAGAATGCTGCCGCCCCACACACGCGCGAAGGCGAGAAAGAAACGCTGGTCTTCGGTCATGCCGTCGATCTTCGCGTCCGCTTCCTTCGGATCCTGTTTCAACGCGGCCTGCAGCGCGTCGTAGGAAATGTTGAGGCCGCCGAGGTCGGCGATGTTCTCGCCCAGCGTCAGCTTGCCGTTGACATGCTTGCCCGGCAACGGCGAATAGGCATCGAACTGCTTGGCCAGCAGGTCCGTGCGCGCATCGAATTTCGCCTTGTCCTGCTTGGTCCACCAGTCGGCGCGGTTGCCGTAGCCGTCGAACTGGCTGCCCTGGTCGTCGAAGCCGTGGCTGGCCTCGTGGCCGATCACCGCGCCGATGGCGCCGTAGTTGATCGCGTCGTCGCCGCTCGCATAGAAGAAGGGCGGTTGCAGGATCGCGGCGGGGAAGTTGATGGTGTTGGTGGACGGGTCGTAGTAGGCGTTGACCGTCTGCGGCGTCATGCCCCATTCCCTGCGGTCGGTGGGCTTGCCGATCTTGCCGATGTCGTAGTCGTAGTTGTACCTGGCTGCGGCTTCGACATTGCCGAAATAGTCGTCGGGAGAAATCTTCAGCCCCGACCAGTTGCGCCATTCATCCTTGTCGGGGTAGCCGATTTTCGGCAGGAACAGGCTCCACTTCTCGATGGCTTTCCGTTTGGTCTCGGCGCTCATCCAGTCGAGGTTCTCGATGCGCGTCTTCAACGCATCGCGCACGTTGTTCACCAGCACTTCCGCGCGTGCCTTGGATTGCGGCGGGAAATACCTGGCGACGTACAGCTCGCCCAGGCCCATGCCCATCGACTGGTTGACCGCGCCCAGCACGCGTTTCCAGCGTGGTTTCATTTCCTTCTGGCCGTTGAGGGTCTGGTCGTTGAAGGCGAAGCTCGCATCCTGGAACGGTTTGGACAGGAACGGCGCGGCGCCGTCGATTTCGTGGAAGCGCAGGTAGGCCTGCCATTGCGCGACCGGAACATCGGCCAGCATCTTGCCCATTTCGGTGAAGAAGGCCGGTTGCGAAAGGGAGAAACCCTTGCCGGTCGCCGCGCCCTGCGTCGCGAAGAATTTTTCCCAGCGGAAGTTCGGCGTCAGCTTGTCGGCATCGGCGAAACTGACAAAGTGGTACTGGTTGTCAAGATCGCGCATCTGGGTCGGCGAGAGCGAAGCCTTGGCCAGCCGTGTTTCCAGGCCGAGCACCTGTTGAGCCTGTTGCTGCGCGTCGGCCGGCTGGGCGCCGGTCAACTCCAGCATCTTCGCGATGTATTGCGTGTAGGCCTTGCGGATCGGCTCGTACTGCGCCTGCGTGTAGTACTCGTTGGTCGGCAGGCCGAGGCCGCCCTGCGTGGCGAAGGCGATCTGCATCTTGGAATTCTTGAAATCCGCGCCCGAGCTGAAGTCGAAAAGGAAACCCTGGCCGCGTGCAGCGATGTCGCCGAGATAACCGACCAGGTCATTCGTGTCCTTGATCGACGCGATCTTTTCGAGCTCCGGCTGGATCGGCTGGTAACCGGCCTTTTCCACCGCCGCCTCGTCCATGCCGGAACGCCACAACCAGCCGATCTTCTGCTCGACCGAACCGGCGGCCGCGTGGTCGGCATTCGTGTCGGCCTGCAGCACGATGGCGTGCTGGTCGTTCAAGCTTTTCTCGCCCAGCTGGTCGAATGCGCCCCAGCGGGTACGGTCGGCGGGGATCGGATTGGCCGCGACC
>JAFEEJ010000168.1 GCA_018241145.1 Pseudomonadota bacterium | reverse complement strand
ACTGCTCCGCGCCGGAACCGGTTTGCTGCGCGATCGACGATGGCGTCACGAAGATGCCCGAGCCGACCACACCGCCGACCACCACCACCGCCGCCGACCACGGGCCGATGCGGCGTGCGTAACCTGCGTGCGGGACGGTTTCCGAAGCGCCGTCGCGTTCGTCGTCCGCTGCATTCATCCCCGGGCCCTCGCTGCGGTGCGCCGAGCATGACGGCAGAATGCCGGGCTGTCGAGATGTCCCTGCCATCGGTCATGTGCGGGCATGCAAACGTCGCGACGCCGGCGCGTCTTATACTTTGCGCACTTCATCGATCAGGGAAACGTCATGGGCGCCGTGCTGGGGCTGCTGCTGGTAGTGGTGGTGGTGATCGCGATCGCCAAGCTGGTGCGGATCGTGCCGCAGGGTTGGGAGTGGACGGTGGAAACCTTCGGCAAGTACACCGCGACGCTGGAGCCGGGGCTGCACTTCCTCGTCCCGATCTATCAGGCGGTCGGGCGCAAGATCAACATGATGGAACAGGTGCTGGCGATTCCCTCGCAGGACGTGATCACCAAGGACAACGCGGTGGTCAAGGTCGACGGCGTGGTGTTCTACCAGGTGCTGGATGCGGCCAAGGCCGCCTACGAAGTCGCCAACCTCGAGCTGGCGACGACGAACCTGATCATGACCAACATCCGCACGGTGCTGGGTTCGCTGGATCTGGACGAGTCGCTGTCCAAGCGCGACGAGATCAACGCGCGGCTGCTGAAGGTGGCCGACGAGGCCACGCATCCGTGGGGCATCAAGATCACGCGCGTGGAATTGAAGGACATCCAGCCGCCGCGCGACCTGGTCGATTCGATGGCGCGGCAGATGAAGGCCGAGCGGGAGAAGCGCGCCAACATCCTGGAAGCCGAAGGCCTGCGCCAGGCCGCGATCCTGAAAGCCGAGGGCGAAAAGCAATCGGTGATCCTGTCCGCCGAGGGCGAAAAGGAAGCCGCGTTCCGGCAAGCCGAAGCGCGCGAACGCCTCGCCGCCGCGGAAGCGAAGGCGACCGAAGTGGTGTCGGTGGCGATCGAACACGGCGACATCAACGCGCTCAATTATTTCGTCGCCGGCAAGTACGTGGAGGCGTTGAAGGCGATGGCCGATTCGCCCAACCAGAAGATGCTGCTGCTGCCGGTGGAAGCCACCGGCATCCTCGGTTCGCTGGCCGGCATCGCCGAGATCGCGAAAGAGGCGATGTCGAGGCAGGGCGAACAACGCGGTGCGGCGCGCCTGCAGACGCCGCCGCAGGCTTGAGGTGTGGGCATGAATATCCCCGTGCATTACCTGTGGTGGGTGCTGGCGCTGGTGCTGATCGCCGGCGAAGTGCTGGCGCCCGGCTATTTCCTGCTGTGGATCGGCATCGCCGCCGCGGCGATGGGCGTGATCGTTTTCGCGTTGCCGAACCTGGGCGTGCTGGCGCAGGCGGTGTGCTTCGCGCTGCTCGCCTTCCTTTCCTGCATCCTCTACTGGAAATTCGTGCGGCCGCGCCTGCAGAAGGAAGCCGCGCCGGAAGCCGCGCTGCTCAATCGCCGCGGCGCACGCATGCTCGGGCAGCATTACGTGCTGGAAACCGCGATCGTCAACGGCCGCGGCAAGGCGCGCGTCGGCGACGGGCAATGGCTGGTCGAAGGACCGGACCTGCCGGCGGGCGCGAGGGTGGAGGTCGTCGAGGTGGAAGGCGCGACGCTGAAAGTGCGCGCCGTGCCATGAACGCCCGCGACGGATGAACGCGCTCGAACCCGTCAGCCGCGCACGCATCGGTTTCGTGATCGAACTGACGCGCCGCCTGCACCAGTACGGCGCCGCCGCGCCGCGGCTGGAGCAGGCGGTGGACCAGGTCGCGCGCAAGCTCGGGCTGGTGTGCGAGACGCTTTCCACACCCACCTCGACCGTGGTGTCCTTCAGCGAGCGTGGTGGCGATGGTCTGGCGCAGATCACGCAGGTGCTGCGGATGGCGCCCGGCGACGTCAACCTCGCGCGCCTGTGCCGTGCCGACGAAATCGCCGACCGCGTGATCGACGGCAGCATGCAGTTGTCGGACGGTTTCGGGGAATTGCACGAGCTCGGCCGCCCGCTGTCGCGTCCCGCGCTGGCCGCGATCGTGCTCGCCTACGGATTGGCCGCGGCGAGCGTGGCGGTGCTGTTCGGCACCGCGTGGGTGGATGCGGCCGTGGCCGGCGGCATCGGCCTGCTGATCGGGCTGTTGAGCATCGCGGGTTCCGGAAGGCCGCGGCTGGCCGCCGCCAGCGAGGCCATCGCGGCGCTGCTGGCCACGTTCATCGCCACAGCGGTCAGCGCGTGGATCGTGCCGCTGGCGCTGAAATCGGTGGTGATCTCCGCATTGATCGTGCTGGTGCCCGGCATGACCCTGACCAACGCGGTGCGCGAGCTGTCCAGCCAGCACCTCGTCTCGGGCGTGTCGCGCATGGCCAGCGCGTTCGCCACGTTGTTGAAGCTGACCTTCGGCACGGTCGCCGCGTCGCAGGTGTGCGCGCTGCTGCACATCGTGCCGGCGGCACAACCGTTGCCGCGGTTGCCGGAATGGTCGCAGTGGCCGGCGTTGCTGGTCGGCGCGCTCGCCTTCGCGATGCTGTTCCAGGCCGCGCGCCGCGATTACGCCCTGGTGATCGCGGCGGTCGTCGTGAGTTACCTCGTCAGCCATTTCGGCGGCGATGCGTTCGGGCCGGCGTTCGGCGTGTTCCTCGGCGGGCTGCTGCTCGGTGCGCTCGGCAACCTGTATGCGCGCCTCGCCGGCAGGCCGGGGGCGCTGGTGCGCGAACCCGGCATCCTGCTGCTGGTGCCGGGCAGCGTCGGATTCCGCAGCGTGTCCTACCTGCTGACGCGCGAAGTGGGCATGGGCGCGGAAACCGCCGTGCTGCTGGTGACGCTGCTGATCTCGCTGGTGGCGGGGTTGCTGTTCGGCGACCTGTTGATCGCGCCGCGACGGAGCCTTTGAGGCGCCACAGGCTTGTTGTTCCGGAGCAGTCGGGCACCCGGCGGCTTGTCGCAGGGTTGTCGTGGTTCCGCTCGCTGCCGCGCGATGCTTGTTCTTGTTCGTCATGCCGGCGCAGGCCGGCATCCAGTTGCGACCTCATCGCAAGGTCGCGTCTTGCTCGCGCGCTCGGCCGCGTCGGCGCGGCATCGCGTGCAGCGTTGAAAGGCTCGCTTCGACACGGCCGTCCATGGCCTGCGTTGCCTTGCAATGATCGATGAATCGGCCTTGGCCGATTATTTGATCAGCATGCCTTTTTCGGATTTGCCGGCTTTCAGCGCGGCATTGAACCAGCGCGGGCGCTTGCCGCGGCCGGACCAGGTTTCCGACGGATTGGCGGGATTGCGGTATTTCGGCGCGACCTTGCCGCGCTTGCCGCGGCGGCCGCCGTACAGCTCGGCGAAGGTGAAGCCTTCGGCCTTGATCAATGCATCCACCTTGGCGCGCACCTTGGCGACGCTTTGTTTGCGCAGGTCGTTCTTGCGTGATTCGGCACGCTTGATCAGCTCGTTGAGCTGGGTGTGGTTCATCGTTTTCAGGTCGACGGCCATGACGGCTCCCATTCGATGGTTGAGGTCGGATGAATGCCGTTTCGACGTTCGCGTGATGGATCGGCAATCGGCAATCCCGATTATTCTGGCCGAAATCCCGCATTTTCGCAAAAATCGTCACGTCGGCGATCCGCGGCAGCCCGGGATAATCCGCCGATAATCGGTGCTGCCGATTATTCCGCCGGTCCGAACAACGCCAGCAACTCCTGCCGGTCGAGCTGCCGGCTTTCCGCATCACGCCGCCCGCGGTATTCGAAGGTGCCGGCGGCAAGCCCGCGTTCGCTGACCACGACGCGGTGCGGGATGCCGATCAGTTCGATGTCGGAAAACATCGGGCCGGGACGCAGGCCGCGATCGTCCAGCGCGGCATCGACGCCGCGCGCGCGCAGTTCGGCGTAGAGCGATTCCGCGGCCTGGCTGACCGCCGGGTCGTTCCTGGGATTGATGATGCAGATCGCCACCCGCCACGGCGCCATCGGCTCGGGCCAGACGATGCCGCGTTCGTCGTGGCCCTGTTCGATCGCCGCGGCGACGATGCGCGAGACGCCGATGCCGTAGCAGCCGGTGATCGGCGTGCGCGATTTGCCGGTGTCATCCAGCACCGTGACGTTCATCGAGCGCGTGTATTTGTCGCCGTTCTGGAAGATGTGCCCGACTTCGATGCCGCGCGCGATCTCGAGCGTACCCTTGCCGTCCGGCGAAGGATCGCCGGCCTTCACCTTGCGCAAATCGGCCACCCGCGTGATGCGCGCGTCGCGCTGCCAGTTGGCGCCGGTGTAATGCGTGTCATCCCGGTTGCCGCCGCAGACGAAGTCGGCCAGCACCGCCGCCGCGCGATCCACGATCACCGGCACATCGCCGGGGAGGCCGACCGGCCCGATCGAACCCGCGTGCGCGCCGGTCGCGGCCAGGACCTGTTCTTCCGGGGCGAGCACCGATTCGCCGCCCAGTTCCGGCAATTTCGACGCCTTCACTTCGTTCAATTCGTGGTCGCCGCGTACGCACAGCGCGACCACGCCTTCCACCCCGCGCACCAGCAGGGTCTTGACGCATTGTTGCGGCGACACCTTCAGGAATGCGCTCACTTCCTCGATGGTTTTCCGCGAAGGCGTGTCCACGCGCTGCAAGGCCTGCGCGGGTTCCGGCCGCACCATGTCCGGCGCCAGCGCTTCGGCCAGTTCGACATTCGCGGCGTAATCGGATGCGTTCGAGAACGCGATCGCATCCTCGCCCGAATCGGCCAGCACCTGGAATTCGTGGCTGACGTCGCCGCCGATCGCGCCGGAATCCGCCGCCACCGCGCGGAACCCCAGGCCCAGCCGGGTGAAGATGCGCGAATACGCGCCATACATCGCCTGGTAGGTTTCGCCCAGCGAATCCTGCGTCAAATGGAACGAATAGGCGTCCTTCATCAGGAATTCGCGCGCACGCATCACGCCGAAACGCGGGCGGATTTCGTCGCGGAACTTGGTCTGGATCTGGAAGAACGTGACCGGCAGCTGCTTGTAGCTGGAAATCTCGCTGCGGAAGAAATCGCAGATGATTTCCTCGTGGGTCGGGCCGAAGCAGTATTCCTGCTCCCTGCGATCGCGCATTTTCAGGAGCGTCGGGCCGTATTTTTCCCAGCGTCCGGATTCCTCCCACAATTCGCGCGGCTGCACGCAGGGCATCGACAACTCGATCGCGCCGGCGCGCTGCATTTCCTCGCGCACGATCGCCTCGACCTTGCGCAACACGCGCAGTCCCAGCGGCGCCCAGGTGTAGATGCCGGCGGCCAGCTTGCGGATCATGCCGGCGCGCAGCATCAACCTGTGGCTGGCGATCTCGGCGTCGGCCGGCGCCTCGCGCGCGGTGCTCAGATGGAATCGGGACAGGCGCATTGGGACTTTTCCACGTCGCGGAACGCGGAATTGTAACGAAGTCGCGAATCGATGCAGCCCGCGGGTTCCGGAATCGAATGCGGAAGCCGGGATGCGCTGCACTGCCCCGGCTCCGGATTCCGGATTCCGGATTATTGGCAATATTGCTTCTTCTGCGCCTGCGCGGTCGCCAGTTCCTGCTGTCGCTGGGTGTCGCTCATGTTCTGTTGCGGCGTGCTGGCGTCGCCCGCGGTCACGGCCTGGTCGCTGCCCAGCAGCGCGATGTTGCTGTCGAGCTGGTTGCAGAGTTTGGCGCGGTTGAGCGGGGTGTCGGAAACGGTCGCGGCCTGCGCCTTGGCGGCGTCGGCATTGCCGCCGGTTGCGCCCGAAGCCGCGTTTGCGCTCGAGGAAGCGGGTTCGGGGGTCACGGGCGTCGAGACATTGCTGCTGATCCGGACCTTTTCGTACTTCGATCCGGTGGGCGGCGGCACGTCGGAATAATGCGTGGTGCCGTTGGCGTCCTTCCATTTGTAGACCTGCGCCTCGGTGGTCGCGCAGACGGCCAGCGCGGCGAACGCGAATACGGCGGGAACGAGCAAACGGGGCATGACGGTCTCCGGATCGGCCATGGGCTGGGGATTCGCCGCACTGGATAGCACTGCCGCGGCTCCGCGACAAGCCTGCCGCGTCACAATGATGGATTACACTTGCAGCCGGGGCCCGATCCGCCATCGTACAGCCGCATGACCGAATCCACGCCACCGTTGCCGCAGCCGCCCCGCCCGCACCGCGGCATCTACCTGCTGCCCAACCTGTTCACCACCGGGGCGATGTTCGCGGGCTTCTACGCGATCGTCGCGGCCATCGCGGGGCATTTCACCGACGCCGCGATCGCGGTGTTCATCGCCGGCCTGCTGGACGGCATGGACGGCCGCATCGCGCGATTGACGAAAACGCAGAGCGAATTCGGCGTGCAGTACGACTCGCTGTCCGATCTGGTCAGCTTCGGCTTGGCGCCGGCGCTGGTGCTGTACACGTGGTCGCTGCAGTACCTGCGCGACTATGGCGTGCTGTGGGGCAAGCTCGGCTGGGCCGCGGCGTTCCTGTATGCCGCCTGCGCCGCGCTGCGGCTGGCGCGGTTCAACACCCAGGTCGGCGTGGCCGACAAACGCTATTTCCAGGGGCTGGCCAGCCCCGCCGCGGCGGGCCTGTGCATGGCGTTCGTCTGGACCATGGAAAACGCGCAGATCGAAGGCGCGTGGCTGTGTTTCTTCACGCCCATCCTGGCCGTCGTCGCGGGATTGCTGATGGTCAGCCGCGTGCGCTATTTCAGCTTCAAGGCGTGGCCGCGGCACGACCGCGTGCCGTTCGTGTGGATCGTGCTGGCGGTATTGCTGATCGTGGCGCTGGTGCTGAATACCGCGGCGGTGCTGCTGGTGATCGCGGTGCTGTACGTGCTGTCGGGACCGGTGATGACCTTGTGGGGCATGCGCAGCCGCCTGTCGCGCCGGCGCTTGCGTTCGCAACGGCGGCAGGCGCCGCCGCAGGAATGATCGACGCGCACGCCACCGTTCCGGCCCGGGACGCCCTGCTGCGCGAGCTGGGCGTGACGCCGCTGCGCCTGCGCGCGGAACCGCCGGCGACGGCCGCCGGGACGGAGCTTCCGCAGGCCGTCTTCGACCGCCGCATCGCGCTGGCGCCGCTGCGGGAGGAAACCGATCGTCCCGAACTTTCCGCACTGTACGCGAAGATCGGCGAGGCGGTGGCATCGCTGGGCATGCAATGCGTGCGGCTGGCCGATGCGCAAGCCGATCCGCGCGTGCGCGTACTGGCATTCGGCGGGGTCGCCTTGCCGGCGGACATCGCCGCCGAACGCGTGATGCGTGCGGATGCGCTGGGCGTGCTGCACGTCGATCGCGCGCGCAAAGGCGCGTTGTGGGATGCACTGAAGCGGCTGGCGCAGGAGAGCGGATGAAATGGTCGCAGTGGCCGTCAATCCGCTGCCGCGCTGGCGTCCGATGTTGCGTGGCGACGTCGATGCGGTGGCTGCGATCGAGGCGTCCGCGTACGAGTTCCCGTGGGCGCCGCGGATTTTCCGCGATTGCCTCGACGCCGGCCACAAGTGCTGGGTGCTGCAGGCGGTCGACGGCGAACTGCTCGGCTACGGCATCCTGTCCACCGGCGCGAACGAGGCGCACCTGCTGAACCTGTGCGTGGCGCCGTCGCAGCAGCGCCGCGGCCTGGGTTCGCGCATGCTGCGGCACATGCTGGATCTGGCGCGCATGTACCGGGTGCGGCGCGTGTTCCTGGAAGTGCGCCCGTCCAATCCCGTCGCGCAGGCGATGTACGAACGCGCCGGCTTCAACGAGATCGGACGGCGTCCAGAGTATTACCCGGCCCGCCGCGGCCGCGAGGACGCGATCGTGATGGCGATGGAGTTGCTGGCCGGCGAAAACTAGTCGCCGAGCCTGCGCAGTTGCTCGCGCTGCGCATTCAACTGCATGTCCCAGTCCGCCAGGCGGGTGCGCTCCTGCTCGACCACGTCGGCAGGCGCGTTGGCGACAAAATTGCCGTTGCCGAGCTTGCCTTCGGATTTTTTCCTTTCACCCTCGACGCGCGCGATTTCCTTTTTCAGGCGCGTGCGTTCGGCGCCCAGGTCGATCAATCCGGCAAGCGGGATCAGCACGCGCATCGATCCCACCACCGCTGCCGCGGCGGCCGGCTCGGCCTCGCCTTGCTGCAACCAGCGCGGCGATTCGCTGCGCGCGAGGAAGGCAACCTGTGCGGAAAATTTGTCCGCGCGCCGGCGATCGTCCGCATCGCCGTCGGCGAACAGCAACGGGATGGTCCTGCCCGGCGCGATGTTCATTTCGCTGCGGATTTTGCGCACGCCGGTCAGCACGGCCTTGAACCATTCGATCTCCGCGCTGGCGGATTCGTCGACCGCGAATTCATCCGCGTGCGGATAGGAACACTGGAGGATGCTCTTCATTGAAGAGTCCGGCAGGGATGCCGGTTTGTTCTTTGCGTTCATGGAGGAACGCATGAATAACTCCTGCCAGATTTCCTCGGTGATGAAGGGAATGACCGGATGCAGCGCGCGCAGCACGGCTTCCAGCACGCGCAGCAGGGTGTGTCGCGTGGAGGCCGCGGCTGCCGCATCACCGCCGTTCAACGCCGGCTTCGACAATTCCAGGAACCAGTCGCAATACTCGTTCCACACGAATTCGTACAGCGACTGCGCCAGCAGGTCGAAACGATACGTCGAGAAATGCCGTTCGACTTCGGCGAGCGTGTGGTGCAGGCGGGTCAGGATCCAGCGCTCGGCATCAGTCCCTGGCAAGAAACCATCCTTGGTGCCGGGCGCTTGCCCGGCCATCCCTGACCGTGCGCTCGCGGACGCGGAATGCGATTCAACGCATTCCGCGTCAAATCCCGACTCGCTCAACAACACGAAACGCGCCGCGTTCCACAGCTTGTTGCAGAACGCCTTGTAGCCCTCCGCGCGCTTGATGTCGAAGTTGATGGTACGCGCGTAGCTCGCCAGCGCAGTGAAGGTGAAGCGCAGCGCGTCCGCGCCGATCGCCGCGATGCCATCCGGATAATCCTTGCGGATGCGTTTTTCTACCTTCTCGCGCACCTGCGGGATCAGCAGCGAGCGCGTGGATTTTTCCAGCAGCGCATCCAGCGTGATGCCGTCGATCAAATCCAGCGGGTCCAGCGTGTTGCCCTTGGACTTGGACATCTTCCGGCCTTCCGCATCGCGCACGATCGCGTTGATGTACACCTCGCGGAACGGCACGCGGCCGGTGAAATACTTCGTCGCCATCACCATCCGCGCGACCCAGAAGAAGATGATGTCGAAGCCGGTGACCAGCACCGAACTCGGCAGGAAGATCTGGTCGCGCGGCCAGTCGGCGACGACTTCGCCGCGTTCGTTCTTCACCGGCTGATCGGAAGGCCAGCCCAGCGTGGAAAACGGCCACAACGCGGAGGAGAACCACGTGTCCAGCACGTCGTCGTCCTGCTTCAACGCGCCTTGCGGCTTGCCCGGCGAATGCGCGATCGCATCGGCTTGCGTATCGCCGACGAAGATGTTGCCGGCCTCGTCGTACCACGCCGGGATGCGATGGCCCCACCACAACTGGCGCGAAATGCACCAGTCCTGGATGTTGTCCAGCCATTGCGTGTACGTGGTCGTCCAGTTCTCGGGGACGAACTTCACCTCGCCGCTGCGCACCGCATCCAGCGCGGGCTCGGTGATGGCCTTGCGACCCTTTTCCGAGGTGAGGTCGACGAACCACTGGTCCGTCAGCATCGGCTCGATCACCGCGTCCGAGCGCTGGCTCACCGGCACTTGCAGCTTGTGCGGTTTGGTTTCAACCAGCAGGCCTTGCTCTTCGAGATCGGCAACGATGCGCTTGCGGGCGTCGTAGCGGTCGAGGCCGCGGAAGTGTTCCGGGACGAGTCGATATGTAAGTTGTCCAACCTTTGGTCCCGATTTCGATATCCCCTCCACAGGCGAAAATGCGAAATCGTCATTCGGTTTTGACTTAATTCTTGCGTCTAACGTTAGGATGCTAATTAAGCCCTTGTGCGGTTGATCTTTCAGTTCCTCTCGATGGCGTTCCCATAATTTGTTGTCGTTGAAATCATGCGCCGGCGTGATCTTCACCGCACCGGTGCCGAACTCGCGATCGACGTAGTCGTCGGCGATGATCGGAATCTCTCGGTTGGCCAGCGGCAGCGTGACCGTCTTGCCGATGAACGCGCGGTAGCGCTCGTCTTCCGGGTGCACCGCGACGGCCACGTCGCCCAGCATGGTCTCCGGGCGCGTGGTCGCGACGATCAAGCCGCGCTCGTCGTTCGGCCCGCGCAAGGATGCATCGGTGAACGGATACAGGATCGACCACAGGTGCCCGTCGCGCTCGACGTTGTTGACTTCGAGGTCCGACACCGCGGTCATCAGCACCGGATCCCAGTTCACCAGCCGGTTGCCGCGGTAGATCAGGCCGGCGCGATACCATTCCACGAATACCTTGCGCACCGCGGCGCTCAGGCCCTCGTCCATCGTGAAGCGCTCGCGCGACCAGTCGGCCGATGCGCCGATGCGGCGCATCTGGCGCGTGATGGTGGAACCGGATTCCTCCTTCCACTGCCACACGCGTTCGACGAACTTATCCCGGCCCAGGTCGTGGCGCGTCTTGCCTTCCGCCGCGAGCTGGTTCTCGACGATCTTCTGCGTGGCGATGCCGGCGTGGTCGGTGCCGACCTGCCACAGCGTGTTGTCGCCGCGCATGCGGTGGTAGCGGATCAGCGCATCCATGATCGTCTGCTGGAACGCATGCCCCATGTGCAGCGTGCCGGTGACGTTCGGCGGCGGCAGCTGGATGCAGTACGGCTCGCCGTGGCCGCTGGGCTTGAAGCAGCCCAGCTGTTCCCAGCGCGCGTACCACTTCGATTCGATCGGTTTGGGGTCGAAACTCTTGTCCATGCTCGTAAGCCGCAAGGGGAAACCGGGATTGTACGGGTCGCGTTTACGGTGCGACCATTTCGCCGCCCCATTCCGCCGGATCCACGTCGACCATCGATTGCGACAACGTCCAGACGTAACCCGCGAAATCCCGCACCGAACACTGACGCTCTCCGAAGGGATACGTGGTCGGCGAACGCAGGGATGTCGCTCCGGCGGTCAACGCGCGCTCGAAAGCGGCATCCACGTCTTCCACGCGCAGCATGATCGAATGACCGGCGTGCGCCGGGTTTTCCGGAGGAGGGGAATCCGTGACCACGATATCGCCATCGCCCCAACGCATCTGGACGCGATGGGTGCCGATGCGCAGGCGTTCAGTCAGGCCGAATGCCTGCCGCAGCCACGCGACGGCCCCGGGCACATCCGAATAGCCGAGCACCGGGATGATCGTGCTCGCAGGGCAGGAACGATTGGAGATCATCATGCTTTCTCCCTGGCATGCATCGCGGTCTCGCCGGCAGCGCGGTGTTGGTGCACCGCCTCCACCAGCACCCGCACGTGTTCCGGATCGACCTCCGGCGTGATGCCGTGGCCGAGGTTGAAGACATGGCCCGGATGCGGGCCGAAGCTGTCCAGCACCTCGCGCGCTTCGCGCACGATGGCATCGGGCGGTTGCAGCAGCACGGACGGAGCGAGGTTGCCCTGCAGGGCCACGCGGTCGCCGACGCGGCGGCGCGCTTGGTCCAGCGCGATCGTCCAGTCCACGCCCAGCGCCGCGCAGCCCGTATCGGCCAGCGTTTCGAGATGTGCGTTGGCGCCTTTGGAGAACAGGATCAGCGGCACGTCGCGCGCATCGTGGTCCTCGCGCAGCAGCGCCGCGACCCGTGCGAGATGGCGTTGCGAAAACTCGACGAACATCTTCGCAGGCAGCAGCCCGCCCCAGGTGTCGAAGACCATCAGCGCCTGCGCGCCCGCCGCGGCCTGCGCCGACAAATACGCGGCGACCGCGCGCGCATTGAGTTCCAGCAGCGCGTGCATCGTGCGCGGATCCTCCGTTGCGAACGAAACGACGCGCGCGAAGTCGCGCGAGCCACGGCCTTCGATCATGTAGCAGGCCAGCGTCCACGGGCTGCCGGCGAAACCGATCAGCGGCACGCGGCCATGCAGCTCGCGATGGATCAATCGCACCGCATCCATCACGAAGTGCAGCGACTGTTCCGGATCGGGCACGCCGAGCTTCCGGATGTCGGCGGCATTGCGCAGCGGATGGTGGAACTTCGGGCCTTCGCCCTCGACGAAGTGCAGGCCCAGGCCCATCGCGTCCGGGATGGTGAGGATGTCGGAAAACAGGATCGCCGCATCCAGATCGAAACGTTCGATCGGTTGCAGCGTGACTTCGCAGGCCAGTTCCGGCGTGCGCATCAGGTTCAGGAAGCTGCCGGCGCGCGCGCGCGCGGCGCGGTATTCGGGCAGGTAGCGGCCGGCCTGGCGCATGATCCAGATCGGCGTCGTGTCCACCGGTTCGCGCCGCAATGCGCGCAGGAAACGGTTGCGTCGGTTGATTTCTTCCGGGTTGATCATGTTCTCGAAATCATCTTGAAACTCGCCCTGTTGCCAGCCGCGGTTGCCAGGCTCGATCGTCGTGATCTCGCCAGGCCACCCCGCCCTCGGCTTCGTGCCTCGGGCCTTCGTCTGCGCACGCGATGCATTACTTTGCATCGCGCAAGCGCGCAGCCTCAGCCATGCGGTGCGTCCACGCCCTGGGTGATCATCACCTTGAAGCCGCGTTTGATCTGCGCATCACGCGCGTGCTCGAACGCGGACAGCGCGGCGTCGCGATCCAGGTAGACCTCGCGCCTCAGGGTGGCGCGGCCGCCTTCGGTGCCCGATTCGCGGTACAGCGTCCAGCCGCCGAGCAGGTCCTGCTCCAGCGCGATGCGGCAGTAGCGCGGCACGTTGCCGGCCGCCGGCGGGGTTTGCAGGTAGAGGTGCATGCGGACGCGTGATGCAACGGGAGGAACATTGTAAAGGTGAAGCGGGAACGGGGCACGGACGGCGAGGGCGCGACGATGGCGCGCTGCGGGATTCGCGCGTCGCGAGAACACGGATTCGACGCGGTTCGCTAGCCACCTCCGGCTTCCGTTGGCTCCGGTCGCAGCGCCGCAAGCACTTCGGCATCCTCCACGCCCGCCACGATTTCCGCGCGCCCGATCCCGCGCCACAGGATAAGGCGCCGTGCATCAGCGCGGTTTTTCTTGTCCAGCCTCATGCGCGCGAGCAGGGCATCGGCTTCCAGGTGCGGCGGGCATCCGGCGGGAAGTCCGAACGCCCGCAGCAGCGCGCGCAGGCGCTGCGTGTCGCCATCGTTGGACATGCCGAGTCGAACCGACAGCCGCGCGGCCAGCAGCATGCCGATCGCCACGGCTTCACCGTGCAGCAGCGCGCCGTAACCGGCCTCGGCTTCGATCGCGTGACCGAAGCTGTGCCCGAAATTCAGCAGCGCGCGTTCGCCGGTTTCGCGCTCGTCGCGCATCACGATGCCGGCCTTGCAGCGGCAGCAGGTGGCGATGGCGTGCGTCAGCGCGGCCGCGTCGCGCGCCAGCAACGCATCGGCACGGGATTCCAGCCAGGCGAAGAAATCCGCATCGCCGATGCACGCGGTCTTGATCACTTCGGCGAAGCCCGCGATGAACTCGCGTTCGGGCAACGTGGCGAGCGTGTCGAGATCGGCGATCACCGCGCGCGGCTGGTGGAACGCGCCGATCAGGTTCTTCCCCGCCGCGTGGTCCACGCCGGTCTTGCCGCCGACGGAAGCATCCACCATCGCCAGCAGCGTGGTCGGCATCTGGATGAAATCGATGCCGCGCATCCAGCACGCCGCGGCGAAGCCCGCGATGTCGCCGATCGCGCCGCCGCCCAGCGCGATCACGCAGGCGTCGCGTGTGGCGCCCAGGTCGGCCAGTGCGTCGAACACGCGCGCGGCCGCGTCGAGGTTCTTGTGCGCTTCGCCCGCGGACAGCGTCTCGATCGGGGCATCCACGCCGCAACCCAGCAGCGCTTCCTGCACGCGCGCCGCATGCAGCGGCGCCACATGCTCGTCGCTGACGATCAGGACGTGGCGGCCGCGCACCGCGTCGCACCAGTACGCGGCATCCTCCAGCAATCCCGATCCGATCTTGATCGGATAGCACCGCGCGCCCAGGCCCACTTCGATTTCGATGGGCGCGCCGCTCATGCGCTGCGTGCCTGCGCCGTGCGCCGCCAGCAGGTTTCGATCAGGCCGGCAATCCGTTCACCCGCGTGCGCGGGCGCATGCGCGTGCGGCGGCACGGCGAGGTCCGCGATCTCCCGGTACAGCGGATCGCGCGCGCGCGCCAGCTCCTCCAGCTTTTCGCGCCGATCCGTCGATTGCAGCAGCGGGCGCTGGCGATCGCGCGACAGCCGCTGCAATTGTTGTTCGACGTCGGTTTGCAACCAGACCACGAAACCACGCGCCTTCAGCCATTCCCGATTGCGCGCATCCAGCACCGCGCCGCCGCCGGTGGCCAGCACCACGCCGCCGCGCGCGCTGCATTCGTCCAGCAGCGCGGATTCGCGCCGGCGGAATCCCGGCTCGCCCTCGATGTCGAAGATCAGCGCCACGCCCGCGCCGGTGTGCGCCTCGATCAGGACATCCAGGTCGACGAACGGCAGCGCGAAGTGCGCCGCCAGCCGTTTGCCGACGGTGGTCTTGCCGGCCCCCATCGGACCGACAAGGAACAGGTTGGGCGAGGGATTCATGAAAAGCTTGAACGAGGCGTGCGGTTGTTGAAGGGTGCGGGCATGGATGGCTGCTTTTTCCGTCAAGGACGATGAAAAGCCCAATCATGCCAGTTTTCCCCCGCAACGCGGGCGAAGCCGCCCGCATCTTCGAGATATCGCCGGCACGCGCAGGCGCGGGGTTGCACGCGCGTCGCGAGCCGCGAAGTGCGTCGCGGGATTGCGCGCCGCGATTTTGCTAGCATGGTGCTTCGGAGCTGCCGGCGAATTTCGGAGATTGCGATACCCTTTTCGAAGTGCGGCCATGGACGGCTGCATTCCCGTGCTGGGATGCATACCGAAGGAGACGCACCATGTCCGTAACCAAGGTGATCGAATTGAATGCCTCGTCCGCCGTCGGCATCGAAGACGCAGTCAAGCAGGGACTGAAGAAGGCGTCCGCCACCGTGAAGAACGTGCGCGGCGTCTGGGTCAACGAGATCAAGGCCGCCACCAACGATGATGGCAGCATAAAGGAGTGGCGCATCAACATGCGCATCAACTTCGTGGTGGATTGAATGAGCATGGAAGCCGACGTCAGCGCGCAAGGAGAAGGCCGCATCAACATGCGCATCAACTTCGTGGT
>JAFEEJ010000016.1 GCA_018241145.1 Pseudomonadota bacterium | reverse complement strand
GATGCGTGGCTGGACGGCATGCCGTCGAATTTTCCCGCGCACACCACGCACCGGCAGAGCGGGATCGAGGCGCCGCGAGGCGCACGGGTGCTGGCGCGCTCGGCGGCCGATCCGCACCAGATCCTGCGCTACGCAGCGAACGCGATTTCCACGCAGTTCCACCCCGAATTCGGGGTGCGCGTGATGCGCGCCTACCTGCGCGAACGCGAAGATGTCCTCGGCGACGAGGATTTCGATGTCGCGCAACTGCGCTGCGAGGTGCAACCCACGCCGGAGGCGCGCGGATTGCTGCGCCGATTCGCAGGTGAAGCGTTGCGTCAATCGGATGGCCGTTCGCGTTGAGCCCTTCGATGCACTCAGGACAGGCTATGCTCGCGCAGCGGGCGAAGTCGAAACGCATTGCCCTTCGATTCCGGCCCTTCAGGCCTGCCCCGGACTTGATCCGGGGGCGAACGGCAACCGGGTTTTCGACCTACACGCGCAACCGCCGCGCCACCGCGCCGCGCGACAGCAGCGCGAATGCGATGCCGAACGCGAAGCCGGCGATGTGCGCCCACCACACCACCGTGCCGAAACCGGGCCCCGCCCAGGTGAACAGCAATTGCAGCAGCACCCACATGCCGATCATCAGCCACGCCGGCACGCGCACGAATTCGAAGTAGAACCCCAGCGGCAGGACCAGCCCCAGGTGTGCGCGCGGGAACAGCGCCAGGTACGCGCCCACCACCGCCGACACCGCGCCGCTGCAGCCCACGATCGGCGCGGTCGCGCCCGACAACGTCAACGCGCCGACCACGTTGGCGAACGCGCCGCCCAGCAGGAACAGCCACAGGAATCGCTGCGCGCCCAACGCACGTTCGGCGGAAAATCCGAAGATCACGAGGAACAGCACGTTGCCGACCAGGTGCAGCCAGTCCGCATGCATGAACAGCGCGGTGAACAGCCGCAGCCACGGCCACGCCGAAAACGGATGATGCGGATCGAACAGCCGCGCCGGCACCGTGCCCCAGCGCGCCAGCACCGCGTAGCGCGCTTCCGGCGAGGCCAGCATCAGCCAGCAGAACACCGCCACGCACGCGGCCACCAGCAAGGGCGTCACCCAGCACAGGCGGGAACGGCGGCGATCGGGCACGGAGACGAACATGCGGCTACCTTACCCGCGTCCCGTCAGGGAAGCTCTGGGTAAAGCCCTTCGGGATTTTGCCGGGCACGCCGGGTCCGGCACTCGGCTTCGACGGATCAAACACTTGCCGTGTCGGATCCGCGCGATGCATTTCCGCACCAAGGGAACCGACAAGCGGGAGGCTCCTCGGGAGGACTACGCGCACCCTCATCAAACCCTCATGACCGCCACGCGCGCCACGCCTTATAGTGGCGTTGCCCCCACTGCATCGAAGCCGAGATCGACATGGCCAACGAACCGCCGCGGTCACTGGATTCCACGTGGCAGCAGCTGGCCGCGGCGTTGCGCGGTGCGCTGTTGCTTCCCGGCGATGCCGACTACGAAAGGCGCCGCCGCGTGTGGAACGGCGTGATCGACCGCCGCCCGCTGGCGATCGCGCAATGCCTCGACGCCGAAGACATCGCCGCGGCGGTGAAGATCGCGACGCGCGCAGGCCTGCCCATGACGGTGCGCGGCGGTGGCCACAACGTGGCCGGGCTGGCGGTGCGCGATGGCGCGCTGATGCTGGATCTCGGCGCCATGAATCACGTCGAGGTGGACGCGCACGCGCGGATCGCACGCGTGGAAGGCGGCGCCTTGTGGCGGGACGTGGATGCCGCGACGCAGCCACACGGGCTGGCCACCACCGGCGGTTTTGTTTCGACCACCGGCGTCGGTGGCTACACGCTGGGCGGCGGCGTGGGCTGGCTGATGCGCCGCTGCGGTTTGGCGGTCGACAACCTGCTGGAAGCCGATATGGTGCTTGCCGATGGCCGCAGCATCGTAGCCAATGAACAACAACACGCCGACCTGTTCTGGGCCTTGCGCGGCGGCGCGGGCGGTTTGGGCGCGGTCGCGCGTTTCACGTATCGGTTGCACGTGGTCGGGGAAGTGTTCGCCGGCGCGGTATTCCATCCGCTCGAAGCAACGCCCGCGCGGCTGCGGGCCTTTCGCGCATTCGCTGCCGATGCACCGGACGAATGCACGTTGATGCTGGCCTTCACCACCGCACCGCCGGCGCCGTTCCTGCCGCCGCAGGTGCACGGCACGCGCATCGCCGCGCTTGCGTGGTGCTGGAGCGG
>JAFEEJ010000167.1 GCA_018241145.1 Pseudomonadota bacterium | reverse complement strand
GGTCGTGCACGTTGAAGGGATGCGGCGCGGCGAGGGCCCATGCCGGCGCGAGCGCCAGCACGGCTGCCCATGCGGCGAATCGGGTTTCCATCGTGTCACCCCACGGCGAGAAAACGACAACGGTACGGGGCGAATGGCGTCCGCGCAAGATTGCTGCGTGAGCCGGTAGCCGGAAGTGCGTCCAGTCTCCCTTGTAGTCACTCCGGGATCGTCCGCGGATTTTTCGCGAACGGAACCCCGAATCCGCTTTTGGACTCGGTCGATATTCAAAGCAGATTCCGGGTTCCGCGCGGATTGCATCCACGCAGCCCCGGAATGACGAGCGGCTTATGCTGTTTCGGCTACCGGCTTTCGGCTCCCGCGTTCGGTTTCAATGCGGAGTCGCGGAGCCGACGCCGACGCCGACGCCAACGCGTCGATGCTGGAGCGTGGCTGTGGGCGGAATCAACCGGCCAGATCCTCGAACACGCCGTCCAGGCCTGCGCGCCAGTCGGGCAATTCGACGCCGAAGGTTTCGCGCAATTTCGTGGTGTCGAGCACCGAATAGGCGGGGCGCTGCGCACGGGTCGGGTAGTCGCGGGTTGGTATCGCTTCGACGTGCGGGATGCGCGCGAGCAAGCCGGTGCGTTGCGCCCGCGCGAAGATCGCGCGTGCGAATCCGCACCAGCTGGTTTCTCCCGAACTGGTCAGGTGATAGACGCCATCCAGCGAACGTGCGGTCATGTCGCCCTGATCGACGTTGAACCAGCGCGGCAGGATCCGCGCCGTGATGCCGGCGATCAGTTCGGCCGGCGTGGGCGCGCCGACCTGGTCGTCCACCACGCGCAGGCTTTCGCGCTCGCCGGCCAGCCGCAGCATCGTGCGCAGGAAATTGTGGCCGCGCGGCGCGTACACCCAGGCCGTGCGCAGGATCAGGTGCGATGCACCGCTGGCGCGCAGCGCGAACTCGCCGGCCAGTTTGGAACGGCCATACGCGCCCAGCGGATGCGGCGGATCGTCTTCGCGATACGGCTTGCGCGCGCAGCCATCGAACACGTAATCGGTCGAATAATGCAGCACGCGCGCATCGTGCGCCGCGGCCCACCCGCCCAGCACGCCGACCGCTTCGGCATTGATGCGCAACGCGAGCTCGGGTTCGTCTTCGGCGCGATCGACCGCGGTGCAAGCCGCCGCGTTGACGATCAGATCCGGCGCGATGCGATCCAGCGCCGCGCGCAAACCGTCGAGGTCGGCAAGATCGATGCGTTCGCATTCCGCGCCGTCCACTTTGCCGTCGCGGGTGGCGACAATCGGATCACCCGTCGATTGCGCGGTGCCGCGACGCGAAAACGGCGGCCTCAATCCGCGCGCGGCGTGCCGCAGCGAAAAACGCAACGCGTGCCCGACCTGTCCGCCGGCTCCGAGCAGCAGGATGCGCGCCGGCTCGCTCATGCCGGATACGGCGGCAGCCGTTCGGCGGGAACCTCCGCGAGCAACGGCGCGACCTTGTCTTTCTCGGACAGCAGCGGCTCGGCCACCGGCCAGTCGATCGCCAACCGCGCGTCGTTCCAGCGCACGCCCGCATCTGCCGTGCGGTCGTACAAAGCGGTGCATTGATACACGAAGGTCGCGAATTCGCTGACCACGCAGAAACCGTGCGCGAACCCTTCCGGAATCCAGAACTGGCGCTTGTTTTCCGCGGTGAGCATCACCGCCACCGAGCGCCCGAAGGTCGGCGAACCGCGGCGGATGTCCACCGCCACGTCGTAGACTTCGCCTTCCAGCACGCCGACCAGCTTGCCCTGCGGATGCGGCCACTGGTAATGCAGGCCGCGCAGCACGCCTTTCGCCGAACGCGAAACGTTGGATTGCACGAAGCGCGCGTCGATGCCGAGCGCGGCGAATTTCTCCGCATGGAAACTCTCGTAGAAGTAGCCGCGCGCATCGCCGAACACCGCCGGCTCGACGATGCAGCAGCCGGGAAGTCCGGTGTCGATGCGTTTCAATTGCGGGCCGCTCATCGCGCCGGGCCCTGCTCGACCAGTTGCAACAGGTATTGCCCGTAGCCGCTCTTGACCAGCGGCTGGGCCAGTTCGCGCAACTGGCCGGCGTCGATCCAGCCGTTCTGGAACGCGATCTCCTCGGGACAACACACCTTCAGGCCCTGGCGGTTCTCGACGGTGGCGATGTAATTGCCCGCGTCCATCATCGACTCGTGGGTGCCGGTGTCCAGCCACGCGTAGCCGCGGCCGAGCGGTTCCAGCATCAACGAACCATCGTCGAGATAGCAGCGGTTGAGATCGGTGATCTCCAGCTCGCCGCGCGCCGAAGGTTGCAAGGATGCGGCGAAATCGCACACGCGTTCGTCGTAGAAATACAAGCCCGTCACGGCGTAATGCGATTTCGGATGCGCGGGTTTTTCTTCCAGCCCGACCACGCGGCCGGAACCGTCGAATTCGGCCACGCCGTAGCGTTCCGGATCGCGCACCCAGTAGCCGAACACGGTGGCGCCGCGCGCGCGCGACGCGGCTCGTTGCAGCAATTCGGTCAAGCCGTGGCCGTAGAAGATGTTGTCGCCCAGGATCAGGCAACTCGGCCGGCCGGCGACGAAATCGCGGCCGATCAGGAAGGCCTGCGCCAGCCCGTCCGGCGAAGGCTGCACCGCGTATTCGATCTTCAAGCCCCAGCGCGAACCGTCGCCAAGCAGGGCCTTGAAAAGCGCCTGCTCGTGCGGGGTATTGATCACCAGCACTTCTCGGATGCCCGCCAGCATCAGCACGCTGAGCGGGTAATAGATCATCGGCTTGTCGTACACCGGCAGCAATTGCTTGCTGATCGCCTGCGTCACCGGATACAGCCGCGTGCCGGAACCGCCGGCGAGGATGATGCCTTTCTGGGTGGTCATGTCTGGTTTTCCAGGGCGCCGGATCGTTGTTTGTCGTCATTCCGGACGCCGCGCAGCGGCGATCCGGAATCCAGCTTTCGTTTCAGACGACAAAAGCCGGATTCCGGGTTCTGCCTTCGGCAGCCCCGGAATGACGACATGAATACTCTGCGCATTTCAAGCTTGTCCTATCCTTTCCAGCCGATAGCTGCCGTCCAGCACGCGTTTCACCCAGGCCTGATTGCCCAGGTACCAGTCCACGGTGCGGGCGATGCCTGTCTCGAAGCTTTCGGCCGGTTGCCAGCCCAGTTCGCGTTGCAGTTTGGACGAATCGATCGCGTAGCGGCGATCGTGGCCGGGGCGGTCCCTGACGAATTCGATCAGCGTTTCGTGCGCGCGTCCGTCCGGCAACGGCTTGCGTTCGTCCAGCAGCCGGCAGATGGTGCGCACCACGTGGAGGTTCTCGCGTTCGGCGTTGCCGCCGACGTTCCAGGTTTCGCCCACGCGTCCCGCTTCCAGCACGCGGCGGATCGCGCTGCAATGATCCAGCACGTACAACCAGTCGCGCACGTTGCGGCCGTCGCCGTACACCGGCAAGGCCTCGCCGGCCAGCGCGCGCGCGATGATCAGCGGGATCAATTTTTCCGGGAACTGGTACGGTCCGTAATTGTTGGAGCAGTTGGTGGTGAGCACCGGCAACCCGTAGGTGTGGTGGAAGGCGCGCACCAGGTGATCGCTGGACGCCTTCGAGGCCGAATACGGCGAATTCGGCGCGTACGGCGTGACTTCCGTGAACCTGCCTGTGTCGCCCAGCGACCCGTACACCTCGTCGGTGGAGACGTGCAGGAAACGGAAGGTTTCGCGCGCCGCACCTTCCAGCGACTTCCACCAATCGCGCGCGCATTCCAGCAGCGCCAGCGTGCCGACCACGTTGGTCTCGATGAACGCGGCGGGACCGTCGATCGAACGATCCACGTGCGACTCGGCGGCGAAGTTGACGATCGCGTCCGGTCGGTGCTCGGCCAGCAGGCGCGCGACCAGCGCGCGGTCGCCGATATCGCCGTGCACGAAAACATGGCGAGGATCGCCCTGCAGGGATCGCAGCGTGTCGGGATTGCCGGCGTAGGTCAGCTTGTCCAGATTGACGACCGCGCCACCATCCGCCACCGTCTGCAACACGAAGTTGCCGCCGATGAAACCGGCGCCGCCGGTCACCAGCAAGGTCCTGCCATTCCCGCGTGCGGGCATTTGCGTGATCCGCGTCAAAGATGCCGATTTTGCCACAGCCCCGGCGGCGGCCGGCAGCGGGATTGGCACAATCTCTGCTGACTGCCGAACCATCAAATCATGTGCATCAGGAACAGGGGCCTTCCATGCGCAAGTCCATCCGCGGTTTCACGCTCATCGAGCTGATGATCGTGGTCGCGATCATCGCGATCCTTGCGGCCATCGCCATACCCGCTTATCAGGACTACGTGATCCGGTCCCAGATATCGGAAGGCATCGTGCTGGCCGACGGCGCCAAAAGCGCGGTGTGGGATTACGTGTCCAACACGGGAGAGTTTCCGCCTTCCAACCAGTCGGCGGGGCTGGCCGCCGCCAAAAGCATCGTCGGCAAGTACGTCTCCGGGGTACGGGTGCTCAATGGCCGCGTCTTGGTGTTCTTCCGTGGCCCGGACGCAAACACAGCCATCAGGAACTCCCTGCTGACGCTGTCGCCGCACACCACGGCCGGCAGCATCGTGTGGAATTGCAGCAGCACCGCCAAACCGCAGTACCTGCCTTCTTCGTGCCGTTCGTAAGATCCGGAAACAATTGACGCGCCGCGTCACCTGCCGCGCCGCGTCCACCGCCATGCAGCGCCATACCGCATACGCCGGCGAATCCGGCGGCCGTAATGCAAACGTCTTCACACTTTTATCTTCGGAATCGCCGCCCTATGGCTGCCTGGTCTGGCATGGAGCCTGCATGAAAGTCCCCGAGCTTCCGCTCGTCTGGCCGGCTGGCCAGGGAGGCGGGCCGCAAGGCCCGGTCAGGAGCTTCAAAGCTTCAGGGGTTTCCCGAGTTAGCCAACCAACCAAACAGAGCAAAGAGGTCCTCCCATGAAAACGATGCAGAAAGGCTTTACCTTGATCGAACTGATGATCGTGGTCGCGATCATTGCCATCCTGGCGGCCATCGCCATTCCGGCCTACCAGGATTACGTGATCCGCTCGCAGGTGTCGGAAGGCATGTCGCTGGCCGACGGCGCGAAGACGGCTTTGGCCGAGTTTTATTCCAACAGTGGCCATTTT
>JAFEEJ010000166.1 GCA_018241145.1 Pseudomonadota bacterium | reverse complement strand
TAACGCGTCTTCAAACGGAAGTCGATGCGCGACTGCTGGCATTCGATGTTGAGCGAACACGCACCGGCAAGCGACGCGGCCAGCGGCTGCGCGCCGCCCATGCCGCCGAGGCCCGCGGTGAGAATCCACTTGCCGCGCAGACTGCCGCCGTAACTCTGGCGACCCATCTCGACAAAGGTTTCGTAGGTGCCCTGCACGATGCCCTGCGAACCGATGTAGATCCACGACCCGGCGGTCATCTGGCCATACATCATCAGACCTTTCTTATCGAGTTCGTGGAAGTGTTCCCACGTCGCCCAGTGCGGCACGAGGTTGGAATTGGCGATCAGCACGCGCGGCGCATCGGTCGTGGTCTTGAACACGCCGACCGGCTTGCCCGATTGCACCAGCAGGGTTTCATCGGGATTCAATTCGCGCAGGGAACGCAGGATCGCGTCGAAGCATTCCCAGTTGCGCGCGGCGCGGCCGATGCCGCCGTACACCACCAGCTCGGCCGGATTTTCCGCAACCTCGGGATCGAGGTTGTGCTGGATCATCCGGTACGGCGCCTCGATCAGCCAGTTCCTGCACGTCAGTTGCGTGCCGCGCGGCGGATGGATCACGCGCTGGGTATCGATGCGGGTGGGGGCGTTCATGGGCAGGGCTCCGGCAGGACAGGCCGGAATTATAGGTCAGCCACCGGCGTCGATCAGCCGTGCCCTTCCGGCGCCATCGGGCCTTTCGCCTTGCCCGCGATCACCGCACGCAGGTGCGCGATGTAGGCATTGAACGGCAAGTTCTTCCTGTCCGCGTAGAAGTGCGACTCGAGGTAGTCCACGGTGTCCTTCAGCCCCGGCCGTGGTTGCTGCTCCTGGATGGAGGCCCGCAAAGTCCATCCGCTCATGTCCTGCGGATTCTTCCCGATCTCGCGGTTGGCCATGTCCCATGCCTTGTCCCATTGCTTGTTGCCCATGTAGGCGCCCGCGAGTTGGCCCTGCACCCAGCCATCATCGGGATCGAGTCCGGCGGCGGTCTCGAAATCCTGCTGCGCATGCGTCGCGTCGCCGCCGATCGAATACGCCCAGCCGCGCGCCTTGATCGCGAATTCGTCGTCGGGGTCCGCGGCGATCAGGCGGGACGCCTCGTCGATGGCCCAGTCGATGCGGTCGAACTCGACCAGGTCGTAGATGCGATCGATGCGGGTGTCGTGCAGGGTCGGATTGAAACGCAGCGCCTCGGACAGGTAAATCGTCATGGCCGAGGGTTCATTGGCGTCCCTGGCCGCGTACCCCGCATCGTCCAGGGTGTCCGTATCTGCCGCATGATCCAGCACTGCCTCGTAGGCGTTCAGCTCCGCGGCGGGCGAGCACTTGCATTTCTTGATGCGGTACAGGTCCCTCCCGGAAAGCAGCATACGCAAGAGAGGGTTGCGATCCGCATGCTTTTGCGCATCGCGCGCGACCGCGTCCATGGCGCCAAGCGAACCGTACCAATTCGGTTGTTCGAGCCACATCAACCTGCTGTAGAGCGCGTAATTCGCGGGGTCCTGCGCCAGCCCGCGTTTTGAGGCGGCCAGTGCGTAATCGTCGCCGAGCGTGATGCCGCCAAGCGACATCATCGCGTTGTAGGCCGGTGTGATCTTCGGATTCAGCCTGATGGCCCGTTGCAGATCGGCGTCGGCTTGCTGCGCCAAGCGATCCATCGAATCGATCGCGCTCAGCGGGGTTTTCGAGATGTAATCCTCGCCGCGCGCATCCCATGCCATCTCCATGTATTCGTAGCCGCTTGCCGCGTAGGCGAAAGCGCTGTCCGGCGATTGTCGCTTCCAGGCATCCAGGGTCGAACGCAGGTCGAAGGAAGCCTTGGCGAATGTATTGAAGAAGATGTGATCGAACCTGCCGCGCGCGTCCGGATCGGTCGATTGCGCCTGCAACGCGGCAGCGAACATGCGATCGAGTTCGCCGGCATGGCCGGCCTGAACCATCTGTTGCACCTGCGCGACAGTGATCATCGGCTGGTTGCGGTACTTGCAATACCCAACCACCGTCTCGCGATCCCAATGGCTGCCCGGCGGATCGGGATACGCAAGGCAGCGTTGCAGCGGATCGGCGATCTTCTCGGCGCGTTGCGCGGCATCGAGAAAGGTGTTCGTCTCCTGCCTCGTGAATGCGCGTCCGCGCGGCAAGGGCCGGTTGCCTTCGTCGCGAACGGCTTCGAGGCGCGTATGCTGCGCGACGGCACGCAGCGTCAGCACATGCGCGTACCCGTACAACCCGGCGAGGGACAGCAGCGCGACGCCGCCGATCAACGTGCACAGCTGCCAGGTTTTCATGGCGCCTTCCCCCTTGCCGCAACGATAGCACCGCCACGGCGACGCGGCTGCGATGGTGACGTTCGACACTGGCCGCGCGCCTGCGGGTGCTTGAGCATCATCGCCGGCTCGAACTCGCCCGGAGGAAATCACCGTGATCGGAAAAGCCGCAGTCCTCGCAGCAGGGTTGGTGATCGCGGCGGCGGCCATCGCCGCGCCGCCGATTCCCGACTACCTCCGGAAGGCCGTGGCGGATCCTTCGCGCGCGGCCGATGCGAAGAACGATGCGCGCCGGCACGTCGCGGAGATCACCGCGTTCGCGGGCATCAAACCGGGCGACAAGGTGCTGGAGCTGATCCCGGGCGGCGGCTATTTCACGCGCGTGTTCAGCAAGGTGGTCGGCCCGGACGGACACGTGTATGCGGTGTGGCCGCAACCGTACGACAAGGAATCGCACCCGGATTCCGACCGGCTGCGCCAGCTGGCGAAGCAACCGGGCTACGGCAACATCAGCGTGGCGATCCAGCCGGCGACGCAGCTCACCGCGCCGGAACCGGTCGACGTGGTGTTCACCTCGCAGAACTACCACGACTATCCGGACAAGTTCATGGGCAGGATCGATCCCGCGGTGTTGAACAGGGACGTGTACGCCGCGCTGAAACCCGGCGGCGTGTACGTGATCGTCGACCACGCCGCGGCGGCAGGTTCGGGCATGCGCGACACCGACACGCTGCACCGCATCGACCCGGCGATCGTGAAGAAGCAGGTCGTCGCCGCGGGCTTCGTGTTCGACGGCGAAAGCGACGTGCTGCGCAATCCCGCCGACGACCACACGCTGACGGTATTCGACAAGGCCATCCGCGGGCATACCGACCAGTTCGTGTATCGCTTCCACAAGCCGGCGCGGTAACGCCCGCGTGCAGCAAATGCCGGCGACCGCGCCGTCGCGCCGCGTTGCTATCCTTCGCGGTTTCGGGCGAGGATCGATCGTGGACGCCGATTTCTGGCTGCAACGCTGGCGCGAAGGCCGCACCGGTTTCCATCGCAGCGAGGTGATGCCGCTGCTGCAGAAGCACTGGCCGTCGCTCGGCGTGCCACGCGGCGCGCGCGTGCTGGTGCCGTTGTGCGGCAAGACGCTGGACATGCCGTGGCTGGCCGCGCAAGGCTTGCAGGTGCGCGGCGTGGAGCTGGCGCCGCTGGCGATCGAACAGTTCTTCGCCGAACAGGAGTTGCACCCGCAAGCACGCGAAACGGAATACGGGACGCACTACGTCGCCGGCGACATCGAAATCATCCGGGCGGATGTTTTCGCGATCGACAAATCGCTGCTCGCAGAATGCGATGCGATCTACGACCGCGCCGCGTTGATCGCGCTGCCGCCGCCGATGCGCGAACGTTACGCACGCGAGGTGTACGGCGCGCTGCCCGCCGGCTGCCGTGGCCTGCTGATCACGCTGGAATATCCGCAGGCCGAAATGGAAGGCCCGCCGTTTTCCGTGGACGAACGCGAAGTGCGTCGCCTGTTCGGCGGCCATTGGGATATCGGGCTGAGGGAACGCCGCGACATCCTGGCGGACCAGCCGATGTTTTCCGGGCAGGGCGTCACCGCATTGAACACCGCGGTGTACGCACTGCGGCGGCGCGACGCCTGACGCATCCCCCCGGATCGACGAGGAACCACCGGAGAACCCATGAAAGTCGCGACGACGGATCCGATCATGACCTTTGCCCGTGTTGCGACTTTCCTGTTCGCGGCGCTTTTCATCGCTGCGCTGTTCCGACCCGGCGCGGCCAGCGCGAAGGACCGCATCGACGATTGCCGGATCGGCATCTACCAATTGAACGACGGCAGCAAGGTCGATGTCGGCGCGACCGACGGCGATCACCTGCGCTGGCGCCGCGAGGACGGCACCACCGGCGTGTTGACGCCGGGCGTGGACGATGTGTGGACGAGCACACTCGGCTGGACGAAAAAGCCGGACGACAAGCACGTGTCGTTCGATTGCCGCAAAGGCACGATCACGTTCGCCGGCATCGCGGGCAAACGCATTCCGCTGGAAACCACCGACACAACCTTCGAGGGCGCGGGGGTGAAACTGGCCGGGCGCCTGATCCTGCCGCAAGGCGGAGCGCGCGTCCCGATCGTGGTGCTGGTGAGCGGTTCGGAGGATTTTTCCGCGCGCGATTTCTTTTCGCTGCAACGGCAGTTTCCGGCCGAAGGCATCGGCGCGTTCGTGTACGACAAGCGCGGCACCGGGAAATCCGGCGGCACCTACACGCAGAACTACCTGCTGCTGGCGGACGATCTGATCGCCGCGATGAACGAGGCGAAACGCCTCGCCGGCGTGCGCGCGGGCCGCATCGGCTACCAGGGCGGCAGCCAGGCCGGATGGGTGATTCCGCTGGCCGCGAAGATCGAGCCGGTGGATTTCGCGGTGGTCGGTTACGGACTGGCGGTGTCGCCGCTCGACGAGGATCGCGAGGCGGTCGCGCTCGATCTCACCGACCACGGCTTCGGGCCGGACGCGATCGCCGGGGCGACGCAGATCAGCGACGCGGTCGCGGCGATCATCGTCAGCGGTTTCCGCGAGGGCTACGACACGCTCGCCGCGGTGCGCGCGAAATACGCGCACGAACCGTGGTTCAAGTACGTGCGCGGCGACATCACCTTCTTCTTCCTGCAGACGCCGGCAGCGAAGATCCGCGAGCAGGGCCCGGTGCTGCTGGCCGGTGTGCCCGCAAACCACGATCCAATGCCGGTGCTGCGCAACCTCGATACGCCGCAGTTGTGGATCCTCGCGGCGGACGATCACGAGGCGCCCAGCGCCGAAACCGCGCGCCGCCTGCGCGCATTGCAGGCGCAAGGCAAGCCGATCACGCTCGCGGTTTTTCCGCACACCGACCACGGCATCCTCGAATACGAGATCGCGGCCGACGGCAGCCGGGTCTCGACGCGCAACCCGGAGGGTTATTTCGCGATGATGCGCGATTTCATCCTGCGCGGACGTGTGGACAAGCAGTCGTACGGAACGGCGGCGATTTCCTGGCCGGCGACCGTACCCGATACGAACAGCCGTTCGGCCCATTGAAGTTGCAGGGCTGGATTCCGGCTTCCGCCGCGATGAAGCCGCGGCGGTCCCGGAATGCCCAACGGGAAGCAGCTGCGACTGTCGGTTGACCAGCGTCAGTAACCGATCACCTCGCCGTCCTTGCGGAATTCGGTGGCACCCCAATAGACATGGTTTTTCGCGTCGTACCGGATGGCTTCGTAACCGCCGAACGCGCCGGTGCCGGGCACGACCTTGTAGCCGCGTTTTTCCAGTTCGATCTTCACAGCCGGATCGAAACCCGATTCCATTTCCAGCGTGCCGATGCCCTGCGACTTCTCGCCGGTGGGTTCGGCGTTGCCGTAGTGCCGCCAACGCGCGGCGTCGCCGGCTTCCTGCACGTTCATGCCGAAGTCGATCATGTCCACCAGCACCTGCACGTGGGCCTGCGGCTGCATGTCGCCGCCCATCACGCCGAACGCCAGCCACGGCTCGCCGTCCTTCATCACGAACGCGGGAATGATGGTGTGGAACGGCCGCTTGCCGGGCGCGTAGACATTGGCGTCCTTCGGATTCAGCGAATACAGCTCGCCGCGATCCTGGAACATGAAACCCAGCCCGTCGGCGACCAGTCCCGAACCCATGCCGCGATAATTCGACTGGATCATCGACACCATCATGCCGTCGGCATCCGCGGTCTCGAAATCGGTGGTGTCGCCCTGGAACAGGCGCGGATCGCCGGGGCCGATGTCCGGATCGGCATGGTCGAGATGGATCAGCTTGCGGCGCGCGTCGGCGTATTTCTCCGACAACAATCCCTGCATCGGAATGTCGACGAAACGCGGGTCGGCGTAGTACTTCGCGAGATCCTCGTAGGCCAGCCGCTTGGCCTCGATCATCGCGGTGAGCGCATCGGCGCTGCCCGCACCCATCTTCTTCAGGTCGAAACCTTTCAGGATGTTGAGCATCTCCAGCGCGGCAAAGCCCTGTCCGTTCGGCGGCAGCTCGTAGACGTCATAGCCGCGGTAATCCACCGATTGCGGCGTGACCCATTCGCCGTGGAAATCCGCGAAATCGGAATAGCGAAGGTCGCCGCCGATGCGCCGGAAATACTTGTCGATGGTGCGCGCGATCGCACCCTTGTAGAACGCGTCGCGGCCGCCGTTCGCGATCATCGTCAGCGTGTCGGCGAGATCCGGATTGCGGAACACCTCGCCTTCCACCGGCGCATGGCCGTCGACCAGATAGGTCCTGCGCGCGTTGGCGCTTTCCTCGATCAGCTTCGAATACCTGTCGAAGGCGCGCAGGTTGCCCTGCCAGTATTTCGCGACCAGTTGCGTGACCGGAAAACCCTCCTTCGCCAGCGCGATCGCCGGCGCAAGGTCATCGGCGATCGGCAATCTGCCGAACCTGTCGTGCAGCGCGAACCACGTGTCGACCGTTCCCGGCACGGTGACCGGCAACGAACCGACCGCGGGGATATGCGCCTCGTACGGCAGGCCCGCCTTCGCGTAGGCGGCCTTCACCTGCGCCTGCATCTTCGCCAGATCGCGTCCCTTGGCCGACGGCCCGGAACCGTTGTAACCGTACAACTTGCGCGTTTTCGGATCCCACACGATCGCGAAGGCGTCGCCGCCGATACCGTTCAACACCGGCTCGGTCAATCCCAGCACCGCGTTCGCGGCGATCGCGGCATCCACCGCGCTGCCGCCCTTCTTCAGGATTTCGACCGCCGCCAATGACGCCAGCGGCTGCTCGGTCGCGGCCATGCCGTGCTGCGCCAGCACCGGCGAACGCGAGGCCCACGGCTTGCCCGCGTAACGGTCGCCGCGGCCGACATCGGCGTTCGCCGTGCCCGCCAGCAGCGCCAACGCGCCGACCAGCGCGGCAAGCGCGCGCACGGAAAAAACGTTCCCGGCATCGAAGATGGACACGCGCATGGGCGGCTCCCGGATCGTCGGTGGCGAAGCATGACGTGTTAGCACGAACACCGCAGCCTTGCCAGCAGTCCCCCGCAACCGGTGTTCGAGGCCGCAGTCGACAGCCCCGCGCTTCTGGCAGACTGCGCGGATTCCCCGGAGCCGCCGATGCC
>JAFEEJ010000165.1 GCA_018241145.1 Pseudomonadota bacterium | reverse complement strand
GTCAGCACGGCGTGTTCGAGCGCGTTGTCCTGGTCGAAGTTGCCGACTGCCTTGTCGCCGTCCAGGTGCATGGTGCCTTGGTCGATGCGCACGTTTCCGGTGAGCGTGGTGATTTCCTTGTCCTGACTCGTCAGCGAATGTGCAGCGTTGACCAGGATTGGCTGGGTGCTGTCGGACTGCTTGGCGTTTGCGCTTGTACAGGCCAGACACGCACCCACCACGAGTGCCAACAAAACGCGCGTGTTACTGCTTTTTCGATTGGGGCAAGAAGGTGCCATGGAAATTCGAGAGCAATTCCAGAGTGTGGGTATCGAGATCGGCCTTCATGCCGACGCCGGTCATTATAGAGCCGGTCTGTTTGATCACGCTGGGCGCCGAAGACGCCATGCGCTTGTCCTGCGTCCAGACGGTGGCATCGGAAGTGTGTACCTCGGCGGCCTTGACCTTGCCGACGGCCGGACGGTGCATGTCCACCTTGCCGACCAGCTTGACCAGCGAATTGTCGGAACTCACCCACGCGTATTGCGAGGTGCCGTGCCAGTCGGCGCCGTCGTCGCTGAAGATGGTGTATTTCGGCGCATTGACGTACAGCGAATCGTCGCCCTCGCGGCGCGCGAGGTACGGCGCCACCAGCCGGAACGACGGCGTGCCGTCCTCGCCCAGTCCGTACAGGGTGAAATCGTTGAGGGTGTAACTGGAGCGCGGCGGCCCGACCATTTCGTTGGGTTTCGGCGGCGGCTGCAGCCACCACACCAGCAGTTGCGTGCCGGCGGCCGCGATCAGCAGCGCGACGAGCAGCAGGAGGTTGCGGCGGTCCGGCATCAGGACCAGTGCTCCCGTTCTTTTTCGGCCTTGCCCTGCGCCAGCAGGATCAGGTCGCACAGTTCGCGCGCGGCGCCGCGCCCGCCTTTCGCTGAGGTGCGCCAATGCGCGCGCTCGATCACCCAGGGATGCGCATTCGCCACCGCGACCGCGAAGCCTGCGTGGCGCATCGGCGGGAGGTCGGT
The DNA here is from genome assembly GCA_018241145.1 of Pseudomonadota bacterium. Lineage (GTDB taxonomy): Bacteria > Pseudomonadota > Gammaproteobacteria > Xanthomonadales > Rhodanobacteraceae > 66-474. Next base: position 9,782 of record JAFEEJ010000165.1, on the reverse strand, counting down.
CACGTCGTCGCCCATGAAGGCGGCCTGCTCGGGCGCCAATCCCGCGCCGCGCAACAGGTCTTCCAGACAGGCGCGCTTGTCGAACTGGCCCTGGTAGACATGATCGATGCCGAGTTCTTCGGCGCGCAGCGCGACCACGTGGCTGATGCGCGCGCTGACCAGCGCGACGTCCACGCCGTTGGCCATCAACCGTTTCAGTCCGTGCCCATCGAGCGCGTGGAAGGCTTTCAGCTCGCGGCCGTCTTCGCCGTAGATCAGCCGCCCGTCGGTCAGCGTGCCGTCCACGTCGAAGGCGACGAGTTTGATCTTCGCGGCGCGGGCAAGAACCTCTTGCGGGATGTCGGCGAGATAGGCCATCTGAGGGAGCGATCCGTGTCGGCGGTGGGCAAGCGCGTCGGCTTCAGCCCACCGCCCGCGGAGTTCATACCACGCGGGAACGCATCAGGTCGTGGATGTTCAATGCGCCGACCACGCGCCTGCCTTCGTCCACGACGATCAGCGCATGGATCTTGTACGCATCCATCAATTGCGCGGCTTCGGCCGCCAGCTTGTCCGGGCCGATGGTCTTGGGCGTGCGTGTCATCAGATCCGCGACCGGGGCGCCGCGCATGTCCACGCCGTCGTCGTCGAGCGCGCGGCGCAGGTCGCCGTCGGTGAACACGCCCAGCAGGCGTTGCCTGTCGTCCACGATGGCGGTCATGCCCAGGCCCTTGCGCGACATTTCCATCAGCGCTTCGGTGAGCGTGGCGCCCGCGGGCACCTGCGGAATGCTGTCGCCGGTATGCATCACATCGTCGATGCGCAGCAGCAGGCGGCGGCCGAGGGCGCCGGCAGGGTGCGACAGCGCGAAATCTTCCGCGGTGAAACCGTGCGCTTCAAGCAGCGCGATCGCCAGCGCGTCGCCCATCACCAGCGCCGCGGTGGTGCTGGCGGTCGGCGCCAGCCCCAGCGGGCAGGCTTCCGCGGAGACGCTGACGTCGAGGTTGACGTCGCAGGCGCGCGCCAGCGCGGAATCCGGACGACCGGTCATGGCGATCAATGGGATGCCCAGGCGCTTGATCAGCGGCAGGATCGTCAGCAATTCCTCGGTCTCGCCGGAATAGGACAGGGCCAGCAGGACATCCTCGCGCGTGATCATGCCGAGGTCGCCGTGGCTGGCTTCGCCCGGGTGCACGAAGAACGCCGGGGTGCCGGTGGAGGCGAGCGTGGCGGCGATCTTGCGCGCGATGTGGCCGGACTTGCCCATGCCGGTCACCACCACGCGGCCCTGGCAATCCAGGATCAACCGGCAGGCGCGCACGAATTCGCCGTCGATGCGCGATTCCAGCGCCCGGATGGCCGTGGCTTCGGTCGCGATCACGGTATGCGCGCTGCGGGTGAGCGCGTCGCTGGCGGGATGGGGGCGCAATTCGGCGGTGGCTCCAACGGGCAGCGCGTTCGCGTTCATGAAGGTCGTTCCCTGGCGGTTCGAGGGGCCATGGCAGTCGTCGTGGGACTGCCACGAAATTTCCGTTACCATGCCCTGTTCACATTCTAGCCTGTTCCAACGCGCGACCTGCCTCGCCGGCTGACAGCGGCGGGGCGCGGTTCAGGCAATCTGACGACGGTTTCACGGACGCTTCCCATGGATGCCCGCACCCTCAAACAACTGATCGAACAGGGACTGCCGGGCGCGGACGTCGAGGTCCAGGGCGCCGACGGGGTGCATTTCGAGGCGCGGGTGACATCGGCGGCGTTCGCCGGCCAGCCCACGCTGGCGCGGCATCGCATGGTGTACGCCACGCTGGGGGACCGCATGGGCGGGGAAATCCACGCGCTCGCGCTGAAAACGGTGACGCCGGAAGAAGCGGGGAATGGGGGCGGGTAGCGGGGGGCGCGCTGTTTGGCGCCTGCGCCAGAGCATGACTTCGCCACCCATGTCGCCGAGATTTGTCAAACTTGCTGCTGCCTTCGATTTCTGCGCCCCCACCACCCATCCCCAATCCCGATTGTGAGGCAATGGCCAAGATCGTCATCTCCGGCGGCACCCCCCTCAACGGCGAAGTCTGGATCTCCGGCGCCAAGAACGCGGTGCTGCCGATCCTCGCCGCGTGCCTGCTCGCCGACGAGCCGGTGACGATCGGCAACGTGCCGCACCTGCACGACGTCACCACCACCATGGAACTGCTCGGCCAGATGGGCGCGCAGCTGGTGGTGGACGAACGCATGAAGATCCACGTCGATCCGCGCAGCACCGAGCGCTTTTTCGCGCCGTACGAGCTGGTGAAGACGATGCGCGCCTCGATCGTGGTGCTGGGACCGCTGGTGGCGCGTTACGGTCAGGCGGAAGTCTCGCTGCCCGGCGGTTGCGCGATCGGTTCGCGGCCGGTCGACCAGCACATCAAGGGCCTGCAGGCGCTGGGTGCGGACATCGCGGTCGAGAACGGCTACATCAAGGCGCGCGCGAAGCGCCTGAAAGGCGCGCGCATCGCGATGGACGTCGTCACCGTCACCGGCACCGAGAACATCATGATGGCCGCCACGCTGGCATCGGGAACCACGGTGATCGAGAACGCCGCGCAGGAACCGGAAGTGGTGGATCTGGCCCATTGCCTGATCGCGATGGGCGCGAAGATCGACGGCGCCGGCACCGCGACCATGACCATCGAAGGCGTCGAGCGCCTGCACGGCGCCGATTACGAAGTGCTGCCCGATCGCATCGAAACCGGCACGTTCCTGGTCGCGGGTGCGATCACCGGAGGGCGCGTGCTGGCCAAGCGCGCGCGGCCGGGCACGCTGGAGGCGGTGCTCGCCAAGCTCGAAGAAGCCGGTGCGCACATCAACGCCAACGGCGAATCCATCGAACTGGACATGCGCGGCCACCGGCCCAGGGCGGTGGACGTGATCACCGCGCCGTATCCGGCGTTCCCCACCGACATGCAGGCGCAATTCACCGCGCTCAATTGCGTCGCCGAGGGCACCGGCGTCATCACCGAGACGGTTTTCGAAAACCGTTTCATGCACGTGCAGGAATTGCAGCGGCTCGGCGCGGACATCCGGCTGGAAGGCAACACCGCGGTGATCCGCGGCGTGGGGGGCATGTCCGGCGCGCCGCTGATGGCCACCGACCTGCGCGCTTCCGCGTCGCTGGTGCTGGCGGGGCTGGTCGCCGATGGCGATACCACGGTCGACCGCATCTACCACATCGACCGCGGTTACGAATGCATCGAGGAAAAACTCGGCGCGCTGGGAGCGAAGATCAGGAGATTGCCGGGTTGAGAGCCATGATTCGCGACTCGGGGGCTCGAACAGCAGAACAACATCGTCATTCCGGGGCCGTTCGCGGTTCGCGAACGGAACCCGGAATCTGCTTTCCCGGTTCGGAGTCAGAGAGCAGATTCCGGGTTCTGCGCCGGACTTCGTCCGTCGCAGCCCCGGAATGACGACTCAAGAGTTACCGCGCTTCGTAACCCTCCAGCTTCATCATCAATTCGCCGCCGTCGTTCTGCTCGACCTGCACCGGCACCGGAAACTTGTCCGGCGCGAACCACGCCTCGAATCCGTTGCCCCCGGTGCGCGCGACGTGCACCGCGTCGAACTCTCCTGCGGGGACCTGGATGCGTTGCCTGCCCTGCGCGGCATAGTGCTGCATCTCGATGTGGTCGCGCACCGCGACCGGCAGGTCGAACCCGCGCTTGCCGTCGCGCAGGCCGGACGCGAGCGCGAGCACGACGGTGTGGCGTTCGATCGCGCCGGGTTGCGCGGCGAACTGGTGCTGGCCCTTGTCATCCACGCTGATGGTGTTGTTCGACCAGTCGAAACGCACGTGGCGTTGCTTCTGCTTGATCGCCGAATCCATCGAATAGTCGTAGCTCAGGCCTTCGGGCAGGTCGCTTTTCCAGCGGAACGTGGAAGTCTCCTGAATGTTGGCGCTCATCAACGCGGCCAGGCCTTCGGTGCCCTGGCTGCGGGTGGTGAAGGTCCAGGTGTCGCCGCTGGCCGGAGACAACGTCATCGTCGCTTCGCCGATCGGCGAGCCGTCCTTCAGCAACTGGTAGCGCGCGCTGAAGGCGGGCAGCGGTGCGGCGAGCGCGGCGCCCGTGAACCACGACAATGCAACGGCAAGCAGCAGGCGAAGCGGTTTCATGATCATTCCGGTGGCGTGCGACACGTGCGCAGCGACTGTGCCCCGGCATCGCTGAACCCAGCCTCAGCATGGTTGCGCGCCCTTGCGCGTGAAAGCGGCCGAAGCCGCCCTCCGTGGACAGGAGGCCCGTGCCGCGCGTTTCAGGTAAGCGTTCCGTTGACGAGGCGCAAGGGCTCGCGCAGCGTTTCGCCGTCGCAATGCACCACGCCATCGCGCAATGCCACGCGTCCGCGCGCGATGGCGTCCACGCAGGCGACGAGCAGGCGGTGTTCCTGTGCCAGCAGGCGCGCCGCGAGCGTTTCCTCGTCGTCGCCGGAATGGATCGGTATGCGCGTCTGGGCGATCACCGGGCCGCCGTCCAGTTCCGCGGTGACGAAGTGCACGCTGGCGCCGTGTTCGGCATCGCCCGCGGCGAGCGCGCGTCGGTGCGTGTGCAGGCCGCGGTATTTCGGCAGGAGCGATGGATGGATGTTGATGATGCGGCCTTGCCATGCCTGGATAGCCTGGGCATCAAGTATTCGCATGAAGCCGGCCAGCACTACCAGTTGTGCGCCACTGTGGTAGATGTACTCGAACAATGTGAAGTCGAACTCACGCCGGTTTGCGAAACTTTTTGGATCAAGCGCGAGTGTCGGAATGTCATGCGCTTCGGCGCTGCGCAGCGCGGGTGCCTCGGCCTTGTCGCTTGCCACTAAGACGATGTCGACCGGCAGCTTTCCGGCTTCGTGTGCGTCGATCAGCGCGGCCAGATTGCTGCCGCGGCCGGAGGCGAGGACGGCGATGGGGAGGGACATGGGCTCGTTATTGGCCGTGTGCGAAAAGGTCGTCGTCATTCCGGACGTCGCGTAGCGACGATCCGGAATCTGCTCATTTCGAAACGCATGGAAAGTAGATTCCGGGTTCCGCCGCGATGAAATTGCGGCGGCCCCGGAATGACGACATTCTTGCGTGCCTTGTGCCTCGCTCGTTCATGCGATGCGCACGCGCGCATCCCCGCGGGCCGCGACCACTTCCCCGATTACCCGCGAAGCGAGTCCATGCTCCGCCAGCACTGCGCTCGCCGCCTCCACGTCATCGCGCGCAAGGATCACGGTGAAGCCGATCCCGCAATTGAACGTGCGCCACATCTCGTCGTCGCGCACGTTGCCTTCGCGTTGCAGCCAGTCGAACACCGGCGGCAACTTCCACGCCGCGCTGTCGAGCGCGATGCCGAGGCCGTCCGGCACCACGCGGATGATGTTCTCGGTCAGGCCGCCGCCGGTGACGTGCGCCATGCCGTGCACGTCGACCTTGCGCGGCAATTCGAGCATCGGCTTGACGTAGATGACCGTCGGCGCCATCAGTGCATCGGCGAGATTCACGCCGCCGATATCGAGGCCGAAAGGCGAACCCGCGCGTTCGACGATCCTGCGGATCAGCGAATAGCCGTTCGAATGCGGTCCGCTGGACGCCACGCCCAGGATCGCGTCGCCCGCGCGGATCTTCGAGCCATCGATCAATCCGGATTTCTCCACCGCGCCGACGCAGAATCCCGCGAGGTCGTATTCACCGGCCGGATACATGTCCGGCATTTCGGCGGTCTCGCCGCCGACCAGCGCGCAGCCGGCCAGCTCGCAGCCGCGCGCGATGCCGCCGACCACCGCGACGGTCGTATCGACATCCAGCTTGCCGGTGGCGAAGTAGTCGAGGAAGAACAGCGGTTCCGCGCCCTGCACCAGCACGTCGTTGACGCACATGCCGACCAGGTCGATGCCGATCGTGTCGTGGCGATTCAACTGTTGCGCCAGTTTCAGCTTGGTGCCCACGCCGTCGGTGCCCGACACCAGCACCGGCTCGCGGTACTTGCCCGAGAGGTCGAACAGCGCGCCGAAACCGCCCAGCCCGCCCATGACTTCCGGACGGAAACTGCGCTTCACCAGCGGCTTGATGCGCTCGACCACGGCGTTGCCGGCGTCGATGTCCACGCCGGCTGCGCGATAGGTGAGCGGTTGCTTGTCGGACATCGAAAAACCTGCGCGCGCCTCGGCGAAGCGGCCAATGATAGACGCGGCCGTTCCGATTGGGCAGACTGGTCGCGGTGCAAGGGACGGACCTGACCATGACGCGATTCCTCGCCGCAGCCCTGCTTGCGTTTTCGCTGCTGTTTGCGATCCACGTGCGCGCCGACGATGCCGCGCCTTCGGCCGGCGGCTACTCGGCCACGGTGCCGGTCGCCGACACCTCGGATGCCTCGCGCGACAAGGCGATCGTGGCCGCGTTGACCCAGGTGCTGGCCGGCCTCGCGCCGGGCATCACGCCGGGAAACGATGCATTGGCGCAGGCGACGGGTTACGTGCGCAACTACCGGTACCAGCGCGCGGCCGGCGGCAACGGCCTGCAATTGCAGGTGGATTTCGATCCCGGTTCGCTCCAGCGCCTCGTGCAACAGTTGGGGGGCAAGCCGGCCGTCGCCGCCGGCGGGCCCGCATCCGCCGGCACCAGCGCCGCGCCGGCCGCGGTGGGCGGCAACGGCACGTGGTGGGTGGAAGGCATCGACAACGCCGGGGATTTCGCGACGATGCTCGCCAGCCTGCAACAGTCCGACCAGCTGCACGACGTGACGCCGGTGGCCGCGCAGGGCGATGGCGTGCTGCTGTCCCTGTCCTGGGATGCGCCGTTGCCGGACGTATTGAACGCACTGGATTCCGGCGGGCACTTCCAGACCGCGCCGGCGCACCAGGGTGCGGACGCATCGCTGCACTGGACGCATTGACGACGATGCGAAGGTCGCCGCACTCGTGACCCGCAACGCTTCCGCGACCCCGCTGCGACACCTGCCGAACGCGATCACCTGCGTGCGCATCCTGCTGGTCGCGCCGCTGGTGGTCGCGGTGCTGCAACACCGCTTCGGCGCCGCGCTGCTGATCGCCGCGATCGCGGGATTGTCCGACGGCGTGGACGGATTCCTCGCGCGCCGCTACGGCTGGCGCAGCCGCCTCGGCGGGTTGCTCGACGCGGCGGCCGACAAGCTGATGCTGGTCGCCACCTACCTGGCGCTGGCGCACATCGGCCGGGTTCCGCTGGCGCTGGCCTTGCTGGTGCTGGGGCGCGATGTCGTGATCGTGGCGGGAGCGCTGTCCTACCGCGCGTTCATCGGCAGGTTCGAGGCGCAGCCCAGCCTGTGGTCGAAGGCCACCACGCTGGCGCAGATCCTGTTCGTGCTGCTGGTATTGGGCGCCGCGCACTTCGGCTGGCACGAACCCCCGCCGTTCTGCGACTGGATCGTTGCGGCATTGACGATCGTCAGCGGCGTGGATTACATCGTGCGCTGGAGCCTGCGTGCGCGCAGACGCCTGCATGACGGGAGGAATCCATGACCACCAACGCGGTCGTGCAGCGCTGGCAATGGCTTTTCATCGTGCTCGCGGTCGGCTTCTTGCTGTGGCTGCTCGCGCCGGTGCTGACGCCGTTCGTGATCGCGGCGATGCTGGCCTATCTGGGCGACCCGCTGGCCAACCGCCTGCAGCGGCTGCACTGCAACCGCACCGTCGCCACCAGCATCGTGTTCCTGGTGATGGTGCTGGTGCTGGTCGGTTCGCTGGTGCTGCTGGTGCCGCTGATCGAACGCCAGGTGGTGCGCCTGATCGGCGCCATGCCGGTCTACGCCGCGTGGGTGAAGACGCACCTGCTGCCGTGGCTGCAGCAGCGGCTGCACCTGCCCGCCGACGCCTTCGATTTCGAACAGATCATGGGCAACGTGCGCGCGCACATCGGCACGATCGGCAACGTCGCGGCCGCGGCGATCGGTTATGCCACGCGCTCGGGGCTCACCCTGATCGGCTGGGCCGCTTCGCTGGTGCTGATCCCGGTGGTCACGTTCTACCTGCTGCGCGACTGGCACCTGTTCGTCGCGAAGATCGACGAATTGCTGCCGCGCACGATCGAGCCGACGGTGGCGCGGCTGGTGCGCGAATCCGACGCGGTGCTCGGTGCGTTCGTGCGCGGACAACTGCTGGTGATGATCGCGCTGGCCGTGTATTACGCGGTCGCGCTGTGGGCGATCGGGCTGGATGTCGGCCCGCTGATCGGCATGATCGCGGGCCTGGTCAGCTTCGTGCCGTATCTCGGCTTCATCACCGGCCTGCTCGCCAGCGTGATCGCAGCATTGGTGCAATACCACGACTGGCCGCACCTGCTGATGGTGCTGGCGGTGTTCGGCATCGGCCAGGTGCTGGAAGGCTACGTGCTGGTGCCGCGCCTGGTCGGCGGCAAGATCGGCCTGCATCCTGTGGCGGTGATTTTCGCGATCATGGCCTTCGGCCAGCTGTTCGGTTTCATCGGCGTACTGCTGGCGCTGCCGATGGCCTCCGTGCTGACGGTGCTGCTGCGTTATGCATACGAGCGCTACACCGCCAGCGCGCTGTACGACGCGCGCGCGGCATCCGCCGCCGAACACGCGCCGGTGATCGCGCCGGCGCTGGAACTGGAACCGGTACCGGAAGAGCAGCCGGAAGACACGCCGCGTGACGATCGTGCGCCCGATGAATAAAAAGCCGTTCGCCTCCGGATCAAGTCCGGGGCAGGCTCTGAGGGCAGCGCCGCAGGCGCGCAGTCGAAGGGCATTTCGACCTCGCCCGCTACGCTCGACGAGAACGGAAATCTTCCCGGCATGAACGCGCGCCAGTTGCCGTTGGGCTTGCGCTGGCGTTCGCACCAGCGCCTCGATGCATTCATCGCCGGCGCGGATGCGCACGCGCTGGCTGCGGTGCGCGCGAGTGCGGAAGCGCGCAGCGATGCGTGGCTGTACCTGCACGGCGTGCACGGCAGCGGCAAGACCCACCTGCTGATCGGCGCGTGCCGTCTCGTGCTCGAAGAAGGCCGCAACGCGCGTTACCTGCCGCTGGCGTCGCTTTCCGGATCGTGCGCGGAAGCGATCGCCAGCTTCGGCGCGGAACGCCGCGAGTTGTTGGGCGTAGACGACGTGCAGGCGGTCGCCGGTGATCTCGATGCCGAACGCGCGCTGTTCGATCTCTACAACCGCGCGCGCGAGTCACATGCAATGCTGTTGTTTGCAGCGGATGCCGCGCCCGCGCAACTCGGCCTGCAATTGCCCGATCTGGTTTCGCGCCTGTCGGCCTGCACGCAATACGCCTTGCAGCCGCTCGACGAAGCCGGGCGCCGCGAAGTCCTGCGCCGGCGCGCGCAACAGCGCGGACTGGAAATCGAAGACAACGTGCTGGATTGGCTGTTCACGCGCCAGCCGCGCGACCTCGCCGCGCTGATGGAACTGTTCGAGAAGCTCGATCACGCCGCGCTGGCCGCCCAGCGCAGGATCACGATACCGTTTTTGCGGGAGATGCTGGGGAATTGACGAGAGAGCGGTAGTGGCTTTACCTGACCTGCGTCGAAATACCGAACCAACGTCAGCCACAAAACGACGCAATCGTGAAAAGTGGTCAAGGTGCCCTAGACGGGCGCGTAATAAGTGATGACGATCACGCCATTCGCGCCCGCGCTCTGGCCAGTTCGTGCACCGCCCCCATAACACGCTGCAACCTCAACGAGAGTAGCATCTTGTGGTCTACCTGTCGTTTTCGTACGGGCGTTCGCCGCAGCGCGGCGAGTTATTGCGTGCATACACCTGTTTCGTCGTTCCACACAAAGGGGAGTGCGTCAT
>JAFEEJ010000164.1 GCA_018241145.1 Pseudomonadota bacterium | reverse complement strand
GCGAGTCGGCGCAGATCCCGCTGCACGTCTGGCTCCCGGACGCCATGGCGGGGCCGACGCCGGTGTCGGCGCTGATCCACGCGGCCACGATGGTGACCGCCGGCATCTTCATGGTCGCGCGCATGTCGCCGCTGTTCGAGCATTCGGAGGCCGCGCTGTCGCTGGTGCTGATCGTCGGCGCGACCACCGCGTTCTTCACCGGCCTGATCGGCATCGTGCAGAACGACATCAAGCGCGTGATCGCGTATTCCACGCTGTCGCAGCTCGGCTACATGTGCGCGGCGCTGGGCGCATCGGCGTATGCCGCCGGCGTCTATCATTTGATGACGCACGCATTTTTCAAAGCTCTCTTGTTCCTCGGCGCGGGTTCGGTGATCGTGGCGATGCACCACGAGCAGGACATGCGCCGCATGGGCGGCCTGCGCAAGTACATGCCGATCACCTACCTCACGATGTGGATCGGTTCGCTGGCGCTGGCCGGCGCGCCCGGTTTCGCCGGCTTCTTCTCGAAGGACGCGATCATCGAGGCGATCGGCGAATCGCACCGCACCGGGCATTGGTACGCGTACATCTGCGTGCTGGCGGGCGTGTTCGTCACCGCGCTGTACAGTTTCCGGCTGCTGTACCTGACCTTCCACGGCAAGGAACGCTTCACGGTCGATCCGCACGACCACGGGCATTCGCACGACGGCCACGCCTCGCATCCGGGCGTGCTGCAGCACGCGCCGCACGAATCGCCGTGGGTGATCACCGTGCCACTGATCCTGCTGGCGATTCCTTCCGTGATCGTCGGCTGGCCGACGATCGGCCCGATGCTGTACGGCGGCTGGTTCGGTTCGTCGATCCAGGTGGCTCCCGGCAACGACGTGCTGGCGGAACTGGCGCATGAGTTCCACGGGCCGCTGGCGATGTTCGCGCACGGCTTCCTGAGCCCGCCGTTCTGGATCGCGCTGGCGGGTTTCCTCGTTGCGACTTATATCTATCAATTTAATCCGAAAGTTGCCGACAAAGCCGAGCGGATGTTCCTGCCGATCTATCGCGTGCTGGTGCGCAAATACTGGTTCGACGAGCTGTACTACAACCTGTTCGCGCGCGGCGGCGTGAAGATGGGCCGCGCGTTCTGGAAGGGCGGCGACGGCGCGCTGCTGGACGGCGTGATGGTGGATGGCTCGGCCGAGTTCGTGGCGCGCAGCGCGCAGGCCGTGCGCCGCCTGCAATCGGGTTACCTGTATCACTACGCCTTCGCGATGATCGTCGGCCTGATCCTGCTGCTGGGCGGATTCTGGTATTGGGGAATGCACTGATGCACGCACCGCACCACAAGGGGATCGCATGAGCGCCTGGCCATTGCTCAGCCTGCTGATCTGGACCCCGGTCGTCGGCGCCGTGCTGGTGCTGGCCTGCGGCAACGCGCGGCCGCGCGCCGCGCGCTGGCTGTCGCTGCTGGTTTCGCTGATCGTGCTGGCGGTCGGCGTATTGCTGCTGCCGGGTTTCGATTTCGGCACGGGCGCGATGCAGTACGGCGAGTTGCACGCATGGCTGCCGGGCATCCATTCCAGCTACAAGCTGGGCGCGGACGGCATTTCGGTCGCGCTGATCCTGCTGACCGCATTCACCACCGTGCTGGTGATCGTGGGCGCGTGGGAAGTGATCCGGGACAAGGTGCACCAGTACATGGCCGCGATGCTGGTGCTGGAAGGCCTGATGATCGGCGTGTTCTGCGCGATGGACGCGTTGCTGTTCTACGTGTTCTTCGAGGCCATGCTGATCCCGATGTTCATCATCATCGGCATCTGGGGCGGCCCGCGGCGCATCTATGCGACGCTGAAGTTCTTCATCTTCACCTTCTTCGGCGCTATCTTCATGCTGGTCGCGCTGATCTACCTGTACCTGAAGGCCGGCACGTTCGACCTCGCGACGCTGTGGTCGCTGCCGCTTTCTTCGACCGAACAGCTCTGGTTGTTCCTCGCGTTCCTGATCGCCTTCGCGGTGAAGGTGCCGATGGTGCCGGTGCATACCTGGTTGCCGGACGCGCACGTGGAGGCGCCGACCGGCGGTTCGGTGATCCTGGCGGCGATCATGCTGAAAGTCGGCACCTACGGTTTCGTGCGGTTTTCCCTGCCGATCGTGCCGGACGCCTCGCAGCAGTTCGCGTGGCTGGTGATCGCATTGAGCCTGATCGCGATCATCTACATCGGCTACGTGGCGCTGGTGCAGGAAGACATGAAGAAGCTGATCGCGTATTCGTCGATCGCGCACATGGGCTTCGTCACGCTCGGCCTGTTCATCGTGTTCATGCTGGTGCGCGACCTGCACGATGCGCAGACCGCGCAGCTCGGCGCGCAGGGCGCGATGGTGCAGATGATTTCGCACGGCTTCGTTTCAGGCGCGATGTTCACCTGCATCGGCGTGATGTACGACCGCCTGCACACGCGCATGATCAAGGATTACGGCGGGCTGGCCAGAACGATGCCGTGGTTCGCCGCCTTCATGGTGCTGTTCGCGATGGCCAATTGCGGCCTGCCGGGCACCAGCGGGTTCGTCGGCGAGTTCATGGTGATCCTGGCGAGCTTCAAGGCCAACCCGTGGGTGTCGCTGGCCGCCGCGTTCACGCTGATCATCGGCGCGGGCTACACGCTGTGGCTGGTGAAACGCGTGATCTTCGGCGCCGTGGAAAGCGATGCCGTGCGCGCGATGCCGGACATCAACGCGCGCGAGACCTTCGTGCTGGGCGCGTTCGCCGCGGCGGTGCTGGTCGTCGGCGTGTGGCCGTGGCCGCTGACCCATCTGATGGATGCGTCGGTGGCGCACCTGGTCAGCCAGATCACGGCCACGAAGTTGTGATTGCGTTGCGCATGGAAGATCGCGAAACCCGCTTGCGGATACGGAAATCCGCTGCTTGATCCCGGCGATCCGGACGATCGCGACTCGATAGGGCTTTTATGTTCTCGATGAACTACCTGTTGGTGATGCTGCCGGAGCTCTACCTCGCCGGCGCGGCGTGCCTGCTGTTGCTGGTGGACGCATTCCTGCGCGACGAGCAACGCGGCGCCACCCACTGGATGGCGGTACTGGTGCTGGTCGTGGCGATTTACCTCGTGACCTTCGGTCAGCCGGGCGGCACCGCGACCGCCTTCGACGGCATGTTCGTGCGCGACCGCATGGCGGAAATCCTCAAGGTGTTCATGCTCGGCGCCACCGCGATCGTGTTCCTGCTGTCGCGGCCGTACCTGCGCGACCGGAATCTGCTGATCGGCGAGTTCTACACGCTGATGATCTTCGCGGTGCTCGGGCTGATGCTGCTGGTTTCCGCCGGCAACCTGGTGTCGCTGTACCTCGGGCTGGAACTGTACAGCCTCGCCGCGTATGCGCTGATCGCGATGAACCGCGACTCGCGGCTGTCGTCGGAAGCGGCGATCAAGTATTTCGTGCTGAGCGCGCTGGCATCCGGACTGTTGCTGTACGGCATGTCCATGATCTACGGCGCGACCGGCCACCTGTCGCTGGATGCGATCCGCCGCGCGGCCGCGACCACCGCGCATACGGACCTGCTGCGCTTCGGCCTGGTGTTCCTGGTCGTCGGCATCGGCTTCAAGTTCGGCGCCGCGCCGTTCCACATGTGGATCCCGGACGTGTACGAAGGCGCACCCACGCCGATCGTCGCGTTCATCAGTTCCGCTCCCAAGCTCGCCGCCTTCGGCATGGCGTGGCGGCTGCTGGAATCCGGCATGGGCAGCTGGGCCGGCGACTGGCAGATGATGCTGGCCGTGCTGGCCGTGCTGTCGATGGCGATCGGCAACGTCGCCGCGATCGCGCAGACCAACCTGAAACGCATGCTCGGCTATTCGACCATCTCGCACATGGGTTTCCTGCTGCTCGGCCTTGCAGGCGCTTCGCCCGGCGGCTATTCCGCGGCGATGTACTACGCGGTGTGCTACGCGCTGATGTCCACCGCGGCGTTCGGCATCATCCTCGCGCTGGCGCGCGCGGGTTTCGAGTGCGAGAGGATCGACGACCTGAAGGGACTCAACCGCCGCTCGCCATGGTTCGCCGGGATGATGGCGCTGGCGATGTTCTCGCTGGCCGGCGTGCCGCCGCTGTTCGGGTTCTTCGCCAAAGTGCTGGTGCTGAAGGCCGCGATCGACGCGCACATGCTGTGGCTGGCGATCGTCGCGATCGTGTTCTCCATCATCGGCCTGTTCTACTACCTGCGCGTGGTCAAGGTGATGTACTTCGACGCGCCGCAGGAAGGCGTGCCGCCGCTGCAACCCAAGCAGGACATTTCCCTGCGCTGGGTGCTTTCCGCCAACGCGCTGGCGCTGCTGGCGCTGGGCTTCGCCTCGGGGCCGCTGTTGACGTGGTGCGAGCGCGCGTTCGCGGGTTGATCCGTCGCTGCATTTTCCGGGTGTAGAATCGTGTTCATGAATCCGGATGCCCTCGAACAAGAAGCGCTGCATCTGCCCGTGCAGGAGAGAGCCAGGCTGGCTCAGCGCCTGTTGGAGAGCCTGGACGAGCTTTCCGATTCGGAAGTCGAACAACTCTGGCTCACCGAGGCCGAGCGTCGCGCTCGAGAAATCGACGAAGGCAGCGTGGAACTTGTTTCCGGCGACGAACTCGATCGTCGCATCCGCGACCGCCTGTAATGCCCTATCGGCTCCATCCAGAAGCAGCGTTGGAGCACGAAGAGCAAGCCGCCTGGTACGAATCCCGCCGCAACGGTCTGGGCCAGCGCTATCACGATGCATTCAAGCAGACAGTCGCGCGAGTTTGCAAAACGCCACTTCGCTATCCACTCGCGAGTCCGCCACTCATCCGCACCGCCGCACTCGACGGGTTTCCTTTCAGGATCGTATTCCGCGAATTCAATGGCGAGGTGCAAATACTTGCCGTTGCCCATCACCGCAGGCGACCTGGGTACTGGGGCAAGCGGGTTTAATTGCGCATACCCATCGCTGCATGGCGCCGAGCATTACCGCCGGGCGCGCGGGAAAGGCGCGATTGTTCGAGCACAGGGACGTGCGAGTTCGCGCTGGCGCGCGCCCGGCGAGAAGCGCAGGGAAGTCGAGCCAACCGGACGTTGGCTCGACCGTCATGCCGGCGCAATGGTTTTGGCTACTTTTGCCGAAACAAAAGTAGCCCGCTCGACTTGGAGGCGAGCGGAAAAAGACAGGGACGTCAAAACCTGGTGCGCGACAGCGCGGCTACGAGCGATAAAGCCACTGGATTCCGGCCTGCGCCGGAATGACGAGCAAGAAGTCTCCCGCTAGCGGGAGATGGGACTAATCGTGCGTCGGCGCGCAACGCGATCTTGCAAAACCCTCATCCTGCCGCTACACTGGTCTGTCTGATTGATGCGGGGTGGAGCAGTCTGGCAGCTCGTCGGGCTCATAACCCGAAGGTCGCAGGTTCAAATCCTGCCCCCGCTACCAGCTCTCCGACAGGAAGCTCCTCGTGGATTCCTTGTTGCGCTGGGCTCGCGACGGTATCGCTTTTGCCGTCGTACCGGAATTGGTTGTTGCCGGAAGGGGCCCGCTGGGCCCCTTTGCTTT
>JAFEEJ010000163.1 GCA_018241145.1 Pseudomonadota bacterium | reverse complement strand
TCCGGCATCAGCGCATAGCCTTCGCGCGCGCGCACCAGCTGCGAGACTTTCGAATCCGGATCGCCCAGGTCGCCGAAGTGCCGCGCACGCGTGGGACAAGCCAGCACGCAGGCCGGCTGGCGGTCGGCTTCGTCCAGCGTCTCGTTGTAGATGCGATCCACGCACAGCGTGCATTTCTGCATCGTACCGCGCTTGTCCGGCCGGGGGGACGGATCCTTGCGCGGGACATCCAGCGAGATCTCGCGCGCGCCGTACGGACAAGCCCACGCGCACAGCTGGCAACCGATGCACTTGTCCTCGTCCACCAGCACGATGCCGTCTTCCGCGCGCTTGTAGCTGGCGCCGGTCGGACACACCGTCACGCACGCCGGCGTCTCGCAGTGCAGGCACGAACGCGGGAAGTGCACCATTTGCACGGGAGGCGGCAGGGGGGAGGAGGGAGGCGTGTTTTCCAGATCGGAGCGCCTTTCTCCTCCCGCATCACTCCTCCCGCCTCCCGGTTCCACTTCGTACGTATGCACGCGGTTGAACCACACGCCATGGGGTTCGGCGCCGTAGGGGTCGCTGTCCGGCAACGCGCCGAATTGGCCGCCGTCGTTCCATTCCTTGCATGCCACCGCGCAGGCGTGGCAACCGACGCAGATGTCGAGGTCGATCACCAACCCGAGTTTCTTTTTTTGCGGCGGAGGGAGCGCAGTCATGCTGCTGGTAGAAAGAAGATGGGACTAACAGTATTGCAGGCCGGGGATGGCCGTCGGCGGGCGAGCTTTCACGCGCTGTACGCGATGCCACAGCGACGCGGCCGAGCGCGCGAGCAAGGCGCGACTGTTTGAGCGCATGGGCGAGTCGGAGCTTTCGCGAGATGCGTTGAATCGCATCTTGCGCCGGCGAGCGGGCAGTCCAGGGATGGACTGCCCCGGACTTGGGCGACGAGCTGGATGCGGAGTCGCCCAAGCGCGAGTTCGCGCCGGCGCGCGCGAGGCAAGCAGCAAGGGCAGTCGGGCCGACACGGTGTCGGCGAGACCATCGTGTCCAGCGCAAATGGTTTTGGCGACTTTTGCCGAAACTAAAGTCGCACGCGCGCGGCAGCGAGCGGAACCGGGCTTTCTAGCGACGTGGCCGCCACTGGATTCCGGCTTTCGCCGGAATGAAAAGCACCAATGTAATTTCTGGTGCAGCCAACAAGACATCAGAACGGCCAGAACTTCGGGATCAGGTACATCGACAGCGCGCAGAACAACGCAATCAGCGGTATGCCCACCTTCATGAAGTCGGTGAAGCGGTAACCGCCGGCGTAATACACCATGGTGTTGGTCGGATATCCGACCGGCGTGGCGAACGAGGTCGCCGCGGCGAACGCCACCGCCACCACGAACGGATGCGGGTCCACGTGCATGACGTGCGCCACGCTGATCGCGATGCCGATCATCAGCACCACCGACGGATTGTGGCCCATCAGTTCGGTCAACAGCGCGGTCAGCAGGTACACCATCAGCAACCCGGCGAGCGGGCCGTGCGCGCCCACCAGGCCCATGCCGCCTTCCACAACGATCTTCGACAGGCCGGTCTTCTCGATGGCGATGCCCAGCGGCAGGATCGCGCCGAGCAGGATGATGATCTTCCAGTCCATGGATTCGTACACGTCCTTGCGGCCGAAGCAGCGGGTCAGCGCCATCGCCACCGCGCCGCAGATCGCCGCGATCGGGATCGGCAGCCAGCGCAGGCCCGACACGACGATCACCGCCAGCATGATGGCCACGGCCACCACCGCCTTGTGGCGCGGCCGGCGCATGTCGGAACGTTCGTTGAGCACGATGAAGCGGTCGTCCGCGCGCACCCTGGACGTCATGGTGTCCGGCAGCAACAGCAGCAGCACGTCGCCGGTTTCCAGCGCGATCCGGCTCATTTTCTCGCGCAGCACGCGGCCGCGGCGGTGGATCGCCAGTACGGTCCCGTCATAGCGAGAGCGCAGGTCGATGTCCGGCAGGGTGCGGCCTTCCATCGGGCTGGCCGGGGTCACCATGATTTCCAGCAGCACGCGCGCCTTGCCGTCGTCCGGACTGTGCTTGAACTCGGGGTCGATCTCGAGGTGGTTCTGTTCGCGGAATTCCTCGAGCTGTTCCCAGTCTCCGCGCATCAGCAGCACGTCGCCGACCTGAAGTTTCTGCGTTCGCGGCGACCACATGTGTTCCTCGCCGCGCAGCAGCTCGAGCGGATAGACGCCGTGTTTCTCGCCGAGCTTGGCTTCGGCGATGGTCTGCCCGACCAGCGGGGAATCGGACATCACCTTCAATTCGGTGACGTACTTACCCACCTGCATCACTTCCGGCGCTTCCGCGTCGATATGGCGGGGCAGCAGCCAGCGGCCGATCACCATCAGGTAGATGATGCCGGCGATGGCAAGGGGCACGCCGAGCTTGGTGAACTCGAACACCCCCAGCGGCGGCAGACCGTGTTTCTGCGCCAGCGAGTCGGTGAGCAGGTTCGACGACGTGCCGATCAGCGTGCACACGCCGCCCATCTGCGCGGCATAGGCCATCGGCATCAGCACGCGCGCGGGCGAGGTGTTGGTGCGGGCGCAGACCCGCAGCGCCAGCGGCACGAAGGTGGCCACCAATGCGACGTTCTTGATGAATGCGCCGAGCGGGGCGATCGCCAGCATCACGCCCAGCGTCAGCAGCCAGGGTTTCTTGATGCGCGACAGCAGGCGGATGATCGGCTCCAGCCCGCCGGAACGCTCCACGCCCATCGACAGCGCGAACATCGCGGCCACGGTGACCGTGGCCTCGTTGCTGAACCCGGAGAGCGCCTCCTCCGGCGTGACGATGTGCAGCACCATCAGCAGTCCGAGCGAGATCAGCGCGACCACATCGACGCGCACCTTCTCGCTGGCGAACAGCCCCATCGTGAACACGATGATGATGGCGGTGGCCCATGCCTGCCAGGTCATTCCGCCCCTCCCGCGCCATGCGCCCGGCGCGAGCGTCCGTGTTTGCTCATATCCCCGTCATCCCCAGCCAGAACATCGCGCGCGCAGGGCCTTTCCCCGATCCACGCGGGTCCGGCTCAAGCGGCGTTTGGATCATTCTGGCGGGCCGGCCGCGGTTCGCGCAACTCGATCCGGTGGCCCGGCACCTTCGGCTGCGGGTCGCGTTCCAGCCGCACCCGCAGGTCGAACCATGCCGCCTGTCCGGTGACGGGGTCGGCATTGCTGTGGCCGCCGCGCGGGTCGCGTTCGCCGATCAGGTCGTTCAGCAGGAAGCCGTCCACGAATTCCGGGGCCTTGCGATCCAGTTTCCAGGCGCCGCGCCGCTTGCCGATCGCGTTCCAGGTCCACAACGTGCCGGGCACGGTGGCCGCGTGCGCGCGCACCTGCACGCGGATGCGCCCGCGCGGCGAGGCGATCCAGGCCCATTCGTCATCCCGGATGCCATATCCGGCCAGCGTATCCGGGTGCGCGTACAGATAATTGCGCGTGGCGATCTGGCGCAGCCAGCGGTTCTGCGAGCCCCAGGAGTGGTACATGAACATGGGGCGCTGGGTGATGGCGGAAAGCCGGTAGCCCTCCCCTTCGGATGGGGAGGGGTCGGTGTCGCCGTACCAGAACGGGATGGGATCGAAATACCGCGCCACCCGCGCGCGTTCCCGCTCGGGCGGCTGCACCGCGCCATGTCCCCGGGCGGCAAGGCGAAACCGTTGCAGCGTTTCGCCATACAACTGCATCACGATCGGCTCGGCCGAGCCGACGAAACCCATTCCCTGCGCCCATTGCAGGTAATCGCGGTTCGCGAACCGGTAAAACGCGCCGCGTTGCGGTACGCGGGCTTCCCAATGGCAACCGTGCTCGCGATAGCGTTGCAGTTGCTCCGGATTCGGCGCGCCCCTGCCTTCGCCGGAACCGTCCGTGCCGCGCCAGCCGGCCAGCAAGCCGACGCCGGGCGTGCGTTCATGGCGCACCATGTAGTCGGCATAGTCGCGATATTTCGCGTTGCCCTGTTCGTCGACCAGGTTCGGCAGCTTCAGGCGCGCGCCCAGTTCCAGCAGCACGTCCTGGAACGGGCGCACGTCGCGGTCGGGCTGCGTCACGGGGACGCGAATCGCGTCCGCCGCCGCATCCGCGTCCGAAATCGGCCGATCCAGCAGGCTGATGCAGTCGTGGCGTTCGAGATACGTCGTGTCCGGCAGCACCAGGTCGGCGAAGGCCACGGTCTCGGAATCGTAGGCGTCGACGTAGATGATGCGCGGGATCGCGTAGTCGCCGTTGGCATCGCGCTCGCACAGCAGCTTGCGCGTGCGCGCGGTGTCCATCGCCGAGTTCCAGCCCATGTTGGCCATGAACAGGAACAGCGTGTCGATCCTGGCGGGATCGCGCGCCACCGCGTTGCGGATCACCGATTGCAACATCCCGTGCGCGGCCAGCGGGTACGCCCACGAGAAGGCGTGATCGATCCGTCGCGGCCCGCCTTCCGCATCGACCAGCAAATCCTCCGGCGATTGCGGATAGCCGAGCGGATTGCCGGTGAGCGAACCGTCGGCCTTGCGCGATTGCGCCGGTTTGTTGGCGGGCGGAGCGGACTTCGGATACGGCGGCTGGTAGCGGAAGCTGCCGGGCGTGTCGATCGCGCCGAGCAACATCTGCAAGACGTGGATCGTGCGGCAGGTATGGAAGCCGTTGGCGTGCGCGGCGATCCCGCGCATCGCATGCATCGAAACCGGGCGGCCGGTCATCGACGCGTGCTCGCGGCCGTGCGTGTCGGTCCATGCGATCGGCAGCTCGATCGCCTCGTCGAACGCGGTGCGCGCGAGTTCCGCGGCGATGCGGCGGATGGTTTCCGCCTCGACGCCGCAACGCCCGGCGACGTTTTCCGGCGCGTAGCCGTCGTCGAGGAAACGCCCGGCGATCAACTGGAACGCCGGCACGGCCTTGCGACCATCCGGTAGCGTGTATTCGCCCGCGATCAGAGGCGCGATACCGGCTTGCGTTGCGTCGACGATTTCTGCTCCGTTCCCTGCAAGGGAAGGGTCGGGGTGGGGAGGGTGTCGCTGGCGCACCGCGCACAGCGGCTTGCCGCCCGCATCGCGCGCAATCAATCCGTCATCCGCTGCGTCCGGATCGCGGATCACCAGATGGTGCGCGTTGGTGTAACGCACCAGATACTCGAAATCCACGCGGTCATGGATCAGCAGTTCCCGGATCAAGGCACCCGCCAGCAGGCCGTCGGTGCCCGGTTGGATGCCGATCCACTCGTCGGCGATCGCGCCGTAGCCGCTGCGAACCGGATTCACCACCACGATCTTGGCGCCGCGCGTTTTCATCTTGCCGAGGCCCAGCTTGATCGGGTTGGAATCGTGGTCTTCGGCCACGCCCCACAGCATCAGGTATTTCGTGCGCTCCCAGTCCGGTTCGCCGAATTCCCAGAACGAACCGCCGAAGGTGTACATGCCGGCGGCGGCCATGTTCACCGAGCAGAAACCGCCGTGCGCGGCGTAGTTGATGGTGCCGAACTGCTGTGCCCACCAGCCGGTCAGCGCCTGCGACTGGTCGCGCCCGGTGAAGAACGCCAGTTCGTCCGGATTGCGCGCGCGGATGTCGCCCAGCCACTTCGTCGCAAGTTCCAGTGCCTCGCTCCATTCGATCTCGCGGAACTCGCGTGCGCCGCGTTCGCCGACGCGCAGCAACGGCTTGCGCAAACGCGCCGGCGAGTAGTGCTGCATGATCCCCGACGAGCCCTTCGCGCAGATCACGCCGCGATTGACCGGATGTTCCGGGTTGCCGTCGATGTAGCGCACGCGGCCGTTCTTCAGGTGCACTCTTATCCCACACCGACACGCGCACATGTAGCACGTGGTGGTTTTGACTTCGTCACCCGTCGGTTCGCTGAGTTTCAGATTGCGGTGAGGCATCCAGATCTTCTCCTGGTCATTCCCGACACCGCGCAGCGGCGATCCGGAATCTGCTCCTGGCGAGACCGCGCATGGCGCAACAAGACGCCATCCATGGCCGGGAGCTCCGTGATTCCGTTCGCAACCATGCGAACGGCTCCGGAATGACGACCAATGCTTTCGCAGGGCAGCATGCTAGCCCATGCAGGCAAACTTGCCGCCGCGATGGCGTCCGGTCATGCTTTCCGCCTCGCCATCCGCGTTCCCGCCATGGACCGTTACGAGCGCATCCTCACCCTGCACCGCATCTTCAAGGCCGCGCGGCATCCGGTCACCCAGCAGCACCTGAAGGATGAACTGGGCTGCTCGCGCGCCACGCTGTATCGCGATGTCGCCTTCCTGCGCGACGCGCTGGGCGCACCGGTGGAGAGCGATCCCGATCGCCACGGTTTCGCCTACGACCGCGAGGAAGGCGATCGCTTCGAATTGCCGGGGCTGTGGCTGACCAGCGAGGAATTGTCCGCGCTGATGGCGTTGAACGAACTGATCGGACGGTCGGATCCCGGCGTGCTGGCACCCGCGCTGGCGCCGTTCAAGGCGCGCATGGAGCGCCTGTTGACCGAACACGCCGACGGCACGCCGTTGCCGGTGGAACGCATCCGCGTGATCCCGTACGGATCGCGCAAGCTGGACCAGCGCGTGTTCCGCACGGTCGCCGGCGCGGTGCTGGCGCGCCGGCGGCTGCGATTCCGCTATCGCGCGCGCACCACCGATGCCGACACCACGCGCGAGGTTTCGCCGCAGCGGCTGACGCATTACCGCGACAACTGGTACCTGGATGCCTGGGACCACGACCGCGAGGCGTTGCGCAGCTTCGCGGTGGACCGCATCCTCGAGCCCGAACAACTGGAAACGGCCGCGACCGATCGCGACAACGCCGAACTGGATTCGGTGCTCGCCTCCAGTTACGGCATCTTCGCCGGTGCGCCCAAAGCGTGGGCGACGCTGCGTTTCTCGCCGCACGCGGCGCGCTGGGTGGCGGACGAGCACTGGCATTCGCAGCAGGAAGGACATTTCCTGCCCGACGGCCGCTACGAGCTGCGCGTGCCGTATTCGAATTCGCGCGAACTGCTGATGGACGTGATGAAGTACGGGCCGGACGCGGAAGTGATCGCGCCGCTGCCGCTGCGCGAGGAGATGAAGATCCTCCTGAAACTTGCGCTGGACGGTTACGCGTAGCCTGCGCGCCGCGGCTCCGTCCGGTTTCAGCCGCGGTTCCATCGTAAACGACGAGGATGGCGCGTGGACCCGTTTCCCCTCCGCACCGCCGACGGCGCATCGCGCAAGCCGACCATCGCGCTGGCGTTGGGGGCGGGCGGCGCCAAGGGGCTGGCGCACATCGGCGTGATCGAGGAGTTGCAACGCGCCGGTTTCGAGATCGTGGCGATCGCCGGAAGTTCGATGGGCGCGTTGATCGGCGGCATCCATGCGGCCGGCAAACTGGATGTCTACCGCGACTGGGTGTGCGCGCTGCAGAAGATCGACGTGCTGCGGCTGGTGGACTGGTCGCTGTCGCGCGGCGGCCTGATCAAGGGCGAACGCATCGTCGCGCTGCTGCGCGACATGATCGGCGAGATCGACATCGAGGCCCTGCCGATCGAATTCACCGCGGTGGCCACCGACATCGACCGCCAGCGCGAGGTCTGGCTGACCCGCGGCCCCCTGTTCGACGCGATCCGCGCTTCGATCGCGATCCCGACGCTGTTTCGCCCGCAACGGATCGACGACCGCCGGTTGGTGGACGGCGGTTTGATGAATCCGGTGCCGCTGGCGCCGTTGTTGCGCGCCCGCAGCGACTACATCGTCGCGGTCGGCGTCAACGGCCCGGAGCAGGCGCTGGCGCCGCAACGCGAAGCCAGCGCCGAGTCGCCCCGGCAAGGATTGCGCCACAAACTGGCGGCGCTGATCGGCCGCCATCGGCACGAACAGGAAACCGAACGCGCGCGCAGCTGGCTGGAAACGATGACCGAGGCGATCGATCTCATGCAGCACAATCTGGCGCAACTGAAACTGGCCGTGCACCAGCCCGACCTGCTGATCGAATTGCCGCGCAACGTCAGCACCGCGTACGAGTTCTACCGTGCGCGCGAGATCATCGAACAGGGCCGCGAACACGCGCGGCGCGCGTTGGCCAGGTGGCCGGCGCTGCATCTGTCCGGTGCGGACGACGACGTCAAAGCGCGGTGAGATTGGCGTAGGCGGCGACCAGCCACTTCGGCCCCGCGTCCGCGAAATTGACCTGGATGCGGGTGTGCGCGCCGGAACCTTCCGCGCGCACCACCACGCCTTCGCCGAAACTGGCGTGACGCACGCGCTGGCCGAGCTGTATCGGCAGGGATTCCTCATCGAGCGGCTTGTGCCCGTAATCGCGCGGCGCGTAGACTGGACGCGTGATCTTCGCGCGCGGCCGCACTTCCTGCAGCAGGGTTGCAGGCAGTTCCGCGAGGAAGCGCGAGGGCCGCGCCAGCATTTCCGAGCCGTGCAGGCGGCGCGATTCGGCGTAGGTCAGCACCAGCCTGCGGCGCGCGCGCGTGATGCCGACATAGGCGAGCCGGCGCTCCTCTTCCAGGCGCGAGGCGTCTTCGCTGGAACGCTGGCTGGGGAACAGGCCTTCTTCCAGCCCCACCAGGAACACGATCGGGAATTCCAGCCCCTTGGCCGAATGCAGCGTCATCAATTGCACGCACGGCTCGCCGGCCTCGCCCTGCGCTTCGCCGGCTTCCAGCGCGGCGTGCGCGAGGAAGGCCGAGAGTTCGGAAAGCCCGGCCTCCACGTCTTCCTGCGTCGGCGCGAAACGGCTGGCGACGTTGGCCAGTTCGTCCAGGTTTTCCACGCGCGATTCGGCGTTGCCGCGCGCGTCGCGCTCGTAATAGTCGCGCAGGCCCGAACGCGCGATCGCGTGTTCGACCTGTTCGGACAAGGCAAGAGCGGAAACGGGCAACGGGAAGCGGGGAAGATCGACACTCGCGGAATCGGTTCCCGGTTCCCGGTTTCCCGTTCCGGCAAATGCCTGCGCCATGCCTTCGATCAGCGCGAGGAACCCGCGCAACGCATTCTTCGCGCGCGCGTTCAAGTCGCCGGCCGCCAGTTCCGCGAGCGCGGCGTTCCACAGCGAAACGTTTTCCGCGCGCCCGCGGCGGCGCAGTTGATCCAGCGTGCGTTCGCCGATGCCGCGTGGCGGCGTGTTGACCGCGCGCTCGAAGGCCGCATCGTCGTGGCGATTGCCGGTCAGCCGCAGGTAGGCCAGTGCATCCTTGACCTCGGCGCGCTCGAAATAGCGCTGTCCACCGTACACGCGATACGGAATGTCGTACTGGTGCAGTTGTTCCTCGAACGCCCGCGACTGTGCGTTGCTGCGGTAGAGCACGGCGATCTCGTCGGCGCGTCCGCCGCCGTCGAGGTGTTCGCGCACGCGTTCGATCACGAAGCGCGCCTCGTCCTGTTCGTTGTAGGCCGCGTACAGCGCGATCGCCTCGCCCTTGTCGCCGGCCGTCCACAATTGCTTGCCGAGGCGCGTGGGGTTGCGCGCGATGATCGCATTCGCCGCCTCCAGGATATTGGCGGAGGAACGGTAGTTCTGTTCCAGCCGGATCGTCTTCGCGCCGGGGAAGTCGCGCAGGAAGTCGCGCATGTTCTCCACCTTCGCGCCGCGCCAGCCGTAGATCGACTGGTCGTCGTCGCCGACCGCGAACACCATGCCGGTGGAACCCGCGAGCACGCGGATCCACGCATATTGCAGCGTGTTGGTGTCCTGGAATTCGTCGATCAGCAGGTGCCGCCAGCGTTCGCGGTAATGCGCCAGCACGTCCGGATTCTTCAGCCACAGTTCGTGCGCGCGCAGCAGCAGCTCGGCGAAGTCGACCAGCCCCGCCCGCCGGCAGGCCTCCTCGTAGGCGCGATAGATCGACAGGTACGTGCGTGCGACGGGATGGTCGCTGGCGTCGATCGCATCGGGCCGTTTGCCTTCGTCCTTCCACGCGTTGATCTGCCACGCTGCCTGCCGCGGCGGAAAACGCGCCTCGTCCAGGCCCAGCCCCGCGACCACGCGTTTCACCAGCCGTTGCTGGTCGTCGGCATCGATGATCTGGAAGGTTTCCGGCAGGCCGGCTTCGCGCCAGTGCCGGCGCAGCAGGCGATGCGCGATGCCATGGAAGGTGCCGACCGACAGTCCGCGCGTGGCGTTCGGCAACAGCGATTCCAGCCGTCCGCGCATCTCGCCCGCGGCCTTGTTGGTGAACGTCACCGCCAGGATCGCCCACGGCGGCACGCGTTCCACTTCCACCAGCCACGCGATGCGGTGGGTCAGCACGCGGGTCTTGCCGGAACCGGCGCCCGCCAGCACCAGGTAATGCCCGGGCGGCGCGCTGACCGCTTCGCGTTGCGCGGTGTTGAGGGAATCGAGCAGGTGCAAGACATCCATCCACGGAATTGTAACGTTCGGCGTGCACGCCACGCGCGACACCTTGCCTTGTGGCGGTGCTATGGTGCGGAATCGCGGGTCAGGTTGCCCGCATCGACAAGGAGAAGCTCATGTCATTGCTCGACAGTCTTGGCGGCGGGCAGGGCGCCGGTGGCGTGATGGGGATGATCGGCGGACTGATCAACCAGGCCGGCGGCGTGCAGGGCTTGATCAACACGCTGCAGCAGGGCGGCCTCGGCAACGCGGTGCAATCGTGGGTGTCCAGCGGCGCCAATCAGGCGATCAACAGCGGGCAGTTGCAGCAGGCGCTGGCCGGCACGCCGATGGGCGCGCACGTGGAACAGATGGCGCAGAAGATGGGCGTCGACCCCTCGCAGGTGCTCGGCCAGCTGGCCCAGCATCTGCCGACCGCGATCGACCACGTGACCCCGAACGGCCAGGTGCCGGACGCGGAAGCGGGGCTGAGCGCCTTGCAGGGGCTCGCGGCCAAGCTCGGCCTGTAAACGCGGCGTTGTTCTGGGCACGAAAAAAGCGCGGCGCGCAACGCCGCGCTTTTCGTTTTCCGGCAACCGCGATCAGCGCTTGCGCATGGCCCCGGCGATGACCAGGCCCGCGCCGACCACGATGCCGACGTAACCCAGGGCGGGTTGTACCGATTTTTCCTCGGTGGCCTGCACCTTGACCGGTCCGAGCTGGGCCTTGGTTTCGGTGTCGTTGTAGGTGAACTTGCCGAGCGCGACCCACAGGCCGAGTGCGGCGATGAGAATCCCGATGACGATCAAGCCTGCACGCATGCGCGTTCTCCCTCGTTGGACACGCCCCGATGCTACGCGAGGCGCGCCGGGGAACCAAGCGCCTGGCACGGATAGGTGGTTTTGGTGAGAAAGGCAGGCAAGGATGTCTGCTTTTGATCTTCGCGATCGTGGCAGATCGCAAAAAAGACACAAAGAAAATGCCCCGAGAGCCAGGGGGGAGCTCTCGGGGCGGGGGTTGGAGCCGAACCTGGGGAGGGGTTCGACACCAGTGGATCACTCAGGGAGGTGAGTGAACCGGGACGCCGTTGCGTGCGTCCGATGCTTAGATAAGCACGGCGCCCGTTAAGTTCAAATGAGTTTCCGAGATCAATTCAGGCCGTGTTCATTCCGAAAATCCGGCCATGACTTCCGGCATACGTGCGAAGCATTTGGACGGCCAAACGCAGGGGCGAGCGAGAGGGGAGGGAGGCGCGACCGCGCGGCGGGCCCGTGTTTTTTCGCCCTCTCTCCACTTCCTCCGACCACCGCGTCATCAATGCGCTTCGTCCCAGTTGCTTCCCGTTCCCACCTCGACCAGCAATGGCACGGAAAGTTGCGCGGCGCCCTGCATGCGTTCGCGCACCATCGCCGATACTTCATCCAGCGCTTCGGCGCGCACTTCGAACACCAGTTCGTCGTGCACCTGCATCAGCATGTGCGCGTCGTCGCGCCGCAGCAGCCAGGCATCGATCCCGATCATCGCGCGCTTGATGATGTCGGCGGCGCTGCCCTGCATCGGTGCATTGATCGCGGCGCGTTCGGCGCCGGCGCGCTGCGCGGCGTTGCGCGAGCGCAGCGCTTCCAGGTACAGGCGCCGCCCGAACAGCGTCTCGACGTAACCGTCGCGTTGCGCCTGCTCGCGGGTGGAATCCATGAAGGCGCGCACGCCGGGAAACCGTTCGAAATAGCGCGCGATGTATTCGCCCGCTTCCGCCCGTCCGATGCCGAGCGCGCGCGACAGGCCGTGCGCGCTCATGCCGTACATCAGGCCGAAATTGACCACCTTGGCGGCGCGCCGCTGGCCGGCGTCGACCTGGTCGGGTGCCACGCCGAACACTTCCGCGGCGGTGGCGCGGTGCACGTCCGCGCCGTGACGGAAGGCCCGGATCAGCGTTTGGTCGCCCGAAAGATGCGCCATGATGCGCAATTCGATCTGCGAGTAGTCCGCCGCCAGCACGTGCCAGCCGGGCGGCGCGATGAAGGCCTGGCGGATGCGCCGGCCTTCCTCGGACTTGACCGGAATGTTCTGCAGGTTGGGATCGGTGGACGACACGCGCCCGGTCGCGACCGCGGCCTGGTGGTAGTTGGTGTGCACGCGGCCGGTGCGCGGATTGATCATCAGCGGCAGCTTGTCGGTGTAGGTGCTGCGCAATTTCCCCAGCGCGCGAAAATCCAGGATCAGCCGCGGCAGTTCGTGCCGGTCCGCGATCGCTTCCAGCGCTTCCTCGTTGGTCGAGGGCTGGCCGGTCGGCGTCTTCAGCAGCGCCGGCAATTGCAGTTTGTCGAACAGCAGCGCCTGCAATTGCTTGGGCGAATCGATGTTGAATTCCTGGCCGGCGGCTTCGTAGGCCTGCCGTTGCAAGGCGTGCATGCGCTTGCCGAGATCGTCGCTCTGCCGCTTCAGCGCGGCCGCATCGATCAGCACGCCGCGCCGTTCCATGCGCGCCAGCACCGGCACCAGCGGCAGTTCGATGTTTTCGAACAGTGCCTTCGCACTCGGCTGTGCGAGCAGCCGCGGCCACAGCGCCTGGTGCAGGCGCAAGGTGATGTCGGCGTCTTCGGCCGCGTAGCGGCAGGCCTGGTCGAGATCGACCTGCGAAAACGAAATCTGCTTCGCGCCCTTGCCGGTGACATCGGAATACTTGATCGTGTCGTAATCCAGATAGCGTTTGGCCAGCGTATCCATGTCGTGGCGCGACACGGTCGCGTTCAGCACGTAGGATTCCAGCATGCTGTCGTAGGCCAGTCCGCGCACTTCGATGCCGTACGACGACAGCACGTTGATGTCGTACTTGGCGTGCTGGCCGAGCTTGGGTTTGCCGTCGTCTTCGAGGATCGGCTTCAGCGCGGCCAGCACTTCCTCGCGCGGCAGTTGCTGCGGGACGCCGGGATAGTCGTGCCCGACCGGGACGTAACAGGCGCGGCCCGCCTCCACCGCGAACGACAGGCCCACCAGTTCCGCGCGCATCGCGTCGAGCGAGGTGGTTTCGGTATCGAAGGCGACCAGGTCGGCGCCGCGCAGCTTTTCCAGCCACGTATCCAGTTGCGCGCGCGCGGTGATCAGTTCGTATTCGCCCGATGTGGAAAGGCGGGGGTCGATTCCACCCATGCCTTGTTCGTCATTCCGGACGCCGGGCAGCGGCGATCCGGAATCCGCTTTGGAGGGAGCCGCAGCAGCAGATTCCGGGTTCCGTGCGTCGCGCGGCCCCGGAATGACATCCGCGGATTTCGCCGTTCCCGGTTCCCCGTTTCCCGTTTCCGCTTTGTCGAGATCCTTCAAGGCTTGCACGAACGCATGGCGCGTGTACAGCGTGCGCAAGGCCCCGCTGTCGCGTGCGCGCAACGCCAGGTCGGTCGGCCCGACTTCCAGTTCGCAATCGGTCTTGATGGTCGCCAGTTGCCGCGACAGCGGCAGTTGCGGCAAGGCCTCGCGCAGGTTCTCGCCGATCTTGCCCTTCACTTCGCCGGCGTGCGCGATCACGCCGTCGAGGTCGCCGTATTCGGCCAGCCACTTCGCCGCGGTCTTGGGCCCGCACTTGGGCACGCCCGGAATGTTGTCGACCGAATCGCCCATCAGCGCCAGCAAATCGATGATGCGTTCCGGCGGCACGCCGAATTTCGCGATCACGCCGGCGCGATCGGTCACGCTGTTGCTCATCGTGTTGACCAGGGTGATGCGCGGCTCGACCAGTTGCGCGAAATCCTTGTCGCCGGTGGAAATGGTGACGTCGATGCCTTCCGCGGCCGCCTGCCGCGCCAGCGTGCCGATCACGTCGTCGGCTTCCACGCCGGGCACGCGCAGGATCGGCAGGCCCAGCGCGCGCACGATTTCCAGCATCGGCTCGACCTGCGCGCGCAGGTCGTCGGGCATCGGCGCGCGGGTGGCCTTGTAGTCGGCGTACAGCGCGTCGCGGAAGGTCGGGCCCGGCGCGTCCTGCACGAAGGCCGCATAGTCGGGCTTTGCGTTGAGCGTGGCGCGCAACATGTTGACCACGCCGAACAGCGCGCCGGTCGGCTCGCCGGCGGGATTGGTCAACGGCGGCAGCGCGTGGAACGCGCGGTACAGATAGCTGGAACCGTCGATCAAGGTCAGCGTGGGCATCGGGAGATTCTCTCACGCGCTTCCGATGCGCGCCGCATTCATGCCCGCGGTGTATGCTTGATCGTGTTCGGCGAATGGGAGTAGCAACGATGAAGAAACCTCTTTTCGCGTTGATGCTGGAGATCGCGTTCACCGCTTTCGCCGCCACGGCCCTCGCGCAGTCGCAACCGCCGGTCAAGGGCTCGGGCCTGCCGCCGCCGGGCATCAACGATCCGGGAGTCAAGCAGTCCTCGATCCCGTTGCCCAGCACCAGCATCCCGCCCTCGATCGCGCCCGCCGCGCGCGCGGCGAACGGCGAGTCCGCGCCGACGGTCAGCGTGCACACCGAAGACAACGGCGACACCGTCGAGGAATACCGCCATGGCGCCACGCTCTACATGGTGCGCATCACGCCCAAGCACGGGCCGACCCAGACCTTCCTGGTCAACGGCGGCACCGGCAAGTTGATCCGCGACCCGCGCATGGGTCCGGTCGATCCTGTGTACTACACGATCTATCAGTGGGGCGGCCCGTCGAAGTCCGACAGCGGCGAGCAATAGCAGGCAGGCATCCGCCGCTCAGTGGCGGAAATGGCGGATGCCGGTGAAGACCATCGCAAGGCCGTGTTCGTCCGCGGCGGCGATCACTTCCGAATCGCGCATCGAACCGCCGGGCTGGATCACCGCGACCACGCCGGCTTGCGCCGCCGCGTCGATGCCGTCGCGGAACGGGAAGAACGCATCGGAGGCCATCACGCTGCCGGCCACCTGCAGGTCGGCCTGCCCGGCTTTCAGCGCGGCGATCTGCGCGCTCACGACGCGGCTGGTCTGTCCCGCGCCGATGCCGATGGTGGCGCCGTCGCGCGCATAGACGATCGCATTGGATTTCACGAACATCGCCACGTGCCACGCGAACAGCAGGTCGCGCAGCTGCGCCGCGTCGGGCATGCGCCTGGTAACCACCTTCAGGTCGGAAAGCAGCAGGGTGTCGCGGTCGCCGTCCTGCACCAGCACGCCGCCGCCGACGCTGCGCAGTTCGCGCGAAGGCGTCAGCGTTTCCGGCCAGCTGCCGACGGCGAGTGCGCGCACGTTGGGCTTGCCGGCCAGCGCCGCCAGCGCAGCGGGTTCGAACTCCGGCGCGACCAGCACTTCGACGAATTGCCTGGCGAGGATGGCCTGCACGGTCGCCGCATCGAGGGTGCGGTTGAAGGCGATGATGCCGCCGAAGGCGGACACCGGGTCGCAGGCGTAGGCGAGTTCGTAGGCGTGCGGCGGATCATCGGCCAGCGCCACGCCGCACGGGTTGCCGTGCTTGACGATCACGCACGCGGGGGCCTTGCCGAAAGCCTTGACGCATTCCAGTGCGGCATCGGCGTCGGCGACGTTGTTGTAGGACAGCGCCTTGCCCGCCAGCACGCGCGCACCGGCGATGCTGCCGGCCGGAGGACGTCCGGGAACGTACAACGCCGCGTTCTGGTGCGGGTTCTCGCCGTAGCGCAGTTCATGCGAGCGGGTGAACGCCAAATGCAATGTCGGCGCGAAGGCGTGGGACTGTTCGTCGCCGTCGACGCGCGCGGAAAGCCAGTCCGCGATCATGCCGTCGTAACGGGCCACGTGCGCGAAGGCCGCGGCGGCGAGGCGCCGGCGCAGTGCCGGCGTGCTGCCGCCTTCGCGGCGCAATACCTCGATGAGGTCGGCGTAGTCGGCGGGGTCGGTGGCCACCGCGACGCGTTCCTGGTTCTTGGCGGCGGCGCGCAGCATCGCCGGCCCGCCGATGTCGATGTTCTCGATCGCTTCGTCCCAGCCGCAATCCGGTTGCGCCACGACGCGCGCGAACGGATACAGGTTGACCACCAGCAGGTCGATCGGCGCGATGTCGTGCTCGCGCATCACCGCGTCGTCGACGCCGCGCCGGCCCAACAGCGCGCCGTGCACCTTCGGGTGCAGGGTCTTGACGCGGCCGTCCATGATTTCCGGGAACCCGGTGAGCTCGCTGATTTCGCGCACCGGCACGCCGGCGTCGCGCAAGGCCTGCGCGCTGCCGCCGGTGGAAACCAGTTCCACCCCGAGCGCGTGCAACGCGCGGCCCAGGTCGGCCACGCCGCTCTTGTCGGAAACGCTGACCAGCGCCCTGCGGATCGGGATCACTGCGGCAGTCGCTGCCGGGTTCGGACGCACGGGCTTGCGCGAACGCTCAGGCCAGGCCGTGCGCAAGCAGCTTCTTGCGCAGGGTGGCGCGATTGATGCCCAGCGCTTCGGCGGCGCGGCTCTGGTTGCCGCCGCACCAGCGCAGCACTTCGTCCAGCAATGGCGCCTCCACTTCGTGCATCAGCAATGCGTACAAGCCCTCGGGACATTTCGTGCCGTGCAGGTCCGCCAGATAGCGGCGCGCGCTGCGCGCGACGCATTCGCGCAAGACGGCTGCGCCGGCGTCGCCGGATGCGCGCAGGGGCGTCGGGGAATTGAGGGCGGCGGCTTCCACGTTTCGCGGCTTTCGCAGGGGTGCGTCGTGCATCAGGGGTTGGAAAGTGTAGCGCCGTCTTTCGCGATCGAACAAGCAGGGTTTTCGATCGGTGCCGACCGGGTGGGGCGGACGGCAGGACAGGCACGCCACCGATCGCGCTTCCCGCGCCGGGTTCGTCGCGCGGTCATTCGAAACCGAATTCGAACGCGACCGCATTCTTGCCGGGATCCGCCACTTCGAATGCGGCGGCCACCGTGGCGCCCGGGGGCAAACCGGCCGCGCGGGTTTTCGCATCGCTCACGTAATCGGCCGGGCGAAAGCGGCGCATGGCGATCGCGTTGCCGTCCAGGTCGGAAAGCGCGATGCGGATGACCGGATACGGCTGGGTGAAATCGGCATCGTTGCGCACCGTTGCGCTGATGATCAGTGCGCCGGGCACGCTCGGATGCGGTCGGATGTCGCGCGACAGCAGGGTGAGCCTGGAAAGGTCCTTGACCGGTGGCAGGCTGCACGACAGCGCCGTACAGGCGCTCGCCAGCATCGGCCGCAAGGCGGCATTCGACGCCAGCGCGGCGCGATCGGCGACGAGCCATTGCGCCAGCAACAGCAGCAACAGGGCGGCGCAACCGATCATCCAGCGCAGGTTGCGCGGAGCGCGCATCGGCACGCGCGGCTGCGCGAAGGCGGGCGCGAGCGGCTCGGGTTCCACGACAGGGGGCTCGCCGGCCTCGCCCGCCGTTTCGTCGAATGCCTCGGCGATCGGCCTCGACACGACCTGCGTCATCAGCGGTGGTTCGGCGCTCGGAGGTCGTGCCGCAAGCCCGGTCACCGGATCCGGCGGCAGCGTCTCGACCAGGCTGGGCAGTGCGTCGAACACCATGGTGCAATGTCCGCAACGCACGTTGCCATGCGAGCGCGACAGCTCCACCACGTCCAGTGCGTAGACGGTCAGGCATTCGGGGCATTGGGTATACATTCGTGGGGGACTCGATCCACTCGGGTGTCGGTCTTGCCGTCGTCGTCTTTCGGGCCGGGAACGATCGGGTTTTCGCGGCGTGCGGACTCGATGAAGAGGAGGGAAGGATGCAGACGCGGGTGGGCCGAGGTCAATCCGGAATGATCGAAGGTTCCCGGGGCAGCGGCGCCGGATCGACCGGCCCCGCGGGATGCTCCGCGACGTGTTTCGCATCCAGGATGTGCAGCACGCGCACGCCGTGCGCCTGGAACCAGTCCGCGATCAGCCTGCGGTGGCAGCGCCACCATACCGCTTCCGAGCACATCACGGCGGTGCGCTTGCGGCACGCCAGCGCGGCGAGACGTTCGATGCCGGCGTGGAATTCGTCGCCGTCCATGTAGTCGGCGTAGGCGCGGAACGCCGCGTTGCGCCATTGCGTGTGCCTCGAATCGGGCCGCGGCTTGCGACGCCCGCCCAGTTCGGGGAACGGCGCGTATTCGATGTCCGAGTCGTGCAGCGAGCGGGCGAGCGCCTCGGCATTGAAATGCGGAAACTTGCGCGAACCGGGAAAGCGCCGCACGTCCGCCAGCGCCTCGATGCGGTTCGCGGCCAGCAGCGCGAGGAAATCGCCGATGTCGCGCGTGGAATGGCCGATCGTCCAGATCGTGCCGGGCAGTTGCATGAATGCATCCTCCGCACGAATGTCGCATCATACGCATCCCCGTCCCAACGGGCCCGGAATGGAGCGTATCGCCATGCGCAAGTTGCTTGTCCCGCTCGCAGCCTTCGCCGCGGTGGTCGGCGTGCTGTGCCATGCGACGCCTGCGTTCGCCGCGCATGAAATCACCTGCCGGATGACGTTCTCGCTGGCGGGATGGTCGGCGTTCTACAAGACATCTTCCGGCAGCGGCGACATTCGCTGCAGCAACGGGCAGCGCCTGCGCGTGCAACTGGCCAGCAAGGGCGGGGGGCTGACCTTCGGCAAATCCGAGATCAGCGGCATCGGCAGGTTCTCCGGCATCTACGACATCCGCGAAGTGCTGGGCAGCTACGCCAACGCCGAGGCGCACGCGGGCGCGGTGCGTTCCTCGCGCGGCACGGTGATGACCAAGGGCAACGTTTCGCTGGCGCTGTCCGGCAGCGGCAACGGCTGGAACCTGGGCGTGGATTTCGGCAAGTTCACGATCTCGGCGGATTGAAGCAGGCGCGGATGGAACCTGCCGCACTCCGTGGCCGCGTCTGCAGGGATTTCGAATGATGCGCCCGGACTGGCTGTCGTCCGCCGGTTACACCTTCGCCGAGGAAGTGGCGAACGGCGTGGTGCAGAGCCTCGGCATCCTGCTCAGCATCATCGGATTGACGACGCTGGTGGCGTACGCCGCGGTGGACGGGCACGCGCTGGACGTGACCGCGAGCGCGGTGTTCGGCGCCACGCTGGTCGTGATGTACACGGTTTCGACGATCTATCACGCGCTGCCGGTGCACGTCGCGCCGCGCTTGTTGTCGCGGCTGGACCACATCGCGATCTACCTGCTGATCGCCGGCACCTACACGCCGTTCGCGTTGATCGCGCTCGGCGGCGACCGCGGCTGGTGGCTGTTCGGCGCGATCTGGACGCTGGCTGCGTTCGGCGGCGTGCTGCAATTCACGCCGTTGCGCGAGCGGCAGGCGCTGAAGATCGGCTGGTTCCTGCTGATGGGCTGGCTGGGACTCGTGACCTTCGGCCCGTTGTCCGCCCGCCTGGGATTCGGCGGCAGCGCGCTGCTGCTGGCCGGCGGGGCGGCCTACACGCTCGGCATTCCGTTCCACCTGTGGCGCAAGCTGCCCTACCACAACGTGCTGTGGCACGGGTTCGTGCTCACCGGCAGCGTGCTGCACTTTTTCGCGGTGCTGCTGTACGTCCTGCCCGATTGAACCCCGTTTCGGCCTTCCCGCAAGCGGGGATCCGGCGTCCTCGACGCGGCCGTCCGTGGCCTGCGTCCGGATGGGTTCGCGTTACGGCGCGCTCTTCCCGCCCTGCGCGGGAATGAACTGCGTGTCGACCGCTTTCGCCAGCTGGTCGGGCGGCAGCAGGCCCTGCGCCAGGAGGAAATCGTTGAACTGCTGCAGGTCGAATTTGTCGCCCAGTGCGATCTCGGTGTGCGCGCGCAGTTCCAGCAGGCGCGAGTAGCCGTAGAAATAGGCGGTGGCCTGGCCCGGCGAGCGGAACGTGTAGCGATCCAGCTCCTGGCGCGTCATCGCCTCGGACAGGCCGACGTCGTTGACCATGATGTCGTGCGCACGCTGCCGCGTGATCAGTCCGAGGTTGAGCATCGGATCGATGAACGCGCGCGCCGCGCGCTGCAGGCGCAGTTGCAGGGCGATCATCTGTCCACCCGGCGGCTCGTAGGGCACCATCATCCATTCCGCGTACAACGCCCAGCCTTCCACGTTGACGCTGTTGAACGCGAACAGCGTGCGCGCCAGCGACACGCCATGCTCGACCATCGCCGAGAACTGCAATTCGTGGCCCGGCCGCCCTTCGTGCGCGGTCAACGTCCACGCGCAGGCCTTGCAGGTGAAGTCGTCGTAGGCTTCGCTCTTGCCGGTGCCGGAAGGCGGATTGCCCAGCGGCAGCACGAACTGGCCGCGTTCGCCCTTGTTGTTGATCAGCGGTGGCGGATCCATGTGCGGCGCGGGTTGCGCGGCGCTCTCGGCTTCGGACGCCAGCCGCATGATCATCTGCCGCTGTGGCAACGTGACGATGTGGTGTTCGCGGATCAGCGCCTCGATCTTGCCGATCACCTGGTGGTAATACGGTTCGATGGTGTCGCGGTCGAGCTGCTGCTTCTTCAGCGCCTTGATCACGCCACGGTAACCGGTGGCATCGATTCCTTCCGCCTTCGCGACGTACGGCGCCAGCGTTTCCATCTGCGCCTGGATTTCCATGAACGACTTTTCGGCCTGCCTGATCAGTTCTTCCGGCGGAATGTCGATGCCGACGTTCTTCAGGTTGTCGGCGTAGATTTCCGGCGGCAGGCGGAAATCGCTGCGTGCGCGCGGCAGCACGGTCGACTTCACCCACGCGTCGTACTCGCCGAGCTGCTTCTGCAGCGCATCCAGTGCCGGCTCCGCGCCGTCGATCTTGTACTTGGCGTACAGCTTGCGGATGCCGTCGACGTAACGCGCCGTGTTGGCGAGGTTCTGTTCGACCTCGGCCTTGTAGGGTCCGAGCAGCTTCGCGTTGCCGGCCCTGGCCGCGAACAGCGCCTCGGCCTCCTTGGCGACCGCGGTGCAGCCCGGCGCCATGCCGACGTAGCACTTGAGGCGCGCCAGCGCCTGCGTGCGTCGATCGGGCGCGACCTGGTCCTGCAGCAGCACGAATTCGCCCTGGAAGATCGTCTGCCCGACGTCGGTGTACGGCAGCATGAACTGGTCCTGCAGCGTGCTGCTGTGGATCATGCGGCCCGCCGCGTCGATCATGATCTCGAGGTCCTGGCGGACGTTGGGATCGTGCTCGCCCGCGAGGTCGCGCTGCAATTGGCCGCGGGCCCTGGACAGCGCCGCGCGCGAACGTTCGTCGACATTCGGCCTGAGGTCGATCACCTTGCCGTCGTAACCGGGCAGGCCCAACTGCGAGGCGAACTCGGGGTTGAACTCGACCATGGCGTCGAGCAGCACCTGCGCATAGCCGTTGCTTTTCGCCACCCATGCGGGGGCGGCGGGCGTGGCGGTTTGCGCGGCGGTGGAAACCGCCGATGCGGGCGGCGCGGCTTGCGCGAGCGCTGCGGCGAAGGCGAGTGCGAAAGCGATCAGGGCGGGCTTGGGCATGGCGGTTCCCTCGGAGAAGTCGGGGCAGCATAATCGCCGCGCGCGCGTCGCGGGCGTGTCGAAAGTACGATAGACGGGTCGCCCGGCGATCCGCAAACCTCATGTCCGAACTTGTTGTCCGCACCGGCGGCTGCCATTGCGGCGCGGTGCGCTTCGAAATCCAGGCCGCGGCGCGGCCCAGGGTGCAGGAATGCACCTGCTCGGTCTGCCGCATGACCGGGTTCGTGCACCTGATCGTGCCGGCGTCGCGTTTTCGCTTGCTGGGCGGCGAAGACGCGCTGGCCGAATACCGCTTCAACACCGGTGTCGCGCGGCACCTGTTCTGCAAGGTATGCGGCGTGAAATCGTTCTACGTGCCGCGCTCGCACCCGCACGGCTACAGCGTCAACGCGCGCTGCCTCGACGACGACGTGCTCGGCGATTGCGAGTGGCTGCCGCCGTTCGACGACGGCAACCGCGAGCAAGCCACCGCGGCAATTGCGCATTTCGCGGATGGATAGGCAATCAGTTCGCGGTCGGCACGTCGAAAGCGGCGTGATATTGCGGCTTCAGGTATTCCGCGAACAACCGCGTCGGCACGTCCACCGTCTGCGTGCCGTAGACGTAGGGCGCGACCTGATAGGGCGGAAAGATCAAGGTGAGTCCGGGGCTGGCGTCGGCCGGGCTGCTGCCCGCGCGCACGGCGAAATTGGCGAAGTTCTGCGCCGTGGGTTCGGTGCCTTCGTCGATCATCTGCTTTGCGTTGGTTTTCCATTCCTTGATTGCCTCGGGCGAGCCTTCGCCGGGCTTGGGCGCTTGGGCCATCATTTTGTTCGTCAATTCGACGCGCGCGTAATCCGCCAGCGCCTTGCGTGCGGCATCAGACTGGGCGAACAGATCATCCAGCGTGACGGTGCGATGCGTTTGCGCGTCGTAGACGATCGTCGAGTCGATCGGCAGCGGGTGCGCGCCGCCGGTATCCTGCATGCCGGTTTCGCGCACGCTGACGAAATCGGATGTGTGCGCCGCGACCTTGAAATCGATCAGCAACTGCATCTGCCGGTCGGCAAACTCGGGGAATTGCTTCGGATCGGGCAGCGCCTGCATGAACTCCCGCTTCGCGGCATTGGCGATCTTGTGCAGCATGGCGAGCAACGGCGCCTCGTCCGCACCCAATGCCGGATAGCTGATGTCGATCTTGTACCGCCTGGTGGCGACGTGATCGCCCGTCACACCGGTGCCTGCCGCGGCCCGCGCGGTGCCCGATACCGGTGCGGCGACCTTCGTTGCGGCATTCGCCTGCGCTTCGACGCCGGATTTCGCCGGAACCGGATCGTTCGTCGGCGCCGGTTGGCAGGCAACCAGCGGCAAGGCCAGCAGGCAGGCAAGGCAGAGGCGACGTGCGGACATGGCGGTTCCCGGTTTGGCAACCACCCAAGCTTAACGCTTATGCTTGCGGGATGACGGCCCACGATCCTTCCGCCTGGCGCCTTTGCGTCGCACCGATGATGGACTGGACGGATCGGCACTGCCGGTATTTCCATCGCCTGCTCGCGCCGCACGCGCGGCTGTACACCGAAATGGTGACTGCCGCGGCGCTGATCCACGGCGATCGCCTGCATTTGCTGGAACACAACCGGGAAGAACATCCGGTCGCGCTGCAACTGGGCGGCGCGGAACCCGACGATCTGGCGCAGGCCGCGCGTTTCGGCGTGCAGGCCGGTTACGACGAAATCAACCTCAATGTCGGTTGTCCGTCGGATCGCGTGCAGTCCGGGCGCTTCGGCGCCTGCCTGATGCGCGAGCCGCAACTGGTTGCGGATTGCGTGCGCGCGATGAGGGAAGCCGTGTGCGATGCAGGGGATGTTCCGGTAACGGTCAAATGCCGCATCGGCGTGGACGAGCAGGACGAATATGCCGACCTGCAACGTTTCGCCGAAACGATGATCGGGGCCGGCGTGCGCACGCTGATCGTGCACGCGCGCAAGGCATGGCTGCAGGGATTGTCGCCGAAGGAAAACCGCGAGGTGCCGCCGCTGAATTACGAGCGGGTGTACCGGCTGAAGCGCGAATTGCCGCAACTCGCGATCGTCATCAACGGCGGCATCGTGGAAGACGCCGCCGTGCATGCGCACCTGCAACACGTGGACGGGGTGATGCTCGGGCGTCTCGCCTACCATGATCCGCATGCGCTGGCGCGCATCGACGCGATGCTTTGCGAAAAACGGCCATTCCCGCGCGAACAGGTCCTGTACGCCATGCGTGCCTACATCGAGGCGGAGCGCGCGCGCGGCACGCGCCTGCAGCACATCGCGCGGCATCTGCTGGGGCTGTACCACGGCCAGCGGGGGGGACGCGCGTTCCGCCGCGTGCTGGGCGAAGGCGCGCGCCACGCCGATGCCGGCTGGGAGGCCGTCGAATCGGCGCTGCAGGCCGTTGCGGCGCCTTCGCCGCAGGCGCCGCAACCCGGTTCAGCACGAATTCAAAGGCCGGCGGCATGATCGGGGCATCATCGCCGGGCAGCGTGTTTCACGCGGCACAGCCGTCGGTCAAGGCCAGGATTCCACCGGTTCTCCCATGCAACTGCGTTTCGCCACCGCCATGCTCGCCGCCGTCCTGTGCGCCGGGGCGTTCGCCGCGCCGCCCAAGCCGCCGCCGGCGAACCGCGAGCATTTGACGCTGGAGGGAGCCGTGCAGCAGGTCCAGCAGCAGACCGACGGCCGCATCCTGGCCGCCGACAGCATTCCCAGTGGCCGCAACAAGCTTTACCGCATCAAGGTACTGACGCCGGAAGGCCGCGTCCGGGTGATGCAATTGCATTCCAACGATCCGCCTGC
This sequence comes from Pseudomonadota bacterium, assembly GCA_018241145.1. Lineage (GTDB taxonomy): Bacteria > Pseudomonadota > Gammaproteobacteria > Xanthomonadales > Rhodanobacteraceae > 66-474. The sequence continues at coordinate 7,404 of JAFEEJ010000163.1, read as the reverse complement.
CAAAAACAAACAGCACGATGGCTCGGGAGGCCACTGAACCGCGTGCTGCGCATAACCAGGGAGAAGAACCATGCGCATACTTCTGGTCGAGGACGAAGCACCCTTGCGGGAAACGCTGGCGGCGCGGTTGAAGCGTGACGGTTTCGCGGTCGATGCGGCTTCCGACGGCGAGGAAGGCTTGTATCTCGGGCGGGAAGTCCCGTTCGATCTGGCGATCGTGGACCTGGGCCTGCCCAAGATGTCGGGCATGGACCTGGTGCGGCAATTGCGCGAGATCGGCCGCAGCTTTCCCATCCTCATCCTCACCGCGCGCTCGTCGTGGCAGGACAAGGTCGAAGGCCTGAAGTACGGCGCCGACGACTATCTGGTGAAACCGTTCCACGTCGAGGAACTGCTGGCGCGCATCAACGCGCTGGTGCGGCGCGCCTCGGGCTGGTCCAAGCCGGTACTGACCTGCGGGCCGATCAGGCTGGACACCACCGCGCAGACGGTCACCGTCAACACCAAGAATGCCGACCTCACCTCGTACGAATACAAGGTGCTGGAATACCTGATGCTGCACGCGGGCGAACTGGTGTCGAAGGCCGATCTCACCGAGCACATCTACCAGCAGGATTTCGACCGCGATTCCAACGTGCTGGAAGTCTTCATCGGCCGCTTGCGGCGCAAGCTCGATCCCGAAAGCGCCTTGAAACCGATCGAGACGGTGCGCGGGCGCGGCTATCGTTTCGCGATCCCGCGCGACGAGAACGAGGAAACCGCGGCCGGTTGACATTCGCGGCGTCCGCCGCCTTGCTATGCAAATGGCGGATGCTCCGCAAACCAGGGATCGACCGGGCGAAGACGCGAAGACGCGGCCGTTGTCGCTGGCCGCGCGTTCCACCATCGCCACGGGCCTGGTGCTCGCGGGGTTCCTGGGCCTCGCGGGTTTCGCGCTCGATCGCGCGTATTCGCAGGCGGCGCTTTCCGCCTTGCGCGACCGGCTGCAAAGTTACGCCTACGCCTATCTGGCCGGCATCGAGATCACCCGCGCCAACAAGGTGAGCCTGCCCGAAGTGCCGCCGCACCCGGATTTCGCGCGGCCGGGTTCGGGCTTGTACGCGGTCGTCACGGGTCGGGATGGTTTCCACTGGGAATCGCCGTCGGCGCTTGGCGAACTGCCGTTCGACAGCCTGCTCGCGCCGGGGCAGACGAAGTTCGAAGGTCCGCTGCCGACCAGCGCGGGCGACGTGTATCTGCTGAGCCAGGGCGTGGACTGGGAGTTGCCGGATCACCGCAGCTACCGCATGACCGTGAACATCGCGCAGAACGAAGCGCAATTCGACGACCAGCTTGCGGCGTACCGGCGCACGCTGTTCGGCTGGCTGGGCGCGCTCGGGCTGGTGTTGCTGGTGCTCCAGCAGATCCTGCTGCGCTGGAGTCTGTGGCCGCTGCGACGCGTGGCATCTGATCTCGGACGCATCGAACGCGGCGATGCCGAGCATCTTTCCGGCGCCTACCCGCCGGAATTGACCGGGCTTACCCGCAACCTCAACGATTTCATCGACAGCGAACGCGAAACCCTCACCCGCAACCGCAACCTGCTCGCCAATCTCGCGCACAGCCTGAAGACGCCGCTGGCGGTGGCGCGCTCGCAGCTGGAATCCAACGACTCGCCGGCGCAGATCCGCCAGGAGCTGCTGACGCAGCTGCAACGCATGAACGACATCGTCGCCTACCAGTTGGCGCGCGCGGCGGCCTCGGGACACAAGACCTACGCCGCGCCGATCGCGATCGCCGGGCCGGCCGAGGCCGTGGTGAGCAGCCTCGAGAAACTGCACGCGGCGCGCAACGTGTTGTGCGAGTTCGACATCGAGGAGGGCGCGCGCTTCTACGGCGAGGAAGGCGACCTGATGGAACTGCTGGGCAATCTGCTGGAAAACGCGTTCAAGTGGGCGCGGCATCGCGTATTGCTGGGCGTTCGCTCATTGCCGCCGCCCAACAACCGGGTGCGGCGCCCCGGCCTGGAGATCACCGTGGAGGACGATGGCCCCGGCATTCCTTCCGAACAGGTCGAACGCCTGCTGCAACGCGGCGTGCGCGGCGACGAACGCGTGCCCGGCCATGGCATCGGGTTGGCGGTGGTGGAGGAATTGCTGCACGCCTACCGCGGGCAATTGCAGGTGGAACGTTCCGCCGAACTGGGCGGAACCTGTTTCCGGCTGCGCTTCACCGCGCTTTGATCGCACGCGGCGTACGCAAGGCGCCGCCACCGCGGATTACTGGATCGAACCCGGGAGCAGCGACTGCCACGAAAGCGGGCTGGCGCCGCGCGGGGGTGGTTCGACGCCGCCGGCCCCCGGCGCCGGAATCGCCGGAGAAGGTTTGCGGCGCGCAGTCGACTGCGTCGCCGGCGGTTGCGGAGGATCGGAGGCGCCGGTGGCACCGCCGGCATGCCGCGACGTCGAATACGCAAACGGCGCAGCTTCCGCGGCGGGGGCAGTCAGCGATGGCGCGTGGGTCTCGGCGGCGAGGAATCGTTGGCTAGGGCCGTAGTCGAGCGCGGCCGCGGTCAGCGGCAGGCCGGCCATCGTCAACATCGTGATCAGGGAAGCGAGGACCTTCATGGGCAGCTCCGCGTCGAGCGTACCGCAGCTTCCCATCTTGACAGAAACCTGGCCGGGCTGCCAGCTTGCGACGATGGTGCCGCAGTCTTCCAGGCAAGATCCACCGCCGCTGCTCGCGTTGCTGTCCGCGCAGGCGCCGGTATCCGGAGCGGAACTCGCCGCGCGCTTGCTGATTTCGCGCGCGGCGGTGTGGAAACAGATCCGCGTCTTGCGCGCCGCCGGCGTAGAGGTGGAGGCATGCGCGGGCCGTGGTTATCGCCTGGTCCGCGCGCTGGCGCCGCTGGACGCCGCGGCGATCCGGCGCGCGTTGCCCGCTGCGACGCGCAAGACCCTCGGCGTGCTGGAAACGCACTGGAAGCTCGATTCCACGTCCAGCGAATGCGCGCGCCGCGCCGCGCAGTTGCCCGACCGCAGCTTCGTCTTCGCCGAAGTGCAGACCGCCGGACGCGGCCGGCGCGGTCGAGCGTGGCTGTCGCCGCCCGCCGGCAACCTGTACTTCTCCTGCCTGCAAAGATTCGCGCGCGGCTACGCGGCGCTTTCGGGCCTGTCGCTGGCGGTCGGCGTCGCCGTGCTGCGCGCCCTGCAGGATGCAGGCGTGGCCGGCGTGCGCCTGAAGTGGCCGAACGACCTGATGACCGATCGCGGCAAGCTCGCCGGCATCCTGATCGAACTGGGCGGCGAATTTCTCGGGCCGAGCCACGCGATCGCGGGCATCGGCATCAACATGCACGTGCCCTCCGCGGCACGCGAGACGATCGGCCAGCCCGTGGCCGACCTGGACGCCCTTTGCGACGGCGATCCGCCGCAGCGGAACATTCTGGCGGCGATGCTGGTCACGAGGCTGTGCGAAGCGCTGGATACTTTCGCGCGCAGCGGGTTCGCCGCCTTCGTGGACGACTACGCGCGCAACGACGCGTTGTCCGGCCTGGCGTTGCGCATCGACGATCCGCGCGGCGCATTCGAGGGCATCGGCGCCGGCATCGACGAGCGCGGTGCGCTGCGCGTGCGCACCGATGCCGGCGAACGCCTCGTGGACAGTGCGGAGGTTTCCGTTCGGAAGGCATGAACGCAACGCCCGCCACCTGGCTGTTCGACCTCGGCAATTCCCGCGTGAAAGGCGCGTGGCTGGGATCGCGATCGCCCGCAGACCCGATTTCGCTGGATTGGGAAACGAAGGAATTCGATGCCACGCTGCGCGCGCGGATGGCCTCGTGGCCCTGTCCGCAAAAAGTGCTGGTGGCGTCGGTCGTGGCGGAGGCGCGCGCCGAGCGTATGCGGGCATTGCTGACCGCGTGGCCGCAGGCGCCGGTGCACTGGCTGCGTTCGCCACGCGAAGGCTGCGGCATCCGCAACCGCTATCGTTTCCCGGAACGCCTCGGGATCGACCGCTTCCTGGCCATGGCCGCGGCGCGAGTGGCGGCAAGCGGGACGGCCGTGGTCGTGGTCGGTTGCGGTACCGCGTTGACGCTGGATGCGGTCGATGCCGACGGCTTGCAGCAGGAAGGCTTGATCGCGCCGTCGCCGTCATTGATGTTGCGTTCCCTGCATGGCGCAACGGCGATCGGGAAGACCCATCCCGACGCTTTTTCCGCCGGGGGTACGGACGACACCGCGCAGGCGTTGCAGCGGGGTTGCGCGCGCGCAGGCGCGGCCCTGGTCGAGTGGTACGACGCATTCCAGCAAAACAGGTTGGATGCGACGCAGCTGTGGTTGCATGGAGGCGGCGCGTGCGAGCTGCGTGATTCGCTGGAAACCGGAACCGCCGCGCACGCGCGGATCCTGGAAGACGCCGTGCTGCGCGGGCTGGCCTTGTGGGCGGAATCGCCGGCGCATGCCTAAAATGCGGACACGACCGCCAGCGAGGATCAAGAATCCACCATGAAACCATTCTTCGCGCGTCGCCTCTGTCTCTTCCCCGCGCGGTGCGCTTGACGCACTGATCCGCATCCATTCGCCCATGTTCTATCGCCTGCTGTTCGTGCTGCTGGTCGCGTTGAATATCGGCGTGGCGGCGTGGCTGCTGTTCGGGCATGCGCCGGCGCCGTCCTGGCCGCCCGCCACCGACCCCGGGGTACCGGAATTGAAGTTGCTGTCGGAGCGCGCCGGCGACCAGCCGGCCGCGGCCAAACCGCAGGGACCGTTGCCGCCGGCGAACGAGGCCGCGGCCGACGATCACTGTCAAAGCCTCGGGCCCTTTCCGACCCAGGTGGACATGCGCGCGGCGATGCAGGCGCTCACACCGCACGTGCCGCGCATCCAGTTCCGCGAAGAAGAAGCGCACCAGTCGCGTGGCTTCTGGGTCTACCTGCCGGCGCTTTCCAGCCGCGATGCGGCGCTCGCCACGGCGCGCAGCCTGTCGGCCAGGAACGTGCGCGACTACTACGTGGTCACGGCGGGGGACCAGCAGAACACCATCTCGCTTGGCCTGTTCCATGATCGCGGCAACGCCGAACGGCGCAAGGCGGAGATCGCGGCGCTCGGGTTCAATGCACAGATGAACGAACGCGTGGAAACCTTGCCGGTCTACTGGGTGGATTACGTGCTGCCGGCAAAGGGCGGCTTCGATTGGCGCACCTGGTTGCCGGGTCGCAACGACCTGCAATCCGGAAACGTGGATTGCTTCTGAGCAGATATCGAGCGGAATGGTGCCGGCACCCGGATTCGAACTGGGGACCTACCGCTTACAAGGCGGTTGCTCTACCGACTGAGCTATGCCGGCGCGACGGGATGGCGCAGCGCCCGCAACGGTGCCGCGCGGGCGATGCGATGCAGCTGTTGGCGCACCCCAAGTCGAACGGGCGCGATTTGGAACGAACCGATTTGGAACGAATGATTGTAGACGGCGCGATTGTAAGAGGCGCAGGAGCGTGGCGCACGTCGCATTTCGCCGATCGCCACCGCTGCATGCAGGAACCGGCGCACGGAAATTGCATTGTCGAGCGGTAACATCGGTGCCGGATCGACGCATTGCGATCGTCCGCTTCGGGGGGAGCGTGGGGAACCAACTGGGGGACGTGGAGTTCGACGCGCGTTATCGTGCATTGCGCGTCCAATACCTGTCGGACCTGCCACAGCGGCGGGGCGCCGTCGCGTCGCTGTGGGCGTCCTCCAAGCGGGACGCGGCTTCGCCCGCCTGGCAAGAGCTGCACGTCCTGGCGCATCGTCTTTCGGGTTCCGCGCCCTGCTACGGCCTCGATGCGGTAGGCGAAGCCGCGCTGGAACTCGACCGCCTGCTTTCGGCCCGTCCGCCTTGCCGCGATCCGGCCATGTTGCAACCGCCGGTGGTGCAGTTGCTGGATCGGCTTGACGCCGCCATCGTGGCCGATACCGTCGTTCCGACGTAGCCAGCACCCGGGCGTGCGGCTATCCTCGGGGGTTAATTCGTTCCCGAGCGGAGCCATGCCCGACACTTCCCGTGTTTCCCTGATCGGCGCGCCGACCGACATCGGCGCGGCGGACCGCGGCGCTTCGATGGGTCCGGAAGCCTTGCGGGTAGCCGGCCTTGCGCAGGCGTTGCGCGGTCGCGGGCTGGAAGTGGCCGATCGCGGCAATCTCCCCGGGCCGATGAACCCCTGGCAACCGCCGCACGACGGTTATCGCCATCTGCAGGAAGTGCTCGCCTGGAACCATGCGGTGATGGAGGCGGTGAGTGCGGAACTCTCGCAGGAACGATTGCCGATCCTGCTCGGCGGCGATCATTGCCTGGCGATCGGCTCCATCAGCGCGGTCGCCGCGCACTGCCGCCGCAGGCAGCGCAAATTGCGCATGCTGTGGCTGGACGCGCACGCGGACTTCAACACCTGCGAGGTCACGCCTTCCGGCAACATCCACGGCATGCCGGTCGCGTGCGTGTGCGGGCTGGGTCCATCCGAACTCACCACTCTGAGCGGGGAAGCGCCCGCGCTGGATGCCTCGAGCGTGCGCCAGATCGGCATCCGTTCCGTGGACCAGGGCGAGAAACGGCTGGTGCACGACATCGGCCTGGAAATCTTCGACATGCGCTACATCGACGAAGTCGGCATGAAGCGCGCCATGAGCGAGGCGTTGTCCGGGCTGGATTCCCATACGCACCTGCACGTCAGCTTCGACGTGGATTTCCTGGATCCCTCGATCGCGCCGGGCGTGGGCACCACGGTGCCGGGCGGCCCGAATTACCGCGAAGCGCAGTTGTGCATGGAAATGATCGCGGACAGCGGCTGCCTGGCCTCGCTGGACGTGATGGAACTGAACCCCGCCTTCGACGAGCACAACCGCACCGCGATCCTGGCGGTGGATCTGATCGAGAGCCTGTTCGGCAAGTCGACCCTCATGAGGAGATAATGGCCATTCGCTGCCGGGACCGGCGCGCAGTGGCCCATCGGCACCCGGTTCCCTGACGGTTCCGCAACGCAAACGCGATTTCCCCCTGACATCGCGAAATCCCCGGAGCGACCGCCGGTCGCCCGGAAAGCGCCGCCCGTCTTCCACGCTTCGTCAACAATCGTGGCATTGGCCCGGCGGCAGCGGAATTGGCATGGCCTAGCACGCGTCTTGCAGAAACCAGCCAAGCGCGTACTTCGTTCCAATGCGAAACAAGCAGTTACGGGATGGAAGTGCGACAGGTGGCCGCAGAGCCGCCTCGTCACAGGCAGACAGGGGGAAAATGCGTGGCCGAAAAGCCCGCCATTGATGACACGGTCGACGCCGCTCCGGGCCACAGGTCCGGACCGTGGCGCTGGTGCATGCGGATCGCCGCGCCGCTGCTCGCGATCGGCATCCTGGCGCTGGTGGCGATCGTGGCGCTGGACAGCGCGCAAAT
>JAFEEJ010000162.1 GCA_018241145.1 Pseudomonadota bacterium | reverse complement strand
GGATTTCGAGCCGGCCTCGCAGCACACGCCGGTGATCGCGGACCTGTTGCCCGGCGGGCGTTACACCGCGGTGGAACTGTTCGGCGCCGGCGGCGTGGCGCGCGTCGCGCAGGAATTGATCGCCTCCAACATGCTGGACGACGCGCCGACCGTCACCGGACGCTCGTTGTTCGCCGAAGCCGCCGCCGCGCCGCGCGCGGAACGGCAGGACGTCGTGCACGCGGTCTCCGCGCCGTTCAAGCCACGCGGCGGGTATTCCATCCTGTACGGCAACCTCGCGCCGGAAGGCTGCGTGCTGAAGATCCCGCGCGAGGGCGGCCAGTTCAGCGGCACCGCGCGCGTGTTCGAAAGCGAGGAGGACGCGTTCGATGCCGTGCAGCACGATCGCATCCACGCGGGCGACGTGGTGGTAATCCGCAACGAGGGGCCGGCCGGCGGCCCCGGCATGCGCGAAATGCTGGGCGTCACCGCGGCGCTGATCGGGCGCGGGCTCGGCAACGGCGTCGCGTTGATCACCGACGGACGTTTCTCCGGCGCGACGCACGGCTTCATGGTCGGCGACGTCGCACCGGAAGCCGCGCACGGCGGTCCGATCGCGTTGCTGCGCGATGGCGATGAAGTCGTGATCGACGCTGCCGGGCGCGAGCTGCGCAGCAGCGCGGATCTCGAAAGCCGCCGCGCCAACTGGAAACCACACGCACCGAAGGTCACGCGCGGCGCGCTCGCCAAGTTCGCGCGTCTGGTGGGTTCCGCCTCGGACGGCGCCACCACGCAACTTGACCAACGCAGTTCCAGCCATCCACGCAGCGAAACCACCGAAGGAGTCACCGCATGAGCACGTCATCCAACACCCTCGCCAAGTCCCGCATCGCCGTGCTCGGTTACGGCAGCCAGGGCCGCGCCCACGCCCTCAACCTGCGCGATTCCGGCCTCGATGTCGTGGTCGGCGTGCGCAAGGGCGGTCCATCGTGGAAGCGTGCACGCGACGAAGGTTTCAAGGTCGCCGAGCCGGCCGACGCCGTGCGCGGTGCCGATCTCGTCGCCGTGCTCACGCCCGACATGGTGCAGCCGAAGCTGTACGAACAGGCGATCGAGCCGAACCTGAAACCGGGCGCGGCGCTGTTGTTCGCGCACGGCTTCAACGTGCACTTCGGCCAGATCAAGCCACGCGCCGACATCGACGTGGTGATGGTGGCGCCAAAAGGCCCGGGTGCGCTGGTGCGCAGCGAGTACGAACGCAGTCGCGGCGTGCCCTGCCTGTACGCGGTGGCGCAGGATGCCAGCGGCCACGCCGAGGCACGCGCCAATGCTTATGCGGACGGCATCGGCGGCGCCCGCGCGATGCTGATCCAGACCGACTTCAAGGAAGAAACCGAAACCGACCTGTTCGGCGAACAGGCGGTGCTGTGCGGCGGCGTCAGCGAACTGGTGACCCGCGGTTTCGAAACCCTCACCGAGGCCGGCTACCAGCCGGAAGTCGCCTACTACGAAGTGATGCACGAATTGAAACTCATCGTGGATCTGTTCTACGAGGGCGGCCTCACGAAGATGCTGCAGTACGTTTCCGAAACGGCGCAGTACGGCGATTTCGTCAGCGGACCGCGGGTGGTGGACGCCGCCACCAAGGACCGGATGAAAGCGGTGCTCGCCGACATCCAGGACGGCAGCTTCGCGAAGAACTGGACGGCCGAATACAAGGCCGGCCTGCCGAACTACAACCGGTGCAAGCAGGCCGACCTCGAGCACCCGATCGAAACAGTCGGCGCGGCATTGCGCGCACGCATGGCCTGGCTGCATCCGCAAACCGACAAACCGGCACGCGCCCTCCGTGCCATGCCGCCGTGCTGACGCACAGGCCGGAACGCTGTCCGTCGCTGCCGTATCGCCACCACTCGCTCAAGCATGGAGAACCCGATCGATGAACGCGCAAGTGTTGACCACGACCGATCACGCATCGTGCCATCCGTGCGCGGGGCATGCCATGAGCGGCGCCGAAATCGTCGTGCAGGTACTCGCGGACGAAGGTTGCGAAGTCCTGTTCGGTTATTCCGGCGGCGCGATCCTGCCGGTGTACGACGCGGTGTTCCGTTACAACGCCGGACACACGCGTGCCGATGGCCGCAAATCCATGCCGCTGGTGGTGCCGGCCAACGAGCAGGGTGCGGGATTCATGGCCGCAGGTTACGCGCGCGCATCGGGCAAGGTCGGCGTCGCCATCGTCACCTCCGGTCCGGGCGCGACCAACATCGTGACGCCGGTGCGTGATGCGATGGCCGACTCGGTGCCGATGGTCGTGCTCTCCGGCCAGGTTGCCACCACGGTCCTCGGCAGCGACGCCTTCCAGGAAGCCCAGGTCAGCAACATCATGGGCGCGTGCGCCAAGCACGTGTTCCTGGTCACGGAAGCGGAAAGGCTGGAGGCAACCTTGCGCTCCGCCTTCGAGATCGCTCGCAGCGGGCGCCCCGGCCCGGTCGTCGTCGACATTCCCAAGGACGTGCAGACGGCGCCGCTGCGATTCGATGGCGCATGCTGCCTGCCGCTCGCCGGCTATCGTGCACGCCTGCGTGCAGTGGAAAGTGCCGTACTGGACGACGCGAGCTGCGCACACTTCTTCGACGCGCTGATGCAATCCCGTCGTCCACTGGTCTATGCGGGTGGTGGCTTGATCTCAGCCGAGGCTGCACCGGCGCTGCGCCGGTTCGTCGATGCCTTCGGTATTCCCGTGACGACCACGCTCATGGGCCTCGGTGGTTTCGACAGCACGCATCCGCTGGCACTGCACATGCTGGGCATGCACGGGACTGCCTACGCCAACTATGCCGTCGAGGACTGCGACTTCCTGCTGGCGTTGGGCGCGCGCTTTGATGATCGGGTGGCCGGCGTGCCGGACAAGTTTGCGCCGAATGCCAGATTCATCGCGCATATCGACATCGATCCTGCCGAGATCGGCAAGGTGAAGCGCGCGAATTGGCACCACGTCGGCCTGCTTGCCGATGCGCTGGAGCGCTTGACCGAGTACGGCCGTTGTCACGGTTTGCTGCCGCGGCTGGATGACTGGCGCGCGCACGTTGCGGCGCTCAAGCGCGATCACGCGATGGGTTACGACCGTTCCAGTCCGCTGATCCAGCCGCAGGCCGTGCTCGAAGCGATCAATCGCATCGCGCAGG
>JAFEEJ010000161.1 GCA_018241145.1 Pseudomonadota bacterium | reverse complement strand
CGACGGCGACCTGATCCTGAAGCTGGCGCGCTCGCACCGGGCGCTGGTGACGCTGGAAGACAACGCGGTCGCGGGCGGCGCGGGTTCGGGCGTGGCCGAACTGTTGTCGGCGCACGGCATCGAAGTGCCCGTGCTGCATCTCGGCCTGCCCGACGCCTTCCTCGAACACGGCAGCCGCGAGGAACTGCTGGGCGACGCGGGACTGGATGCCGCGGGCATCCGCGCGGCGATCCTTGCGCGGTTTCCGCAGTTCGCGCCGCCGCAACTGCGCGACGCGGTGTAACTCGCAAGCGGCTCCCGGCTCCCTCCGCTGAAAAAGTCGGACGTCCCGCAAAAAGAAGATTCCGGGTTCTGCCCGCAAAAAACCCGGGCAGACCCGGAATGACTCCCGATGTTATTTCGTCATTCCGGGGCCGGGACTGCGCACGGATTACGCACACAATGCGTTCCGGAATGACTCCCGATGTTATTTCGTCAGTCCGGGGCCGGGACTGCGTACGGATTACGCACGCTATGCGTTCCGGAATGACTCCCGATGTTATTTCGTCATTCCGGGGCCGTTCGCGGGCATCGCGAACGGAACCCGGAATCTGCTTTCAGGCAATCAAGTCGGACCAAAGATCGCGCCAATCGGGGTTGGCTTTTTCGATCAGCGCGATCTTCCAGTCGCGACGCCATTTCTTGAGTTCCTTCTCACGCTCGATCGCAGCGATCATCGATTCGCATTGTTCGAAATACACGAGTTCGTGCAATCGGTACCGTTGGCTGAACCCTGCGACCAAATCGCTGCGGTGTTGCCAGATGCGCTTGACGAGATCGGATGTGACGCCGATGTACAGCACCCCGTTCGGGATGTTGGTCAGGATGTAAACGGCAGGTCGCTTCGTTGGCACGATTCTCGAAAAAAGTCGAAGGTCCCGCAAAAGGGCAGATTCCGGGTTCCGCCCGCAAAAAACGCGGGCAGCCCCGGAATGACGTGCGATAGTGTTTCGTCACTCCGGGGTCGCCCGCGGGAATCGCGAACGAAACCCGGAATCCGCTTCTATTGACCGGCAGCGTTACTCGTCCATTTGTTCAACCAGCCGATCACCGTGTCGTGCCAGAGCACGCTGTTCTGCGGCTTCTGCACCCAGTGGCTTTCGTCCGGGAAATAGAGGAATTCGCTGGGGATGCCGCGGCGCTGCAATGCGGTGAACGCGCCCAGGCCCTGCGTGTCCGGGATGCGGTAGTCGCGGCCGCCGTGGATCACCAGCATCGGCACGCGCCAGTCCTTGACGTGGTTCAGCGGATTGAACTTCTCGTAGTTCTCCGGGTGCTCGAACTGCGTGCCGCCGTTTTCGCGCTCCTCGAACCACAACTCTTCGGTGGCGTAGTACATCATGCGCGTGTCGAACACGCCGTCGTGGTCGACGAAACATTTCCACGGCTGGTTCCACACGCCGGCCATCCAGTACACCATGTAGCCGCCGTAGCTCGCGCCCAGCGCGCAGGCGTTGTTGCCGTCGAGGAACGGGAAGGTGTCCAGCGCGTAGGCCCAGCCTTTCTTCAGGTCTTCCAGCGGCGCGCCGCCCCAGTCGCCGGAAATCGCATCGGTGAATTTCTGGCCGTAGCCGGTCGAACCGTGGAAGTTGATCGCGACCACCGCGAAACCCGCGCCTGCATACACTTCCGGATTCCAGCGATAGTGGAATTCGTCCTGCCACTGGTTCTGCGGGCCGCCGTGGATCATGAAGGCCACCGGATATTTCCTTCCGGCGACGAAATCCGCGGGCTTGATCACGTAGCCCTGCACTTCGTCGCCGTCGGCGCCCTTGAAAGTGAACCACTGCGCGTCGCCGAACCGGATGTCCGCCAGCCGCCCGGCGTTGAAGTGCGTGACCTGCGCGACGTTGCCGCCTTGCGCATCCATCGCATACAGGTCGGCCGGGTGCTTGAAATCCGCGCGCGCGGCGACGATGCGGCCGCCTGCGACGTCGTAACCGGCCACCGTGCCGCCGCCCAGGATCGGCCGGGCCGCGCCGGTGGCGATGTCGATCGCGAACAACGGATGCGTGCCGGTGTCGTCCGCCGTCGCATACAGGGTCTTGCCGTCGGCGGACAGCAACAGGCCGCCGGGCGAGCGATCCCATTGCGGATCGATCTCGTGTTTCTGCCCCGTCGCAAGGTCCATCGCCATGATCGCGAAGCGATCGGATTCGGACACCGGGGTTTTCATCGCCAGGTAATAGAGCGTCTTGCCGTCGTGCGAAGGCAGCGGATAGGCATCCCACGCGGGATTGTCCGCGGTGAGGTTGCGCGGCGCGGCCGAACCGTCCGCGGGCACCGAATAGATGTCGAAGTTGGTCGACCACGGCTCGGTCGTGCCGGCGATGCGCACGTCGAAATACACGGTCCTGCCATCGGGCGAGTAGACGTATTCGCTTTCGTCGCCGAACGGCTTGCTCGGAACGTCGCCGTCGATGCCGCGGCTCAACAACACCGGCTCGCCCTTGCCCGCCAGCGGCATCACGAACAATTGCGAGCGGCGGTGATCCGACCAGGTATCCCAGTGGCGCACGAACAGGCGGTCGTAGATCCGGCCGGTGGCCTTGTCCTTGGCCTGCCCGTCCAGCCGTTCCTTCGTGCACGCCAGATCCTTGCAATCCTCGAACACCTGCGCGGAAAACAGCAACGACTTGCCGCCGGGGGCGATGCGATAGTTGTCGATGTCCACCGGCAGGTGCGTGACCGGATGCGGCTTGCCGCCCGCGACCGGCATCGACCAGAGCTGGCTGGTTCCCTTCACCGCCGCCAGGAAGTACAGGGTCCTGCCGTCGGGCGAGAAGCGCCCGCTGGTCGCGTTCAACTTCGGATCGGTGACGCGCGCCGGCTTGGCATCGGGCCTGCCAAGATCGAGCATCCAGATGCTGTTGACACCCTTGTTGGCGGCGTAATCGGTGCCGCGCACGCCGAACGCCACGCGATTGCCGTCCGGCGAAAGATGCGGGTCGGACACGCGATCCATCATCACCAGGTCGTGCACGTTGAAGGGATGCGGCGCGGCGAGGGCCCATGCCGGCGCGAGCGCCAGCGTGGTGGCGCATGCGGCAAGCAACATTTTCATCGTGATTTCCCTGCGGCGAAAAAACAACGGTAAGGCGGGACGTAGCCGCGCGCAAGACGCATGCCGGCGGGAGTCGGAGGTCGTCAGCCCGCAACGCCGTACCGGAACGGCACCACGCTGTCGTCATTCCGGGGCCGCGCGGATGCCATCCGCGCGTAACCCGTAATCCGCTCCCTCATGCAGCAACGGCAAAAACCGGATTCCGGAATCCGTACGCGATGAACCGCGAATGGCCACGGCAATGGCGGCAAGGGAAACTCGACTCCATTCCGAACCCCTGCCGCCGATTCCCGGGCTTCGGTTTCAATGCGAGCTCGCGGAACCGGTTCCTGCGGCGGTCGATCCGGTCGCACCGGAACCGATATTGGCATCCAGGAATGCATCGACCTTGTCGAACAATTCGGCGATGTTGTCTTCATTGTAGAAACCGTGCCATTCGTCCGGCTTGTACAGCCATTCGTGCGGCACGCGCCTTTCGAGCAGCGCCATGTGCAGGTTCTTGCCTTGCACCTCCGGCACGCGCGTATCGCGGCCGCCGACGATCAGCATCACTTTCGCCTTGAGGTTGTTCAATTGGTCGATCGGCGAATGCTGCGCCAGCGTGGTCTCGTTGGTGCCGAGCGTGCGCTTCAAGTATTCCTTGCCGTAACTATTCTGCGTTGCATCGCTCCCGCTGTGATACATCAGGTTCAAGTCGTACACGCCAACGTATCCGATTGCGCATTGGTACAGGCCGGGTTCCGCAACGGCTCCTTCCAGCGCCGCGTAACCACCGTAACTGCCACCGTAGATGCAAATGCGATTCGAATCGGCGATGCCCTGCTGGATCGCCCAACGCGTCGCATCGGTCACGTCGTCCTGCATCTTGCCGCCCCACTCGCGATAACCGGCCTCTTCGAAGGCGTATCCGTAGCCACTGGAGCCACGATAGTTCACGTGCAGCACGGCGTATCCGCGCGCGGCCATCGCCTGCACGTAGGGGTCGTACTCCCAGTCGTCGCGGACGCCGAACGGACCGCCATGCACGAATACCACCATGGGCAACTTCTTCGCGTCCTCCCTTCCGGGCGGATACGTCACGTAGCCATGCAGCTTCAACCCGTCCCGCGCGGCCAGGCTGACCGGCTGCTTGCGCGCCATCTTCGTTGGATCGATCCACGCCTCGCGTTGCAGCAACACAGTGAACTTGTTCGCGACACGGTCGTAGAGGAAGAACGTGCCGGGGTCGACATCCGCCTGTACAAGCGCGATCGCCTTGCTGCCATCGTCGGTGCCGGAGACGAACTGCACGTCCTCGCCCGGGTACTGCTGCATCAGGTCGATCAATGCCTTCGCATCCGGCGAATTCGAATCGAACACCGACAGCCCGGGCCGGCCGTTGATGAAACGCACCCCCATCACCGAATCCTGCGCAAGGCCCTGTGCCAGATCGTCGGGTTCGACGTCCGGATTGCTCCACGTTTGCGTCATCTTCTGCGTGGACGGGTCGAGACGACACACGCCGAACCCGCCCGGATTGCCAGGGCAGGTGAACCAGACCGTCTTGTCGTCGGCGCTGAACGCCAACGGCCAGTCGCGATCGGCGCTGGCCTGCGTCAGCAGTTGCCAATCTCCGCCGTCCGCCGCACGCATGTAGACCTTGCGGGCGCCCTGCAGGTCGTCTCCCATCGCGAAACGGACGTTGCCCTGATGATCCGACAAATACTCGGCTTCGCGCATCGGCGCGATCGCGACTTTCTTCTTGCGTCCGTCGCGCACGTCCATCTTGTATACGGCACTCAGAGCGCCGCTCGAGCCGGACGCCTCCCAATCGGTGATCGCGACCAGCATGTGATCGGGATCACCGGCGATGCGCGAAAGCCAGGTCGCGCTGCCGTTTTCGGCGGTGACCTGCTGGATATTCGTGCCAGTCTGCATCCCGGGCTTGCGATAGCCGTACAACATGTCCGCACCGCTGCCATCGGCATTGACGGCAAACAATTCCCCAGTGGGGATCGGCATGTCCCAGCCACCGTCGTGTTCGGCCTGGGTATAGAGCACGCGTTCGGACGATGCCCACCAGAAATCCAGCACGTCTTCGTCCTGGCGTGGTGCGAGGTTGACGATCTTGCGTGTAGCCAGGTCGATCAGCGACAACATGGTCTGGCCGTTTTTCAGCACGGCCGTGGCGGCAATGTGCGTGCCATCCGGCGAAATCTTCACCATCTTGAATTGCGCGTGTT
>JAFEEJ010000160.1 GCA_018241145.1 Pseudomonadota bacterium | reverse complement strand
CCTCTTTCTCTGGATAAGTACCAATATCTGTTCCTTGAAAAGAGACCTGATAATTCTCGTCGGGAATACCGTAAATCAACCACTGCACAACCGACAATCTGATTTGCGAATTCCATACTCGTAAGCCTCTCTGCGGATATCGCATTGACGAAGCATTAGGCGATAACCTGTACGGCCTCCTGCACGATTCGTAATATAGAACAAGTTGATTTCCAGAAAGCGTCGCTGGAACCCTTGCCGGAAGGATTTCGTCACCGGAAAGTTTCGTCTCCACCGCAATGCCGTCCGCAATCCGGCCTACGGCATAGCCACCGCCGAATGTCAGCCCAGGAATCTCACCTTTGGCGGCATGTGCCTTGTAGCCCGCCTGAGCTCGTTTTCCTTCCTTGGTATCGGGAAACACAACCCTGAAGTTCTTCAGAGGTCGAACAGCGGAGTCCACTCGCATTTCGGCGCGCGGAGTACTCGCCGGGGATGCTGCCAATAGTGCCGCGATCAGGAACAGCGAGACCATTTGATGTGCTCGGGTTTTCAAACACTCCAAAACTT
Organism: Pseudomonadota bacterium; assembly: GCA_018241145.1. Lineage (GTDB taxonomy): Bacteria > Pseudomonadota > Gammaproteobacteria > Xanthomonadales > Rhodanobacteraceae > 66-474. The sequence goes on along the minus strand of JAFEEJ010000160.1, from coordinate 6,869 downwards.
TAGTCAGGCCGCTCGCTGCTGATTGGCTGATGCGTTGGGTGGTTGGAAGCGGCTATGGAGATGGTGCACTAATCGAAATCCGCCGCCAGTGCGCGGCGCTGTTCCTCGTCCAGGTGCCGTTCGGCGCGATAGGCCGGGTGCGCGATGCGGATCGCGACGTCCGCGCCGCGTTTGAAATCCGCGACCATCGCGTCGTCCAGTTCGAAGCGCAGGAAGTGCACGGCGGAGGTCTTGCGGTCGTTGCTGCGCGGCAGGTCCTCGTCGGCGACCGCCTCGACCGGTGCGTGTCCGGCGATGTGCAGGGAAACCTCGTGCTCGATGCCGCGCAGCTTCACCAGTTCGCGCTGGCGCTCCCCGGCGTCCTCGTATTCGATCAGCATGGTCGCCTTCAGGTTGCGGCCATCCGGGATCAGCGGGTTGTAGGCTTGCAGCTCTTCCTCGATGCCGGCCGGTTCGAAGATCTTCTCGGTGCGCAGGATCTCCTGCACCTGGTACTGGATGGTCAGGCGATCCTCGAACAGCAGCGTGACGTGCCCGCCCACGTGCAGCTTGCGCGCCCGCTTGTGCGCGATCGCGCGTTCGCGGAATGCGGCGCGTTCGCGCGCGTAGGCTTCGAGGGAAAGCAGATCGGACGACTCGAGCGGTTTCATGGATCGACGATGGATTGGATGTGTTTGGGCGTGGCTGCCAAATCAAGATGGATTCCGGGTTCCGCGTGCGATGAAGCTGCACGCGGCCCCGGAATGACGACAACTGGTTGCACCTGGTCCGATCCGGTTCCGGATTCCAGATCTCTTCAAATACCGTACGCCCTGCGCAGCAACGTGAGCGGATGCGTCTGCGCGGGCTGGTCGTCCAGTCCGTGCGCCAGATGCGCGCCGGCCATCGGGCAATCGCTGGCCAGCGTGACGCTTTCCGATTGCCTGATCCGCGTCTCGACGGGTTTCGCGATCTTGCGCGCGAGCGGATACGTATCAGTGCGCACGCCGTAGGTTCCGTCGTGGCCGGAACAGCGTTCGATCGTCGTGATTTCCGTTTCCGGGATCAGCGACAGCACGTCGCGCGTTTTCGGGCCGATGTTCTGCACGCGCTGGTGGCAGGCCACGTGCCAGGCCACCTTGCCCAGCGGATTCCTGAAATCGGTTTTCAGCAGGCCGGCCTTGTGGCGTTCCATCAGGTATTCGAACGGATCGAAAAACGCGCGCCGGACGAGTTGCACGTCCGCGTCGTCGGGAAACAGCAGCGGCAGTTCCTGCTTGAACATCAATACGCAGGAAGGGATCGCGGCGGTGAGGTCGAAGCCGTCGCGCGCGGCTTTCGCCAGCACCGGAATGTTTTCGTTCTTGTATTTCCCGATCGAATCCAGGTCGCCCAATTCGAGCTTGGGCATGCCGCAGCAGACTTCGCGCCCGATCGGTTTGACCGCGATGCCGTTGTGCGCGAACACCGCGGCGAGGTCCTCCAGCACCGACGGCAGGTTGGCGTCGCAATAGCAGGTGGCGAAGATCGCGATCCGGCCGCGCGTGCGGCCCGCCGCCTGCGCCTCGCCCTGTCCGTTCCATTGGCGCAGCCGCTTGCGGCCGCGCGGATGCCGGTATTCGGGCACGCGCGCGTCCGGGTGCACGTGCAGGGTCTTGTCGAGCAGCTTGCGCGCGGGTTTGCTGCGGTTGAGCGCGTTGACCGTTTCCGCGACGACGGGAATCGACGCGATCCGTCCGACGGTCGTGGTGCTGGACAGGACCTTCGACCCGAAACCTGCGCCGTGCTTCCTGAATCCGACCGCTTTCGCGCGCAGCATCAGGTGCGGGAAATCCACGTTCCACGGATGCGGCGGCACGTACGGGCACTTGGTCTGGTAGCACAGGTCGCACAGGTAGCACTGCTCGACCACCTTGCCGTAGTCGGACTTGGCCACGCCGTCGATTTCCATCGTTTCCGATTCGTCGATCAGGTCGAACAGCGTCGGGAACGCGTGGCACAGGCTGACGCAGCGCCGGCAGCCGTGGCAGATGTTGAACACGCGCTCGAGTTCCGCATCGAGCGCGCCGGGATTCCAGAATGCATCCTCGCGCCACGCGAGCGGATGTCGCGTGGGCGCGTCGAGGTTGCCTTCGCGGCGGGTCGCAGTTTGATCCGGCATGCGGAATCCTCTTCGAGGCCGGAACTCGAACCCCTCTCCCCTCGGGAGAGGGGCAGGGGGTGAGGGTACGAGTCTTGCGCAAAGTTCGGTCAAGAACCGAACCCTCATCCGGCGCTTCGCGCCACCTTCTCCCGAGGGGAGAAGGACTAATCACGCCATTTCGTTCAGTGCCTTGGTGAACCGGTTGGCGTGCGAGCGCTCGGCCTTGGCCAGCGTTTCGAACCAGTCGGCGATTTCGTCGAAGCCTTCCGCGCGCGCGGTCTTGGCCATGCCCGGATACATGTCGGAGTATTCGTGCGTTTCGCCGGCTATCGCGCTCTTCAGGTTGGCGTGGGTCTCGCCGAACGGCAGGCCGGTGGCGGGGTCGCCGCTGGCTTCCAGGTATTCGAGGTGGCCGTGCGCGTGGCCGGTTTCGCCTTCGGCGGTGGAACGGAACACGGCCGAGACGTCGTTGTAACCCTCCACGTCGGCTTTCGATGCGAAATAGAGATAGCGGCGGTTCGCCATCGATTCGCCGCCGAACGCGGCCTTCAGGTTGTCTTCGGTTTTGGAGCCCTTGAGATTGCCCATGACACACCTCGATCGTGAAAATCGTGAAAGGTGCAGGCTCGGGGTGCCTGCGTTGCGATCCTTGCGGTCCCGTGACCGCGAGGATCAACCGTCAAACGCCAACCGCCGCATGCAAGCCGCCATGCGGCCGCGCCCACGCCAGCGTAGCGCGCTGGTGCAGTTCGAGGAAATTGATTGAAGCAATCGAAAAGATAGGCATCGACTATCGTTTGCCGGCACCCGGCCGGCCTTCACCGGTGGTAATCGCCCGAGGCTTCCGGCTGATAACGGATCGCGGTGACGCGCAGGCGCAACGTGCCGGAAGGCGCCGGCCAGTCGATCGTCTGGCCCGTCCGCAAACCCAGCAGGGCGGCGCCGACCGGCGCCAGCACCGAAACGCGCCCCTGCGCCGCATCCGCATCGCGCGGATACACCAGGGTCAGCGAGTGCGTCCGGCCGCTGCCTTCCTCCACGCATTCCGCGGTGGAGTTCATGCTGACCACGTCGTCGGGGAGTTCCTTGGGCGAAACGATTTTGGCGCGTTCCAGCTCCGTATGCAGCGCCGGCGCACCGGGATGGTCGCGGTACTGCGCCGATTCGAGCACCGATTCCAGGCGTTGCAGGTCGGTGCTGGAAATCGTGATGGGCGGATGATTCTCGCGGGCGTTCATGCGGTTCCTTCCTGTTCGACCGATGCACCGTAACAGAACGGCCTTCCTCAAGCGGCGCGCATGCGCGCACGCGCCCGCTGCGCCGTTTTCCGGTCGGACAGGGGCGATGCCGCCGAATGCGCATCCAGCAACTCGTGCGGCAGTTCGCGGAACACCTGCGCCAGCCGTTTCAGGAACGGCGCCAGCGCCGAACTCTTGCGCCACACCATTGCCAGCCTGCGGCTGGGCGCGCGGCCGCGGAATTCGACCAGCCGGACGTTTTCCGCCTGCGCCACCGGCGGCTGCACCGCCAGCACCGGCAGCAGCGTGGCGCCGACATCGGCGGCCACCATCTGCCGCAAGGTTTCCAGGCTGGTCGCGCGGAAGCCGGTTTTCTCGCCGGCGCCGCTCATGCGACAGACCTCCAGCGCCTGATCGCGCAGGCAGTGCCCGTCCTCCAGCAGCAACAGGCTCTGGTTTTCCAGATCGTCGAGTTTCAGCGCGCGCTTGTGCGCCAGCGGATGATCCTGCGGCACGGCCAGCAGGAAGGGTTCCTCGAACAGGAACTCGGTGTGCAGCGTGTCGTCGTGGATCGGCAGCGCCAGCACGCCGGCGTCGAGCTTGCCTTCGCGCAGGCGCTTCAATACTTCCTCGGTCTTTTCCTCGACCAGCAGCAGCTCCAGCTTCGGAAAGCGCGCGCGCACCGCGGGCACCACGTGCGGCAACAGATACGGGCCGAGCGTGGGGAAGATGCCAAGCCGCACGCTGCCGGCTTCGGGATCGCGCGTGCGCCGCGCGATGCCGCGGATCTGTTCCACTTCGTTGAGCACGTCGCGCGCACGCGCGGCGATTTCGCGGCCGGTTTCGGTCAGCAGCACGCGCCGCGGGGTACGCTCGACCAGCGTCACGCCCAGTTCGTCTTCCAGTTTCCTGATCTGCGTGGACAGCGTCGGCTGGCTGACGAAGCTGGCCGCGGCGGCGCGGCCGAAATGGCGGTGCTCGGCCAAGGCCACCAGATAACGCAGGTCGCGCAGGTTCATGGCGACGATAGTAGCAGTCTATCGAAATAATGGCAATAATCAATTTGAATGATTGATTGGCGATCGCTATCCTGGTCGTGCGAAAGATCAAAGGGCCATCGCTCGGCGAGTCCGCAAGCCGGCCCGAAACCGATACCAACCACCGCAACCAGGGAGCCACCCATGCTTACCGTCGGAGACAAGTTTCCCCAGTTCAACCTCAAATCCACCGTGTCCATCGAGAACCTGGACAAGGCCTTCTTCCCGATCGGCAACGAAACCTATCGCGGCAAGTGTCTGTGCGTGTTCTTCTATCCGAAGGACTTCACCTTCGTGTGCCCGACCGAGATCAAGGGCTTCGGCGACTTGAACACGCAATTCGCCGACCGCGATTGCCAGATTCTCGCCGCCAGCACCGATTCCGAATTCGTGCATTTCGCCTGGCGCAAGGACCACAAGGACCTGCGCGACCTGCCGTTCCCGATGCTGGCCGACATCAACAAGGACCTGTCGCGCGCGCTCGGCATCCTCGACGAGGAAGGCGTGGCCAGGCGCGCCACGTTCCTGGTCGATCCGGAAGGCGTGATCCGCTTCGCCTATGTCACGGAAGGCTCGGTCGGCCGCAATCCATCCGAAGTGCTGCGCGTGCTGGATGCGTTGCAGACGGACGAGTTGTGTCCCTGCAACTGGAACCAGGGCGAAGAAACGCTCAAGGCGGCCTGATCCATCCATGCAGCGCTTTCCAGTCGCCATCCCTGGCTCCTCCGTTTCCGCCGCGCCCGATGCCATTCAAGGCATCGCGCAAGCGCGGCGGAAACGGCCCTGCCACTGGACACAAGGCGAGGAAACGTTGAAGGCGGCGTGATTCCGGCCGCGTCGACACTCACCTTTCGCTTCAAGGAAAACGGGATGGGGATGGTGTGGTTTCCAGGACCATCCCCACCGGCGCTGCGCGCTCGGCCCATGGCCGCCCCTCCTTGAAGGGGAAGAACTTCAAAGCTGATCACGGGACGACCCGACATGACGCTCGAACCAATCCAATCCTCACTGCCCGACTACGCGAAGGACCTGCGCCTCAACCTCGATTCGGTGTTGGGCGAAGGCGGCGCGCCGGGCCTTACGCAGAAACAGATCGCGTTGATGGCGCTGGCATCGGCGATCGCCTCGCGGCACGAGCCGCTGACGCGGGCCATCGCGCAATTTGCCGCACGGCACGCCGACGAAGCGGAGTTGAACGGCGCACGCGCGGCGGCCGCGATGATGGCGATGAACAACATCTACTACCGCTTCACGCACCTTGTCGGCAACGAGGAGTTCGCCACCCTGCGCACGAGCCTGCGCATGAACGTGATGGCCAATCCGGGCGGGTCGAAGATCGATTTCGAACTGGCTTCGCTCGCGGTGTCGGCGATCAACGGCTGCGGCAAGTGCATGGAGTCGCACGAACGCACCTTGCGCAAGCACGAGGTTTCCGCACAGGCGATCCAGAGCGCGGTCCGCATCGCCGCGGTGATCCACGCGGTGGCGGTGACGCTCGAACAATCGCAGGCGGCGGCGACCCCGCAAGCCGTGGCCGCGGCCTGATATTTCTTTCTGTCATTCCGGACGCCGCGCAGCGGCGATCCGGAATCCAGCGTCCTTTTGTTCCGAAAAGACACTGGATTGCCGCTTTCACGGGAATGACAAGCCGAAACGATGCTGTCGGTTTCGAGATCAGGTCCCTACATCCCTTCGAATCGCAGCACGTTGCCGCGTCGCGTCCAGCCGAGGATCGCGCCGACGACCAGCCACGCGGCGCCGAAGAGGAAGGTGCGGCGATCGAAACCGCTGAAGATGAAGCCGGTGATCGCAAGGCCGAGCGCCGGGAACAGCATGTGCCGCAACCAGTGCTTGCGTGGCGTGCGCGGCAGGAAATGAAACGGCACGGCCAGGTTCAGCAGCATGAAGGAGCTCAGCGCGCCGAAGTTCACCAGCTTCAGCAGGATCTGCTCGGGCACCAGCAGCGCCAGCAGCAGCGCCAGCGCGGCCACGCTGACGATCGCATTCGCCGGGATCTTGCGCCGCGCGTTGACGTCGGAAAGGAAGGCGCCGAACGGCAGCGCGCGGTCGCGGCCCATCGCGTAGAGGATGCGCGAATTCGCCGCCTGCGCCGCCTGCGCGTTGGCGATGCCGGTGGCGATCGCCTTCACCACGATCAACCCGGTGAAAAACAGTGCGCCGCCGATTTCGCGCGCGATCTGGAAGAAGCCGAGCTTCGGATCGAGCGACGCATAATCCGGATGCGCCAGCGCCGCCAGCCAGGTCTGCAGGACGAACAATGCGCCGAGCAACAGCAGCGTCAGCAGGGTCGCGTTGCCGATGTCGCGGCGCGGATGCCGGGCTTCCTCGGCCAGCGTGCTGATGCCGTCGAAACCGAGGAAGCTCAGTGCGGCGATCGACGCGGCGGTGGCGACGAACCCCGGGTCGATCCGTCCGGGCTGGTAAAGCGGTGCCATCGAGAATCCGCCGCTG
>JAFEEJ010000159.1 GCA_018241145.1 Pseudomonadota bacterium | reverse complement strand
GGCGCGGCGGCGGCGGCCGCGGCTGCGGCCATCGCGAAGAGCGACGCTGCGAGCACGCCGACGACACCGCCGCTGGGGCGTGCACGACGCGTGTTAAGCTCTTCAACCGCAAACCGGAACCGTGCGCGGCACGCACGCAGACGCGAGGAAAAACGCATGATTGGCTTCATCGTACTGCTGATCATCATCGCAGTAATTGTCGTGTACTTCGTCGGCATCTACAACGGACTCGTCACCGCGCGCAATGGTTACAAGAACGCCTTCGCACAGATCGACGTCCAGCTCACGCGCCGCCACGACCTGATTCCGAACCTGGTCGAGACCGCAAAAGGCTATCTCGCGCATGAACGGGAGACGCTGGAAGCGGTGACCGCCGCGCGCACGGCCGCGGTGAACGGCCTGGCGGCAGCCAAGGCGCAACCGGGCGATGCCGCGGCGATGCAGCAGTTGTCCGGCAGCGAGAACCAGTTGACGCAGGCGCTGGGGCGATTGTTCGCGGTCAGCGAGGCGTACCCCGACCTGAAGGCCAACCAGAACATGATGCAGTTGTCCGAGGAGCTAACCTCCACCGAGAATCGCGTGGCGTTCGCCCGCCAGGCGTACAACGACGCGGTGATGAATTACAACAACCGGCGCGAGGTCTTCCCGGCTTCGCTGATCGCTTCGGGCTTTGCCGCGGCTTCGCCGCTGGCGATCGACGATCCGGCCAAGCGCGAGGCGCCCAAGGTGTCGTTCACGTAAGCGGAAGCATGGGTGGCGGGTGGCAGGCGCATCGGCGTTTGCTCTTTTCACCGGGCCGCTGGCCGCTGACGAATTCGACTCTCGATCGGGAAACCGCGCACGCATGGATTTCTTCGCGCAGCAAAGGCGGGTTCGCAGCAGCGGGCGCTGGCTGGTGGCGCTGTTCGTGCTGGCCGTGCTGTCGATCGTGGTGGCGGTCGACCTGGTTTGCGCGGTAGCCCTGCGCGTCGGACCGCGGCCGGGGCCGTTGCTGGCCGTTTCCGCACTGGTGCTGGCGGTGATCGGGCTGTGTTCGGCCTATCGCGTCGCCAGCCTGCGCGGCGGCGGCAGTGCGGTGGCGCGCGGCATGGACGCCACGCCCGTGCCGGCCGATACCTCGAATCCCGCGTGGAAACGCCTGCGCAACGTGATCGAGGAAGTGGCGATCGCTTCGGGCGTGCCGGTTCCCGAAATCTGGGTGATGGAGAACGAGGCGGGCATCAATGCCTTCGCCGCCGGATATACGCCGGCCGACGCCGCGGTGTGCGTGACGCAAGGCTGCCTCGACAAGCTCGATCGCGATGAACTGCAGGGCGTGATCGCGCACGAGTTCAGCCACGTGCTGAACGGCGACATGCGCCTGAACATCCGCCTGATCGGCCTGCTGTTCGGCATCCTCGCGCTCGGCATCATCGGGCGTTTCCTGATGTACAGCGGCAGCGGCCGCAGCCGGCGCGACAGCGGCAACATCGCGCTGGTGGGCATCGCGCTGTTCGCGATCGGCTACCTCGGGTTGTTCTTCGGCAAGTTGATCCAGGCGGCGGTGGCGCGTTCGCGCGAGTCGCTGGCGGATGCCTCCGCGGTGCAGTTCACGCGTCAGACCACCGGCATCGCAGGCGCGCTGAAGAAGATCGCGGCGCTGGTGGATGGTTCGCAATTGCAGTCGTCCGGCCGCGACGAGGTACGGCACATGCTGTTCGGCGACGCCGACGCTTCTTCGCTGTTCGCCACGCATCCCCCGATACTCGCGCGCATCCGCGCGCTGGAGCCGCAGTTCGATCCGTCGGAACTGGACCGGATCGTGCGCGAATGGGCGCAGGCCGGCGGCAACGCCGAATCGATCCGGCCGACGCATCCGGATCATCCGTTCCAGCGCGCCGTGCACGATTTCGCGAAAGCCGACGGTGATGTGGACGTGACCGAACCACTGTTTCCCAAGCCGGCAGGTACCGCGGCAACGGGAGCCGCACTGCCGAATCCGGCGGCGACGCTGGCGATTGCCGCAGCCGGCGTGGCCGCGCAGGTCGGCACGCCCGGTTCGGACGACTACCACGCCGCCTCCGCGCTGCACGCGCGCATGCCCGATGCGCTGGCATCCGCCGCGCGCGATCCGCGCGGCGCACCGGCGGTGGTGTTCGCCCTGGCGCTGTCCGACCAGGCCGACCTGCAGCAACGCCAGTTGCAGGCGATCGCGCAGGCGTTCGATGCGTCGCTCGCCGATGCCGCGCGCGGATTGCAGGCGCGCATGGGCGAATTGCATCCGATGTTGCGCCTGCCGCTGGCGCAACTGGCGTTTCCCGCGTTGAAGCGCCGTCCGCGCGCCGAGCTGGAGACCTTCACCCGAACCCTGGATGCACTGATCCACGCGGACCAGCAAGTCGATCTGGATGAATACTGCCTTGCCAGGCTGGTGCAGGCGCAGGTGATCGCCGCGCTCGATCCATCGGCGAACTTCAAGGCGGGCTCACTGCGGCTCATCGATTCGCAGGATGCGTTGCGCGACCTGTGCGCGCTGGTCGCGCATTTCGGCAACGACGACATGGATGCGTCGCGGCGGGCGTTCCTGCTGGCGATGCAGGAGGCGCTGCCGGGTTCGACGCCCCTGTTCGCGATTCCCGACGATTGGCAGGGCGCGCTGGATGCCGCGCTGGAAAAGTTGTCGCGGCTGAATCCCGAGGGCAAGGAGCTGACCGTGCGCGCGCTGACCCGCGCGATCGCCGAGGACGGCAAGGTCAATCTGGCGGAATCGGAACTGCTGCGCGTGGTGTGTGCCGTGCTCGGGTGTCCCCTTCCGCCAGTGCTGGCCGACGCGGGGGCCTAGGGCCAACGGCGCGACCGTTTGGCATGGCGTTGACAGGCCCTAGTTCTTGCCTTCGAGAATCAGCCCTGCCGCGACTTCCGCGATCATGATGGTCGGTGCGTTGGTGTTGCCCGAGGGCAGTTCCGGCATCACCGAGGCGTCCACCACCCGCAGCCCCTCGATGCCGCGCACACGCAGTTG
>JAFEEJ010000158.1 GCA_018241145.1 Pseudomonadota bacterium | reverse complement strand
CGTGGACGATGGAGGTGTTCGATGGCCATCTGTTCATCGGCACCTACGACGCTTCGTCTCAACAGGGCCCATCCGCGGCGGCGGAAGATGGCGCAGATCTGTGGCGCATCGATTCTTCCGACTCGCCTGCCGTCAACGAAAACTATTCGGGGCTCGGCGACATCAACAATAACGGCATACGTATCCTGCATGCGCTGGATGATGGCAGCGGCCTGATCGCCGGCATGACGAATCCATACAACCTTGCGCCCGGCGGCGGTTGGGAACTGCGGTTGTTGAAGGAAGGTTCGCCGCAGGTGAAGCAAGACAGCAAGACTGCAGATGGAGAACGTGCCCACTGAAAAGACGAGAACCGGCGTTCCAGTCCCTGAAGCGCCGGTTCTCCTCGTGTCGAGCGGAAAGTTTTCTGCTCGGCGATCTCGTTGCTTTCCGGTCGAGCACCCCGCAACTAGAACAACCGGCTGAAAATCCGGATCCCGGCCAGATACTCGCCTGCGATCGTTCCGAAATTGGTGAGAATGAACACCAGCAAGGTGCGGGCGACGCGGTTGCGCCACCAGCCGGACGCGTGCAGCAGGTCGTCGCGCAGGCGCTGGAAATCCGCCACGCGCGGCTTGCGCAGGTACGCTTCGGTCATGCCGGAGAAGACGCCCGACGACAGGCCCGGCGGGCGGATCGGTTTCAGCGGGCCCATGATCGCGGCGACCAGGACCGAAAGCGGGTGTCCACCGGCGATCGCGGCGCCCAGCGCGCTCAGCGCAGCCGTATAGATGGCCCAGTCGCGCAGCGCAACCCAGCCCATCGCCGGGCTGCGGTAGAAGATCACGCCGATCGCGACGAAGATCGCCAGCATCACCGCCAGCGCGAACCACTTCGGCCAGCGCGGCGAAGGCAGTTTCGCGTTCAGCGGTTCCAGCAAGGTTTGCGGCGGCGTCTCCTGCTCCAGGATTTCGCGTTGCAACCCGGCGAGATGGCCCGCGCCGATCACCACCAGCACGCGTTTCGCATCGGGATCCTGCGCGGATTCCTGCCGCAGGCGCGCGGCCATGAAGGCATCGCGCTCGCCGATCAGCGCGTGGTAGAGCGGCTTGGAACTGCGCGCGAATTCGCCGAATGCGCTTTCCAGCATGTCGCCCTGTTTCAGCTTTTCGATTTCCTCCTCGCCGATTTCCTCGCGCGCGAACAGGCTGCCGCCGAGTCCCGCGAGGATCGCCATGCGGTCGCGGAAACGCACGCCGCGGTAGGCGTGGTTGAGGGTGATGCCGATTTCGCGATCGACCAGCCACAACGGCAGGTCGCGTTCGGCTGCGCCGTCCATCGCCGCGCGCATTTCCGCGCCGGGTTCGATGCCGTACTGCTCGGCGATGCGGCGCTGGAACGAAGACAGCGCCAATGACGCGAACACCATCCCGGCCTTGCCGGCGCGGATCACCTGGAACAGGTCCATTCTTGCCAATGCGTCGGGATCGCGCATGCCGGCCGCGCGCGATTCGCACAATTCGATCGCGATCGCATCGAAGCTCTCGCGCTCGATCAATGCGTGCACCGCGGCAACCGATGTGCGCGACACGTGCGCGGTGCCGAGCACGACGTATTCCACGCCGTTGCGCGCGACGCGAACGACGGGTTGCTGGTCCAATGGATCGGATTGCGGTGAACCGGGTTGCGCGTCCAAGCCGAATCCTCAGTCGCGGAACCGTTTCAACAGGTCGCCGTACGCATCGATGCGCCGGTCGCGCAGGAACGGCCAGATGCGCCGCACGTCCTCGCTGCGCGCCATGTCGATCTCCACGACCAGCAATTCGCGGCCGTCGTCGTTGGCCGTTGCCAGGATTTCGCCCTGCGGCCCGGCGACGAAACTGGAACCCCAGAACTGGATGCCGCGCCCGCCGTCGGGCGCGGGTTCGAAGCCGACGCGGTTGCACGCGGCCAGCGGCACCCCGTTGGCGACGGCGTGCCCGCGCTGCACGGTGATCCACGCATCGCGCTGGCGGTCCTTTTCCGCCTGCGTGTCGGCCGGATCCCAGCCGATCGCGGTCGGATACAGGAGGATTTCCGCGCCGGCCAGCGCCATCAGGCGCGCGGCCTCCGGATACCACTGGTCCCAGCACACCAGCACGCCGAGCCGGCCGAGCGAAGTGTGCACCGGATCGAAACCGGTATCGCCGGGCGTGAAGTAGAACTTTTCGTAATAGGCCGGGTCGTCGGGGATGTGCATCTTGCGGTACACGCCCGCGATCTTGTCCGAGCGATCGAACACCACGGCGGTGTTGTGGTAGAGGCCGGCGGCGCGGCGTTCGAACAGCGACGCCACGACCACCAGCTGCAATTCCTCCGCGAGCGCACCGATGCGCAGGGTCGATTCGCCGGGAATCGATTCGGCGCGATCGAATTCGCCCACGTCTTCGCGCTGGCAGAAATACGGCCCGTTGTGCAGTTCCTGCAGCAGCACCAGTTGCGCGCCGGCGGCTTTCGCCTCGCGCAGCCCGGCTTCGATCGCGTCGAGGTTCAGCGCCGCACTGCCGCGGTCGCGTTCCTGCAGCAGGGCGAGTTTGAGGGTCTTGGTGGACATGGCGACCGCAGTTTAGCGCGTCACGCGAGCGCGCCTTCCGGAACCTGCATCGTCACGCAATGCAGGCTGCCGTTCTGCCAGATCAGGGGGCGGCAGGGGATCGGCACGATTTCGCGGCCCGGGTGCGCCTCGCCGATCACGCGCGCGGCGTCGGAATCGGCCGCGTCGCCGTAGGCAGGCACCAGTACCGCGCCGTTGATGACCAGGTAATTCGCGTACGAAGCCGCGAGCCTGCGGCCATCGTCCGTGATCGGTTGCGGCCACGGCAGCGGGAACAATCGGTATGGCCGCCCGTCCGACGTGCGCAACGCGGCGAGTTCCCCGCGCATCGCGGCGAGTTCGTCGAAGTGCGGATCCTCGGCGTCATCGCAGGCCTGGTACACGATCGCGTCGTCGGGCGCGAAACGCGCCAGCGTGTCGATATGCGCATCGGTGTCGTCGCCCTGTAGGTATCCGCGCTCCAGCCACAGCACCCGCTGCGCGCCCAGCGATTCGCACAGTTCGCGCGTGATGTCCGTCCGTGACAACCCGGGGTGGCGTTGGTGCAGGCATCGCCAGGTCGTCAGCAGGGTGCCGCGGCCGTCGGATTCGATCGCGCCGCCTTCCAGCGCCCAGTCGAAGCGCGCGTGCCCGATGCCCGGCGCGAACACGTCGCGCTCCAGCAGTCCTTCGATCAACGCATCGTCGCGCTCGCCTTCGAACTTTCCGCCCCAGCCGGTGAAACGAAAATCCGCCAGCGTGAATCCGGCCTCGCCGCGCAAGGTCACAGGCCCGGAATCGCGCAGCCAGGTGTCGTCGTAGGGGATCCCGACGAAGCGCACGTTCGACCGATTCGCGCCGGCCGCCGCCAGCAGTTCGCCCGCGCGTTCGCGCACCGCGTCATCCGGCACGCACACCAGCACGCGCTCGAATCGGGCGATGGCGCAAGCCAGCGCGACGTAGCTCGATTCGGTCGCAAGCAGGCGAGGCTCCCAGTCGGTGCCTTCGTGCGGCCACGCGATCAACACCGCTGCCTGCGGTTCCCACTCCGCAGGTAGAAGGCCATTGCGTTGACGCGGTGCCGGGGGCATCGCGTGCAATGGCCGCTGGTGAGGCAAGGAAGCCGAACGGAATACGCGTCATGGACGACTGCTTGTCGAAATGCAGCAGCGAAGCACGCTGTTCAATGAGCGCCGGTATCCGACGTCGTGATCACCGAATGGATCACGTGGCTGCGCTCGAAGTACACGATGTAGTTGGGATATTCCCAGCGGTTGATCGGCGGGTGCTTCGCCGAATCGCCGCCGCGGGTCGGCAGCTTGTGGAGCGGCGCGCCGTAGCGCTGTTCGACCTGCGCCATGCTCAGGCCGCGCTGGGGCAGGTTCAAGCCCTGCTCCTGCGCGACCTTGGTGTGCAGGCTTTCGGCATGAGAGGTTGCCGGCAGGGCGAGCGACGCTGCCAGAGCGAGCGACGCGACGGGCAGGAAACGGATCAGGCGGTTCATGACGGGCAACTCCCCAGGCGCCAGGCGCCGACGGCCCTGTTGTAGCAGAAGCGCCGCCGGCAATCCATGATCCGGTTCATGCCTGTGGCCACGAAAAAGGCCGCCCGAAGCGGCCCTGATCGAAGGAATCTGCGCAAACCGCCGCAAGCTGCCGCACTCGGCAGTCTTCGCTCGATTCAGCGCTGGCGCGCCTTGAAACGCGGGTTGGTCTTGCAGATCACAAACACCTTGCCGCGCCGGCGAAGGTGCCGTCAGGCTTGCCTCAAGCCCTTGGCCCGGCTATGCTTTCCTGCTTGTCTTGATGACTT
>JAFEEJ010000015.1 GCA_018241145.1 Pseudomonadota bacterium | reverse complement strand
CCCCTCGGCGTCGATGCGCAGCCGCTGCGTTCGCGGCATCTGCGCGCGGGCGGCGGCAACACGTTGCGCGCCTCGGTGCTCGGGGCCAACGACGGGCTGGTGTCCAACGTCAGCCTGGTGATGGGCATGGCCGGCGCGGAAGCGGGCAATCACGCGATCCTGCTGGCCGGGCTGGCCGGCCTCGTCGCGGGCGCCTGCTCGATGGCACTGGGCGAATGGCTTTCGGTCAACACGTCGCGCGAGTTCTATCAGGCGCAGATCAGGGAACGCGCCGAACGCCTTGCGGTCGCGCCCGAAGAGGGCAGGAGGGTCATCGCCGGCATCTACCGCGACAAGGGCCTCGAGGCCACCAAGGCCGGGCACCTTGCCGCACATCTTGCCGAAACGCCGCGCTCGGCGCTCGATACGCTGGTGCGCGAGGAACTCGGCGTCGATCCCTCCGAGCTCGGCGGCTCGGCGTGGAGCGCGGCGATTTCCTCGTTCTGCCTGTTCGCGTTCGGCGCGATTTTCCCGGTGGCGCCGTATTTCCTGCTCGATGGCCGCACCGCCATGTTCGCCAGCATGGGCACCACGTTCCTCGGGGTTTGCCTGGTCGCGACCGGCACGGCCCTGTTCACCGGCCGCAACCTGTCGTTCTCCATCGTGCGCCAGCTCGCGATTACCGCGGGCGCGGCCGCCGTCACCTACGGGGTCGGCATCCTGCTCGGCGCGGCGGTCGGCGGCTGACGCGGCTTCGTTGTTATGCTCGGCTTTCCCTTTCGCAAGCGCGTGGCCGCCATGTCGGATGTCCTTGAACTCGCCTGCGACCTGATTCGCCGCCGCTCGGTGACCCCGGACGACGCCGGTTGCCAGGCACGGATCGCGCAACGGTTGCAGCGCGCCGGTTTCCGCTGCGAGCACCTGCGCTATGGTGAGGTGGACAATCTGTGGGCGACGCATGGCCAAGGCGCGCCGGTGCTGGTATTCCTCGGGCATACCGACGTGGTGCCGAGCGGCCCGGAACGGGATTGGACCTCGCCGCCGTTCGAGCCCGCGATACGCGATGGACGCCTTT
>JAFEEJ010000157.1 GCA_018241145.1 Pseudomonadota bacterium | reverse complement strand
GTTGGCGCGGCGCTATGCATCCTGGCCATCGTGTTTGCGGGTTTTGCGCGATCGTATTTCCTGCGCCCCTGGTTCCACCACGACCCGCTGCCGCTGCTGCTGCACGTGCACGGCCTGGTGATGTTCTCCTGGTTCGCGCTGTTCTTCGTGCAGACCTGCCTGATCGAAACGCATCGCGCCGCGCTGCACCGCAAGCTCGGCATTTTCGGCGTGCTCCTCGCGGCAACGATGCTGGTGTTGAGTCCCTACGTCGCGTTCCACGCCGCCGCACGCGACGTACGCGCGCACAACGACGCCGCGGCATTCGATCTCGCGATCCTCGGCTACGACTGCGTGATCATCGCGCTGTTCGCAGGCTTCGTCGCCTGCGCCATCGCAATGCGCAAACGCGGCGATTTCCACAAGCGGCTGATGCTGCTGGCGACACTGAGCCTGCTCACCCCGGCGATCGCGCGGCTGCCCTTGCACAGCAACCTCGCGGCCGTACTGGTCGGCGATTTGTGCGTCGTGTTGTGCGTGGCGGCGGACGTGTGGATGCACCGCCGCCTGCATCCGGTTTTTCTGATCGGCACGCCGCTGCTCATCGCCGCGACTTACCTCGCCTACATCGGCGTTGGCACAGATGCGTGGATGAACTTCGCACGATCGCTGGTCTCGTGATCGCAAAACCTCGGGAGACAACATGAAAACCCTCAATCCAATTTTCTTCATCGCCGTTGCGGCACTGGCTGGAATTTTCGCCACGCTGCCCGCGCATGCCGACGACGCGTCGTGCAAGCCAGTTTCGGATGCCGCCGCGAAACTGGCCAGGACGCCCTACCACGAGGTATCCACGGCCGACGGCAAGCCTTTCGAGAAGATCTTCACGACGACCACGTTGTCCATGCGCATCAACAACGGCAAGTGGATGACGATGCCGATGACGCCGCAGGAGGTTCTGGACGCCATGCGCGAGACCGGCTCGTATTCCAACTGCAAGGTACTGCGAACGGAAATCGTGGATGGCCAGCCCGCGACCGTCTATGCCGCGCACCGCACTTCGCCCGGTACGTCCGTCCCGAACCAGGACGATCAGATCTGGATCGCCGCCAACGGGCTGACGCTGAAAACCGTGTCGGATTCGCAGGTGAACGGCCGGAAGGTGCACGCCGAATCGCATGTGACGTACGACAACGTGCACGCACCGGCGGGAGCGCATTGATCGCATGAATGCCGTCGCCAAACCAGATCGCCGCGCCTTCGAGCACCGCTACTACGTCGCCGCAGCAGTCGGCGTGATCGTCGTGGTGCTGGCGGGGTTCAGCATCGACGTTCCGCTGCTGTCGAATTTGAGCAGTCTGAGTGTGCTGGTGCGCGTGCACGGGCTGATCATGCTGACCTGGATCGCGCTGTTCTTCACGCAGGCGCTGCTGGTGGCGCGGCATCGCGTGGACCTGCACATGCGCCTTGGGATTTTCGGCGCGGCGCTGGCGGTTGCGGTGGTCGTTGCCGATACCGCAACGCTGATCGTCGCCTGCCGCCTCGGCGGCAACCACATACCACCCGGCGCCAATGCGCCGCAGTTCTTGGCGCTGGGATTCTTCAATCTGGCCACGTTTGCCGTGCTGGTCAGTACGGCACTCGCCTTACGCAAACGGCACAGCGACTGGCACAAGCGCCTGATGCTGCTCGCCGCCCTCCTGCTGCTCGACGCCGCGCTGGCGCGCTTCATCGGCGTCTATACCACCTGGACGGTGGATTCCTCCACCGTGCGCAATCTGTTCGTTCTCACCTGCATTGCGGTGGATACGTTCCGGAATCGCCGTTTGCACCCGGCGTTCTTGATAGGCGGAGCGCTGGTGATCGCGAACGATTACGCGGCAACCTGGATCGCGAGTACCTCCGCTTGGCAACACTTCGCGCAACGGTTGGTGCGCTGACCCACACTTCAAAGGAGATCGAATCATGAGAACCATCTCATTGCTTTTCGCTTCGCTGCTGCTGGCATCCAGTGTCTGCGCGCATGCCGACGAAGCGGCCTGCGACAAGATCAGGGCTGCCAACATCAAGACCGGCAGCGTCGGCGTGCAAATGAAGATGTCGGGGTACGACTTCGCCGGCGACACGCCAAAGCTCTACGGCCTTGGCGACCACACGTGCAGCCACTTGCGCGATGAAACGCTGGACGGCCAAGCCGCTGCCGTCTACCGCGAGCAGTACAAGGGAGGCACGGGATTGACGAACGCCACGATCTGGATTTCCCAATCCAGTGGCCGCCTGCTGCGCGAAGAACAGGACGGCGACATCACCGGCAAGGGCAAGGGCCACATTTCGTATCACTGGAGTTCGACGCCGTGAACGTCGCGTTGCGCCGTGCCGCGCTTAGACGACCGTCGGCTGTTCGTCGGCACGTCGCTTGGCGTCATCGCGATCGTATTCGCGGGCTTCGCACGCTGGTACTTCCTGCGCCCCCGGCTCCACGGCGACGTGTTGCCACTGTTGCTGCATCTGGTCGATCGCAAGTACACCAATCCGCACAAGCTCTTCGGGTGGGTGCAGAGCGCCGGCGGAATCCTGATCGGACGCGCACTCGAGGAACGCCCCGATCTGTTCGGCGTCGCGGTCAGCCGCGTGCCGCTCGCCGACACCTTGCGTTTCGAGACTACCGCCAACGGTCCGGACAACATTCCCGAATTCGGCGACGTGCGCACGCCCGATGGTTTCAAGGCGCTGTACGCCATGAGTTCCTACGCGCACGTCGAGGATGGCGTGAAGTATCTACCCGTGCTGGTTTATGCGGGAGCCAACGACCAGCGCGTGGCCGCGTGGATTTCCGCCAAGTTCGCTGCGCGCCTGCAGGCCGCGACCGCCAGCGGCAAGCCCGTGCGCCTGCGCGTGGACTACGACGCCGGTCACGGCTTCGACGCGACGCGCGCGCAGGAAGAGCGCAACACCGCGGACATGCTCGCCTTCGCGCTGTGGCAGACCGGCGATCCGGAGTTCCAGCCGAAGCCATGAACGCATTTACCGGACAACCTCGCACGTGTCGCGAAAGACCGGGATTCGCGTAATTAGAAGATGCGGCCATGCGGACGAGGCGCCCGCATGGCCAGCGCCACCAATCGGAGGAATCGACCATGAACTGCCCCAAATGCCAATATCCCAATGCCGAAGACGCGCGATTCTGCGTGCAATGCGGTACCGCCTTCAGCCGGACCGCGCAGGCTTCCCCGGCGCCAACGCCAGCCGCACCCGCCACGCCATCGGGCAGCAACAAGACCGCGCTGATCGTGCTGGGCGTGATCTTCGGCGTGCTGCTGCTGTTCGTGGTCGGCATCTACACCGCGTTCCACATGGTCGCCAGCAAGGTGCGCGCGCTGGCGGGCGGCGACGGGCAGACCTCGTCGCAACCGCAGGATGCCTCGCAGAACAGTTCCGATTACGAAACGCAACAAGGTGCGCAGGTGACCGGCAACGTGATCGGCAACCTGCTCGGCACCGACGCCAAGGGCAAGTCGGACATCGGCAAGGCGATCGGCAACATGGCGCAGGCCGGCCAGCAGATCGCGGAGCACGACAAGGCGAACGGAAATGCCAACGGCGCACCGGATGCGCAGGACACGCAGCAGGCGATGGGCGCGGTCGGCGGCCTGCTCGGCGCGCTCGGGCATTCGCTGGGCGGCGCGCACCGCCATGATCCCGTGGATTTCCACACGCTGCAGGCGCTGCTGCCGTCGTCGTTGTCGGGCATGCAGCGCGGCATCCCGCGCGGCGAGGCCAATCAGGCGATGGGCATCAAGGCAAGTTCCGCCGACGTGGATTTCAACGGACCGAACGATGCGCGCATCAACGTCTCGATCAAGGATGCCTCCGCGATTTCGGGCCTGGC
>JAFEEJ010000156.1 GCA_018241145.1 Pseudomonadota bacterium | reverse complement strand
GTTTGCGGTTGAAGAGCTTAACACGCGTCGTGCACGCCCCAGGGGCGGTGTCGTCGGCGTGCTCGCCGCATCGCTCCTCGCGATGGCCGCAGCCGCGGCGGCCGCCGCGGCGCCGCCGCGCGAACCCGTGGTGATCCATACCGATCCGCACCTGTCGCGCCTGCCCGCGGTGCGCATCGACGACACGCTCAAGAGTTATTCGGCATGGCTGGACCAGCTTGCCGCTTCCAATCGCGTGGCAGGCCTGGCCACCGCGGTGATCGTGGACGACCGGGTGCGTTTCGAACACACGGTGGGTTATGCGGATGCGCAAACCGGCGAAAAGGTGCAACCCGATACCGCGTTCCGGCTGGCGTCGCTGTCCAAGGCGTTCGCCACCGCGCTGACGGGTATCCTGGTCCGCGATGGTGTGCTGAATTGGGATACCCGCCTGTCCGACGTGTTGCCGTTCTTCAAACTGAAGGACGCGCACGCCACCGAGCAGGCCACGGTGCGCGACATCCTGGGCCAGCGGCTGGGCCTGCCGCGCAACGCCTACGACAACATGCTTTCCAGCGGCGTGCCCTACCAGGAACTGGCGCGCCGGCTGGACGAAGTGAACATGAGTTGCGGCGTCGGCGACTGCTACGGCTACCAGAACGTCGCCTTTTCGCTGATCGGCGACGTGATCTACGCGGACACCGGCGATTTCTTCTACCACCTGGTGGACAAGCGGTTGTTCCTGCCGCTCGGGATGACGGACGCAACCTACGGGCGCGACGGACTGGAATCGA
The DNA here is from genome assembly GCA_018241145.1 of Pseudomonadota bacterium. Lineage (GTDB taxonomy): Bacteria > Pseudomonadota > Gammaproteobacteria > Xanthomonadales > Rhodanobacteraceae > 66-474. The sequence goes on along the minus strand of JAFEEJ010000156.1, from coordinate 3,687 downwards.
GCAAGAGTTGGGCGCGCCCGCATTACCGCCGCGGCAACGCCTGGGTGGCGTTCGAACCCAACGACAATTTCTACGTTCCGCCCGCCGCCGGCGTGAACGCCAGCGTGCGCGACATGGAGCAGTGGCTGATCGCACAGATGGGCGGCCGGCCCATGGTCCTGCCCGAATCGCTGCTGGACGTGCTGCACGCACCCGGCATCGACACCCCGAGCGAACGCTACACCTCGCCCTGGCGCCGCGCCCGCGTGACGGACGCGCACTACGCACTGGGTTGGCGGGTCTACGATTACGCCGGCCACACGCTGATCTTCCACGCCGGCGCGGTGCAAGGCTATCGTGCGGAAATAGGTTTCTTCCCGGAATACCACATCGGCATGGTGGTGATGTGGAATTGCGAATGCGCCGAACCCGCGGGGCTGATGCCGATGGTGTTCGACAAACTGCTCGGCCTGCCGGAAGTGGACTGGGCCGGGCTCAATGCTCCGGTTCGTGCCGCGCGGCCGGCGCCGCAGAAGCACAAGCGTTCGAAACGCGCGAAGCACTAGGGAAACTCTGATTCATCTGAGTTTCCGCGCGGTACATGGACGTGCCACACGCGGCTCAAGCACGCCCGTGTTGCATGCGCTTGATTCGCGCAGACGAACCCGACATGCGCCGGACTCGGCGCGCGCTGACGAATCCGGGATGGATTGGTTCAGGGCTTCCCTAATGCCGACAAGCGGCCTTCCCTCGATCGTGGCGCCGGGCCGGCCATCCATGGCCGTGCGTTCGAAGCAGCGCGACATGCCACTACTCGCTCCATCCATGGCGCTCGCCCTGCGGGCCAGCTTCGCTGTTCGCGCGCGCTCCCGGCGCGCGCAGTCAAGGCATGTCGGAAACGCTTTCTTCCAAGAATTTTGCAAGCAGCCTTCCCTGGACCGCGGCGCCGGTCCGGCCATCCATGGCCGTGCGTTCGAAGCAGCGCGACATGCCATTACTCGCGCCATCCATGGCGCTCGCCCTGCGGGCCAGCTTCGCTGTTCGCGCGCGCTCCCGGCGCGCGCAGTCAAGGCATGTCGCAAACGCTTTCTTCCGAGGGTTTTGCAAGCAGTCTTCCCTGGACCGGGGCGCCGGTGCGGACATCCTTGTCCGCCCGTGAAGTCGCGCAGCCGATGCCATTCAAGGCATCGGCTAAACGTGCGGGGGAAATATCGCAAGCAACCGTCCATGGTACGGGCGCCGGCCCGGCCATCCATGGCCGTGCGTTCGAAGCAGCGCGACATGCCATTCGAGGCATGTCGCAAACGCTGCCTCTCACCCACCCAGGCTGAAGGCGATGCGACGCTGCAACGTGCTGGACACCGGCTGTCCGTCCTTCAACGCCGGCTTGAACTTCGAGCGCGAAACGGCCTGCACCGCCGCACTTTCGAAAACGCGCGCGCTCGAACCGATCACGTGCACGTTGCTTACCGTACCGTCCGCGCCCACGGTGAATTCCACCGTGGCATAGCCCGACTGGTTATTGCGCGCGGCCTGTATGGGGTAGTCCGGCTGCGCTGCGGTTATCACCTGGGCGCCTCGCGTTTCACCGCCCGGTTTCGGCTCGGGCGGCGGCGCGGACTTGGGCGCGGCCTGCGCGGGCGTGGGTTGCGCCTGCTGCACCACGGGCTTCTGCACCGGGACCGCGGGCGGCGGCGCGGAAGCCGCCCTGGCAGCGGCGGCTTTCGCTTCGGCAGCTTGTCGCGCGGCAAGTTGGGCTGCCTGTTGTTTGGCTTGTTGATCGGCCAGGCGCTGCTTCTGTTTCTGCGCGGCATCCAGCTTCGAGCCGAGGATCTTCAGGGTGTAATTGCCGGGATCGGCTTTCGACAGCAAGGCGATTTCGCGTTGCGCCTCGTCGAAGTTGCCCTGCGCGATGGATTGTTCGACCACATTCGCGCCGAACGGAAATTGTTCGCGCAGCGCGTCCTGCGCGGCCTGGTTCTTCGGATCCTTCTCCAGGGCCTTCTCGTAGTATTCGAAGGCATTGTCGCCCTTGGGCGCCACCAGCTTCTGCTGGTTGATCGCGGTGTTGCCCGCCGCAAGCAATTCCTTGACGCCCATTCCCTCGATCCGCGCTTGGGCGGCGGCCTGCGCTTGTACCTGGGTCGACGCAGCCGCGGGGACGGGTACCGGTTTCTTCGCAGCGCTCGTCGCCGCAGCCGGTTGACCCGGCGTGCCGTTGCCGGCGGGCGCCTGGTTGTTGCCGCATGCAGCCAGCCCCAGCAGCAGCGAAGTGGCGATCGCCACGGTACAAGCGGAACGCATGCGGATCGATGTGTACATGGCCGGAACTCACAGGCTGGTGCGCGGAACGCGCCATGCGGATTTCTAGCACGAAACGTTCCACATGTTCCGTCACGACGGCCGCGAAAGGGAAAATTCCTCCCGGCCGTCCCGCGCAGCGCGCGCAATCGTGAAACCGTTCACGCTCCGCCGCCCGGACGCCGCCCGGACGCCGCACGGAAAGCAAAACCCCGGCGCTGGGCCGGGGTCGAGGTTCTGCCTTTTTGCCGTCTCCCCACGCTGGGCGTCGCGGGGAGAATCCGGCTTGTAGTTATGTGCGTCTGCTTGTTGCTTGACAGTGGACCCTTGCTTACTTCTTCTTCGACTTCGGCTTGGCCTTGGAGGCCTTGCTGGCGCGGGTGGCTTTCGCCATCACGGCCTTCTTCGCCGCGGCCTTGCGGCCGCCCTTCTTCGCCGCGCGCTTGCGCGCCGGACGCTTCTTCGCGGCCTTGCGGGCCGTCTTGCGCTTGCCGGTCTTGCGGGCCGAAGCGGCCTTCGCGCGAGCGGGTTTGCGCTTGCCTGACTTCTTCGCCGCCTTCTTGGCGGATTTCTTTGCAGCTTTCTTCATGGCCATGGTTCGTCTCAGCTCCTCATCAGTTGGCAGTGGTTGCCCAGTAAACGCATGCAGGAACGCCTCGCAGAGAAGATCGCTGTTGCTGGCGTGCCGCAAGTTCAACACCTGACGACGGGTGCGTTCGTCGGAGAGCAACCGGAGTACATGCGCCGGAATCGAGACGGTGATTTTCATCACTCGGCCACTTTTGTGGCCGTGCTCGATATACGGTTCGATGTACTTGGCAGCCGGCATGTTTCCTTCGACGCATGTCGTCGGGCGCAGAAGCTAGTCCCGTCGAAACGTGCTGTCAATGGATTTTTCGCGTCGGATGAAGCCCTTGCGCACGCCGCGCGACCCCGGAACATCCTCGCGCAACGACCGGAAATGCAGGGATGCAATTGCGTGATGAACGTATAGACGTCCAAACGGAATCGGGCATGGAACCCGCGGAAATGCCCTGCATGCCGCGTCGGGACTGGATTCTGGAAGATCATCGAGTTGCGGGACGATCACCGCGGCACGATTTCGCCGCATGCCGGGATTTCCTGCGCGTAGGACCGCGGCGAGGCGGCAACGGGCACTGAACGCCCGGACTTGCGGGAATGTCGCGAGGGTCGCCGAAACCACCGGAAAACGCATCTTCGGTGATCCGCGTCACGAAGATACGGATGGAATCGGCGTCACGCATCCGCTATCCGGGGCACCTCCGCGGATCGAATCGAAGCGTGAAACGATCTTCGTGCGGAGCGTTCTCGCGCGATCGTGCGCAACGCAATTTTCTACGAATCGGAAGCTGCGCTCAGTGCTCTTCGCTCTCGATCGATTCGGCG
>JAFEEJ010000155.1 GCA_018241145.1 Pseudomonadota bacterium | reverse complement strand
CTCTACAACGGCGTGCCGCATGCGGTGATGATGGCCACGCCCTGCGACCTGGAGGATTTCGCGCTGGGTTTCGCGCTCGGCGAGGGCATCGTCGAAAGCGCGTCGGAATTCGAGCTGGTCGATTGCGTGCGCAACAGCGACGGCATTTCGCTGCATGCCCTGATTCCGCACGCGCGGTTCGAGGCGCTGGAAACGCGCAAACGCAACCTCGCCGGACGCAGCGGATGCGGCCTGTGCGGCGTGGAGTCGCTGCAGCAAGCCGTACGGCCGGTGGCGCGCGTGCAATCGGACCTGCGGATCGAATCCGCACGGATCGCGCGGGGCCTGCGCGAACTCGCGCGGCACCAGCCCTTGAACGAACGCAGCGGCGGCGTGCACGCCGCGGGTTACGCGTGGAGCGACGGCATCCTCGTGCGGGAGGATGTCGGGCGCCACAACGCCCTGGACAAGCTGGTCGGCGCGCTGGCGCGCGACACCGACGCGGCGGCGAGCGCCGCATGGCGCGCGCGCACCGGCTTCCTCGCGATCACCTCGCGCGCGTCCTACGAGATCGTACACAAGGCGGCGAGCGCGGGCATCGCCGTGATCGCGGCGATTTCCGCACTGACTTCGCTCGCGATCGAACTGGCCGACCGCGCCGGCGTCACCCTGATCGCATTCGCGCGCGCGGACGCGATGAACGTCTACGCGCACGCGTCGCGGTTGCGCTGAAGCCTCAGCTGCGCGAGGACTTCTTCGCCTGCTTTTCGGCGCGTTTCTCCTTCAGCGTTTTCGCGGGCTTCTTCTTGTCTTCCTTCTTGCGATCCATACCCTTGCTCATGATGACCTCCGGCGTGTCGAACGTGGAATGCGTCCGCGGGGACGCGTCGCGTGCAAATTGCGACGACCGGCGCCGAAAAGCAAGGGGCCTCAGGTCAGCTTCGCGTCCATGCTGATCTTCGCCTTCAGCACCTTCGATACCGGGCAGCCCTGCTCGGCCTGTTTCGCGACCTCCAGGAACTTCGCCCGGTCCGCGCCGGGAATGCGCGCGCTGACATCCAGGTGCGATGCCGAAATCTCGAACCCGTCGCCGGCCTTGTCCAGCGAGACGGTGGCGGTGGTCTCGATGGATTCCGGCTGCAGGCCGGCCTTTCCGAGCAACAGCGACAAGGCCATCGAGAAGCACGCCGCGTGCGCCGCGGCGATCAGTTCCTCGGGATTGGTGCCCTTGTCGCCTTCGAACCGCGAGCCCACCGAGTAGCCTTCGTCCTTCAGCACGCCGCTGGCGGTGCTGATGCTGCCGCGCCCGTCCTTGAAGCTGCCTTTCCAGATCGCCGAACCCTTGCTTTTCATGTCGCGCTCCCGTCGCATGGTGAAATGCTTACACTAGCCTTGTTCCGATTCACGTGCCGTGAACGGGCAAGGAAGTCGAACGGCGCGCCGGTCGGCCCGGACCCTGCCACGAGGATATCCATCATGTCGAACGCCAAGGACACCGTCGCCACCATCATTCCCGGCATGCGCTACCGCGATGCGCCGGCCATGATCGAATGGCTGTGCAAGGCGTTCGGCTTCGAGAAGCACGCCGTGTACACCGACGACAGCGGCAAGACCGTGCAGCACGCGCAGCTCACCTTCGGCAACGGCATGGTCATGCTCGGCTCGGTGGCCAATGGCAGCGAATGGGGACGGCGCATCGCGCAGCCGGACGAGATCGGCGGACGCGAAACGCAATGCCCCTGCGTGATCGTGTCGGATTGCAAGGCACACTACGAACGCGCCCAAGCCGCCGGCGCCGCGATCGTCGATGCGCTGGAGACGAAGGAATACGGCGGCAGCGGCTACTCCTGCCGCGATCCCGAGGGCCACCTGTGGTGGTTCGGCGACTACGATCCCTGGACGGAACCGGCGGAGTGAAGAAACCCGACCCGCCCATCGACGATGCGCTCGCCGCCGCGCGCGGCGGACGCATCAAGATCGGCATCGGCGGCTGGAACTTCGCGCCGTGGCGCGACAACTTCTATCCGAAGGGCCTGCCGCAGCGGCGCGAACTGGAATACGCCAGCCGGCACCTGACGGCGATCGAGATCAACAGCACGTACTATCGCGCGCAGACGCCGAAGGTCTACGCGAAATGGCGCGGCGAGACGCCGGAGGGTTTCGTGTTTTCGCTGAAGGCGCCGCGGCAGGTCGCGGAAGTCCGCAAACTCGCAGGCGCAGGCGCGCTGGTCCGCAGTTTCGTGTTCGGCGGTCTGGCGGAATTCGGCGGCAAGCTCGGACCGATCGTGTGGCAATTTCCGCCGTCACGCGCATTCGAACGCGATGATTTCGCGGCCTTCCTTGATCTACTTCCGCGCGAATTGAACGGCCGCGCGCTGCGGCACGCGCTGGAAGTGCGCCACGCCAGTTTCCTGTGCGAGGAATTCCTGCAACTGGCGCGCGGGCATCGCTGCGCCTGCGTGTTCACCGATTCCGCCGAATATCCGTCGTTCGCGGATGTCACCGGCGATTTCGTGTATGCGCGGCTGATGCGCAGCCGTGAAGCGGTCGCGAACGGCTACGACGATGCCGCGCTGGACGACTGGACTCGCCGCGCGCAAGCGTGGGTCCGCGGCGAGCAGCCTGCCGATCTTCCGTATGTGCAGGCCGCGGGCGAAACTGGATCCACGGCGCGTGACGTCTTCGTGTATTTCATCGGCAGCGCCAAGGCGCGCAATCCCGCGGCCGCGATGGCGTTGCAGGGACGCATCGCATGAAACGCCTATCCGCCCTCTGCGTATTGATCCTCGCGCTTGCCGGCTGCGCCAGCGAGCCGACCCGGGCGCCGGCGCCGGCCACGATCCCCGCGCAATCCCTGCCGGCCGTGCCCAACGCCGCGTCACCGCGCATCCCGCAAACCCCGTTCGCGCAGAGTATCGATGCTTTCCTTGCCCAGCCGCGCTTCGCGCACGCAGGCTGGGGCATCGACGTGGTTTCGCTGGACAGCGGCGAAACGCTTTACGCACACGAAGCCGACCAGTTGTTCGTGCCCGCTTCCAACGCCAAGCTTTACACCGCGGCGCTGGCGCTGGCCACGCTCGGATCCGATGCGCGTTTCGACACCGCGCTGTACGCCACCGCGGCACCGCGAGGCGGCACGCTGGCCGGCGACCTGATCCTGCGCGGCGGCGGCGATCCCTCGCTCGGCGACACTTCGCCCGACTGGGCCGCGCGTTTCGCGAGCGCGTTGTCGGCGCAAGGCATGCGTCGCATACATGGCGACCTGATCGCTGACGATACCTGGTTCGCCGGACCGTCCTACGGCGACGGCTGGGAAGCGGGCGACCTGCAGGCATGGTTCGGCGCGGCGGCTTCGGCGCTCAGCGTGCAGGGCAACGTGTTGCGCGTGCGCGTGTCGCGAACCGGCGCGCGCTGCTGCAACGTCGCACTCGACGGCACCGGTTCGGGCCTGCGGATCGTGAATCTCACCGGCGCGCCCGATCCGGCGCGCGGCAGCGCCGACACGCTCGGACTGTACCGGCCTCCCGGTGCCGATACGCTCTACGCCAGCGGCAGCCTGCCGCCCGGCGTGAACGCGCACGTCTATCCGCTTTCGGTGCCCGATCCGGCCTTGCTCGCGGGCACGCTGCTGCGCGATGCGCTGCTGCGCGCCGGCATCGCGCTCGACGGCAGGGTGCGCGTGCTGCACTGGCCGCAAGGCGACACCGCGCTGGCGCAACCCGGGACCCAGCGGATCGCGGCCATCGATTCGCCACCGCTGTCGGACCTGGTGACGCACATGTTGAAGCATTCGGACAATCTCTACGCGCAAGTGCTGCTGCAACAGGCCGGCGTGCGGCTGGCGCAGGGCGGCGCGTGCGCGGATCGCAGCGAAGCGCCATTCACCAGCGCGGAGTGGGGCCTGTGCGGCATGCGCGCGATGCTGGCGCGCGCAGGCATCCCCGACGGTGGCGCGACCTTCGCCGACGGCGCGGGATTGTCGCGCAAGGACCTGGTGTCGCCGCTCGCCACCGTGCGACTGCTTGCGTGGATTACGCGGCAATCCTTCGCTTCCGTGTTCCGCGACGCGCTGCCGGTGGCCGCGGTGGACGGCACGTTGCGCAACCGCATGCGCGACACGCCGGCCGCGGGCAACCTGCAGGCCAAGACCGGCACGCTGACCCACAGTTCGGCGTTGTCGGGCTATGTCACCGACATCTCCGGCCGCCACCTCGCGTTCTCGCTGATGCTGGACCGTTACGAGCGGCCGAGCGACGGCGCGGGCCACCCGGTTCCCCCTTCGCCCAACGACGATCTCGACGCCATCGCGGCGATAATCACGCAAGCGAACCCCTGAACGCGGCGCGTGGAATCCATCGAGAAACCATCGCCAAGCCGTTGTACCTGCAATCACTTCCCGTCGAACCTCACGTCGATCATGCGCCTTATCCGACTCCTGATTCCGCTGGCGGTGCTGGCCTTCGTCGCGTGGTATGCCAGCCACCACGGCAACCGCGTCGCGCCGGCGCCATCGACGAACACTCCGGTCGGCACCGCGCAAGACACCTCCGCCACCCCCGCTGCGCCGAAGGATGCCCTGCCCGGTTTCCTGCCGCCCGAAGCGCGCACCACGCTGGCCTTGATCGCGCGCGGCGGCCCGTTCCCGCACGCGCAGGACGGCGTAGTATTCGGCAATTACGAAGGTCATTTGCCGCAGGAACCACGCGGCTATTACCACGAATACACGGTGGAAACGCCCGGCGCGCGCAACCGCGGCGCGCGGCGCATCATCACCGGCGGCGATCCGCCGACGATCTACTACTACACCGACGACCACTACCGCAGCTTCCGCGAGTTCACGGTGCCGAAATGAACCTCGACCTTGGCGACTTCGCGCGCAACGGCGCGCACATCGTCGACCCTTCCGATCTTGATGAGCTCGACGCAGCCGCCCACGAACAGGGCCTCGTGGTGCGACGCATCAGCCTCGCCGGATGCAGCGGCAAGCACGACCTGCTGCGACGCATCGCCGCGGCGCTGGCTTTTCCGCAAACCTTCGGCGCCAACTGGGACGCGCTGGCCGATTGCCTCGACGATCTTTCGTGGCTGCCGCAAGGCATCGGTTACGCATGGTTGTTCGATCATGCGGAAGATCTACGCGCCGCGTCGGAAAATGATTTCGACACCTTGCGCGACATCCTCGACGAAGCCTGCAAGCGCTGGCAGGACCGCGATACGTCCTGCTTCGCGTTCTTAGCAATGCCAGACGAAGCCTTCGGCGGTTAGCGACCCACTTCACGCGTGGCATTATGGAGAGCGGCGCCGCCGTGGCAGCGTCAACCGTCGCCACACCCGGTCGGTGCGATTTCAGCTTCGAAATCCTGGCCGCCGTAAAAGACGCCGAGGATTGTCACCACGAGGCTCGCCGTGTCGACGCGGAAGGCAACGGTGACTCGCCGCCGATAGCCGACGGTCCGCAAGCCGGGCAGCAGGTCATCACGCTGTGTTCCGCGCTCGGGAAACGTTTCAAAGCTCTCACAGTAGGCAACGACATCGTCGACGAATTGCTCCGCGACTGCGGGGTACCCGCTTGCGAGAGCGATGTAGTCTTCGATCGTGGCGAGTTGCTGCCGGGCTGCGGGTGCAAAACGGATTTTGTACGTCACGCGTTGCGTGCCCGGGCTCGCGTGCGTCGCTTCTCGGCCAAGTGCCCGCGTACCTGGTCCGGGGTCAGTGCGCTGGCCGGATTGGCTTCGAGGGACATGGCTGCCGGGACCACTTGTTCCCGCAGCCACTTTTCGACCGCCCGATCACGAGCCATCAGGGCGCGGAGCCCTTCACGGATGACCTCGCTCTCGGTGGCGTATTCGCCGCCTGCGACCTTGGCCTTGACTGCGTCGGCCATCTCGTTCGGCAGCGTGATGCTGAGTTGTTGGGTTGAGCGCATAACCGGCCTCCACCAGAGTAGGATTGAATCATACTCCAACCGCGTCCCTGTGTGCCAAGTGCTGAACCTCGTCAGCCGGAGCGGCACCGCGCTGATAGTTGTTCAACCATGCGGAAGCGTTGCGCGCTG
>JAFEEJ010000154.1 GCA_018241145.1 Pseudomonadota bacterium | reverse complement strand
ATGTGGCACATTCCCACGTAGGTCGCGGGTGCGCCGGGCGTGCCGCCGGCCAGCCCCTTGTCGATGGTGTAGCGCCTGCACTTGTCTCCCATCCGCGCCTTTACGAGGGGCAGGTGCTTGTCGCGGTAGTACTCGTGGTCGAACCGGGCGCCGGGAGCATTCGGATACATCACGCTTACCTTGATCATGGGCACACTCCGGTTCCGGGGGTCGCGTCGCAACGGCGATCATAGCGCCGCAGGTCGCCGAGGCCGGAAATCGCGTGTCCGCGCCGATCGTGTCTTCGCAGTCCACAGGCTTGCTCATCGCCGAACTTTGCTGCCGGTCACGCCGCGTACAGCAGGAAATCCACGTGCACTGCGTCGTAGGGAAAAACGATGCGGCCGCGCGAATCGCGTTCCAGCACGCCTGCATCGAGCAGCGCATGCACGTCGCCGTGCACGGCCTTGACGTCGCGCTCTACCCGCCGCGCGGCTTCGCGGATCGTCATCGCGCCCTGACCCGCCATCGCACGCAGCAGTTCCCAGCGTTTGGCGGTCAACACCTTCCACAGCAATTCCGCCGAGGCGAACGAAATGCGCGCACCGCGTCGCTCGCCTCCAAAAGCCGAGCGCACGCGACGTTTGACGTCATCCATCGAAGTCACACTCAGAGTGACAGTATTCATTGCTTCTTCCTCCATGTTTCGACATCTGTCCAGAAGTCGTGTTGCAGGGTGTCGAGATCGATGAATCGGTATGGCGTCTCGCGCCTGCCAACGTGCTTGTGATCGCCCTTGCCGGCCTCGTTGTCGTAGCGCAGCACGCAAATTCGATCCGCGATCAAAGCCAGCCGATATTTGCAGCGATGCGTGCTGCCGGACAGCCGCTGCGGCAATTGCCAGATCACCGCTTCGACAAACGCGGTTTCCGTCAGGACCAGCCGTTCGCGCAACAGCAGGATCGCGGCCATGTTGGGGATGATGACAACAGCGTATTTTGTTGTCAACTGCTCCAACAGGCTCCCGAAAGGCCCGATCGTCTTGTGTGCGTGTCAGAATGGCGACATGCGCAAGCCCGATTTCTCTGCACGCCGCTCCGCCTTCCGCAAGCTCCATGATTCGGGTTGTTTCGTGATCCCCAATCCCTGGGACACCGGTTCCGCGAAGCTGCTTGCGCATCTCGGCTTCGAGGCGCTGGCGACCACCAGTTCCGGGTTCGCGTGGTCGCGCGGGCGTCCGGACAACGCGATGCCGCTGGATGCGGTGCTGGCGCACTTCCGCGAGGTCGTCGAAGCCACCGGCCTGCCGGTGAACGCCGATTTCGAGGATGGCCACGCGCGCGATCTGGATGGCCTGAAGAAGAACGTGCATCGCTGCATCGAGACCGGCGTGGCCGGATTGTCGATCGAGGATGCGACCGGCGATGCATCGCAACCGCTGTATGCACTCGACGAAGCGGTCGCGCGCATGCGCGCGGCGCGCGAGGCGATCGACGAATCCGGCGAGGACGTGCTGCTGATCGGCCGCGCGGAATGTTTCCTCACCGGTCATTCCGATCCCTTGAACGAATCGTTGAAGCGGTTGAAGGCGTATGCGGGCGCCGGCGCGGATTGCCTGTACGCGCCGGGGTTGCGCACGCCGGAGCAGATCGAGGCGGTCGTGCAGGCGGTCGCGCCCAAGCCGGTGAACGTGCTGGTCGGCTGGCCCGCGCCGTTCACGCTCGATGACCTCGCCGGACTCGGCGTGCGCCGGATCAGCGTCGGCAGCGCCTTGGCCGGCGCGGCGTGGGGCGGTTTCCTGCGCGCGGCGCGCGGCCTGGCGGAAGGGCGTTTCGACGGTTTCGCCGACAACGCCGCCTACGCGGAACTCAATCGCCTGTTCGCAGGATCCTGAAGTCCCCTCGCAAAGGCGGGAGACGCGCGATGACCTCCGGCAACAACCCCATCGTCGAAGCCTGGAACACCGTCCTCTACGACAAGTTCTGCCGGTTCCGCCACCTGCTGGTGGATGGCTTGTCGCAGCACAGCGACGCGGCGCTGCAACGCTGCGGTTATCGCGACGGCCAGCGCGTGCTCGACATCGGCTGCGGTTTCGGCGACAGCACGGTGCGCATCGCCGGGTCGGTCGCGCCGCACGGCGCGGCGACCGGCATGGATTGCGCCGGCAATTTCATCCGCGATGCGCAGGCGCTCGCGCGCGAGCAAGGCGCGGACAACGCGCACTTCTTCGTCGGCGACGCGCAGGGCGACGACCTGCACGGTCCGTACGACCACGCGTTCGCGCGTTTCGGCACGATGTTCTTCGAAATGCCGGGTGCGGCCATGCGCAATGTGCGCAAGGCGCTCAAGCCCGGCGGCAGCTTCATGCAGATCGTGTGGCGCCGGCGCGAGGAAAATCCGTGGCTGCACGAGGCCGAATTGCGCGTGAAGCAGATCGTCCCCGTGGTCTCGCACGAGGACACCGACCAGGTGCACTGCGGCCCGGGACCGTTCTCGATGGCAGGCCCGGACACGGTGAGCCTGATGTTGCGCAGCGCCGGTTACGAACGCATCAGCTTCGAGCGCTACGACTGCGACATCTGCATCGGCCGCGACCTCGACGACGCGATCGAGTT
>JAFEEJ010000153.1 GCA_018241145.1 Pseudomonadota bacterium | reverse complement strand
GCAGAACAGCGTGCTCTGGCACGACACGGTGATCGGCTGGTTGAACAAATGGACGAGTAACGCTGCCGGCGGAGCTGCCGCATCCGTACAGAAGTAACGGGCATAGGCCATGGATGGCCGCGTTGAGCGAGCTTGAAGCGCGTCGCGTGATGCCGAGCATCGCAGCCGGACGCGCGGGAAAGGCGCGACTGTTTGAGCACAAGGATGTGCGAGTTCGCGCCGCCGCGCGCCGGCGAGAAGCGCAGGGCAGTCGAGCCAACCGGATGTTGGCTCGGCCGTCATGCCGGCGCAATGGCTTTGGCTACTTTCGCCGTAACGAAAGTAGCCCGCTCGCGGCAGCGAGCGGAACCCAAGGCAATCTTGCGATGCAACAGCAAGGAAGGCAGTTACACCGCGTCGCGCAGTTGCGGCGGCGCGAACTGCGGAAACCGCGCAAGGATCGCCGCGCGGATGCCCGCGGCATCCAGTCCCGCGTCGCCGAGCAGTTCCTCGCGGCTGCCGTGTTCGAGGAAGGCGTCGGGCAGGCCGAGATGCAGCACGGGCACTTCGATGCCGCGCGCCGACAACAGTTCGGCCACGCCCGAGCCCGCGCCGCCCGCGACCGCGTTGTCTTCCAGCGTCACCAGCGCCCGGTGCGAGCGCGCCAGCTTCAGGGTCAGGTCGCCGTCGAGCGGTTTGACGAAGCGCATGTTGACCACGGTCGCTTCCAGTTCCGCGCCGACCTGCTCGGCCGGCGCGACCATGCAGCCGAAGGCGAGCAGGGCGAGGCCGCGGCCGTGCCGCCGCACCTGCGCGCGGCCGATCGGCAACGCGGTCAACTCGCGTTCGATGGCGGCGCCCGGACCCGAACCGCGCGGATAGCGCACCGCGGCGGGGCCGTCGTGGCGATAACCCGTGGTCAGCATCTGTCGGCATTCGTTCTCGTCGGCCGGCGCCATCACGACCAGGTTCGGGATGCAGCGCAGGTAGGTGAGATCGAAACTGCCCGCATGGGTGGGGCCGTCCGGACCGACCACGCCGGCGCGGTCGATCGCGAACAGCACGGGCAGGTCCTGCAGCGCCACGTCGTGGATCAACTGGTCGTAGGCGCGTTGCAGGAAGGTGGAATAGATCGCCACCACCGGATGCGCGCCTTCGCAGGCCATGCCGGCCGCGAGCGTCACCGCGTGCTGTTCGGCGATCGCGACGTCGAAATAGCGATCGGGAAATTCCTTCGAGAAACGCACCAGGCCCGAACCCTCGCGCATCGCCGGGGTGATGCCGTACAGGTTCGCGTCGGCCGCCGCCATGTCGCACAGCCAGTCGCCGAACACTTCGGTATAGCTGATCTTCTTCGTCGCGCCCGCGGGCTTCTTCACCACGCCCTGCTTCGGATCGAACGGCGACACCGCGTGGTATTCGATTTGCGCGTGTTCGGCCGGCGCGTAGCCCTTGCCCTTGGTGGTGATCACGTGCAGCAGCTGCGGCCCGCGCAGGTCCCTCACGGTCTTGAGGGAATGCAGCAGCGTGGGCAGGTCGTGGCCGTCGACCGGGCCGGTGTAGTGGAAACCCAGCTCCTCGAACAGCGTGCTCGGCACGAACATGCCCTTGGCGTGTTCCTCCCAGCGCTTGATGAAGCGCCACAGCAGCGAACGCGGTTTCAGCGCGCGCTTGGTGCGCTCGCGCCACAGGTTCAACCTGCGGCTCGCCAGCAGCCGCGCCAGCATCTTGGTCGTCGCGCCGACGTTCTCGCTGATCGACATGCCGTTGTCGTTGAGGATCACCAGCAGGTCGGCATCCACGTCGCCGCCGTGGTTCAGGGCCTCGAACGCCATGCCCGCGGTCATCGCGCCGTCGCCGATCACCGCGACGATCCTGCGATCGTCGTGCCGGCGTTGCGCGGCGATCGCCATGCCCAGCGCGGCGGAAACGGACGTGGACGAATGCCCGACGCCGAACACGTCGTATTCGCTCTCGGCGCGTTTGGCGAACGGCGCAAGGCCATCCTTCTGCTTGATCGTGGTGATCGCGTCGCGGCGGCCGGTGAGGATCTTGTGCGGATAGCACTGGTGGCCGACATCCCAGACGATGCGGTCGCGCGGGGTGTCGTAGAGGTATTGCAGCGCGACGGTCAATTCCACCACGCCCAGCCCCGCCCCGAAGTGGCCGCCCACGCTGGCGACGGATTCGATCAGGTAGGCGCGCAATTCTTCCGCCAGCGCAGGCAACTGCTCCTCGCGCAGCTTTTTCAGGTCGACCGGCGAGTCGATCTGCGAGAGCAGCGGGTAGCGGGCGGGGTTGGTCATTGGCGTATTGTTGGACGTGAGAGCCGGCAGGGCAAGAGCGAAAATATGGCCGAACGCGGCCTCACAATCATTCGTCATTCCGGGGCCGTTTTCCGGCCTTGTCGGAAAACGGAACCCGGAATCTGCGTTTCGCGGTACCCAAAGAGCAGATTGCAAAGTCTGTCCATGGACTTTGCCCTCTGGGCCAACCTTCGGTTGTTCAAATTCGTTCCAGACGAACTTGTCCGGATTGCCGCTGCGCGGCGCACGGAATGACGAAGAAGAATCCGGGACACTTTCAAGGACGCGCCCCGCCGAACCTCCGCTTCAGCGTCTGCCGAATCCGGATGTGCCTGCCCGCGTCGCGCGCTTCCTTCAGGCGCCGCCCGTGCGCGGCAAGCAGGTCGCCGCGCGTGAGGATGCCGACCATCCGGTTCGGGTCGCCATGCGCCACCACCACCAGCCGGCCGACGTTCTCCGCGACCATGTGGTCGGCGGCTTCGCGCAGGGAATGATTCTCTTCGACCAGGATCGGCGCGCGCTTGAGCATTTCGCCGATGCGTTTGAGTCCCGGCAGGTCGGGATCGAGCAGGTCGCGCCGCGTGATCACGCCGCGCACGCGCCCCGAATCGTCCAGCACCGGATACCCCTGGTGTTGCGATTCCGGTTGGCCCGAATTCAGCCAGTGGCGGATGTCCGCCAGCGCATCCGAGGTGCGCAGGCTGCGCACCTCGCGCGTGCAGGCGGCGCCCACCGAAATCTGTTCCAGGAAATCCGCCGCGTATTCGCTCGGTACGCGCACGCCGCGGCGCGCGATCTTCTCGGTCATGATGGTGTTGCGCATCATCAGCGCGGAAATCAGGTACGCCGCGGTGCAGCCGCCCAGCAAGGGCAGCAGGCCGACCGGCTGGCGCGTGGTTTCGAACGCGAACACGATCGAAGTGAGCAGCGCGCGCGAGGCGCCGGCGAAGATCGACGCCATGCCCACCAGTGCGGCGATGCGCGGATCGACGCCGAATCCCGGCGCGATCGCCGCGATTCCGATGCCGATCAGCGCGCCCAGCGCGCCGCCGATGGTGAACAGCGGCGCCAGCGTGCCGCCTGAGGTGCCGCTGCCCAGCGCGATCGCCCACGAGAGGAATTTCAGCAGGCACAGCGAAATCAGCACCTGCACGCCGAAGTGCCCGGCGACGATCGCCTCGATGTTGTCGTAGCCCACGCCCAGCGTGTGCGGCGCGATCCAGCCGATCACGCCGACCGCCACGCCGCCGATCGCGGGCCACCACATCCAGTGCACGGGCAGTTTTTCGAAGGCGTCTTCCACGCCGTACACCAGCCGCGTCACCGCCACGCTCACCACGCCGATCAGCGCGCCCAGCGCGATGTAGCAGGCGAGCGCGCGGCCGCCCGGTTCGATCAGGTCGGCGGGCATCGCGAACACCGCGGCCGATCCGTAGCGCGCGTAGCGCACGCCGGTGGCCGTGAACGTCGCCAGCGCCACCGGGATCAGCGAACGCGGGCGCAGTTCGAACAGCAGCAGTTCGACGGCGAGCACCAGCGCCGACACCGGCGAACCGAACACCGCCGCCATGCCGGCCGCGGCGCCCGCAGCCAGCAGCACCTTGCGTTCGTGCGCGGTCACGCGCAGCAATTGCCCGAGGAACGAACCCAGCGCGCCGCCGGTGGCGATGATCGGGCCCTCCGCGCCGAACGGGCCGCCGGTGCCGATCGCGATCGCCGACGACACCGGTTTCAGGAAGGTGATGCGCGGCGCGATGCGCGATTCGTTCAACAGCACCTGCTCCATCGCCTCGGGGATGCCGTGGCCGCGGATCGCGCGCGAACCCCAGCGCGCCATCGCGCCCACGATCAGGCCGCCGATCACCGGCACCACGATCACCCACGCGCCCAGGTGGTTGCCGGCGGGTGACGAGAATGCTGCGCTGACGCGGCCATAGAACGCGAGGTTGGTGACCAGGCCGATCAGCGCGGTGAGCAGTTGCGCGATCAGCGCCGCGGCGAATGCGATCAGCACGGCCAGCGCCGTGATCAACAGCACGCGCCTGTCCACCAGCGTGGACTTGCGCGGCATGCGCGCGGCATCCAGCGAAAGCCCGAGCGCCGGCGCCACCGGCAGGGCGTCGGTGGAACCTTCCGTGCGCACGCTGTCGTGCTCGGGCGGCTGGTACTGCGGATCGCTCAACGGGCCCCGTCCCCAAAAAACCGCCGCACGACGCGGCGCAACACGGCATTTTACGGCGCTCCGGCGGGAAACCGAAGAGACACGCTGCCAAAGTGTGGAATGAAGGGCGTCATTCCGATGCAGGCAGGCATGGAGGGTGCCGTCATTCCGGGGCTGCGCAGCGCGGAACCACGGAGCTCTTGGCCATGGACGGCGTTTTGTTGCGTGCAGGCACTCCTGCAAGAGCAGATTCCGGGTTCCGTTCGCGATGAAACCGCGAACGGCCCCGGAATGACGACGTGGTTGGTTTGCTTTCCCGAGTCCCGAGTCCCGAGTCCCGCTAGCTCATCCGCCGGTTCTTCGGCAGGTGATGCACCAGGAATTCCATCTGGTCGGCGAGGATGTTGCGGTTGGAGAGGATCAGGTGTTCCACCCAGCTCGGGCGATACGGCACCGCCAGCAGCGGCATGCCGGCCTGCTGCGGCGTGCGCCCGCCTTTCCTGATATTGCAGTGCAGGCACGCGGTGACCACGTTGACCCAGATGTCCTTGCCGCCGCGCGACAGCGGCAGCACGTGGTCGCGCGTCAGTTCGCCGCGGCTGAAATGCGCGCCGCAGTACAAGCAGACGTGGCGGTCGCGCGCGAACAGCGCGACGTTGGTCAACGCGGGCGAGGGATCGACCGCGCCGGAGCGGCAATGCCCGCGGCTGGCGACGATCGGATGCAGTTCGATGACGCTCTGCTCGCCGTCGTTGCGGAAACCGCCGTGGATCGTGAGGCAGGAATCACCCAGCGTCCACGCCACCGCGCGCCGCGCGTACAGGCACGCGGCATCCTGCCAGCTGATCCAGTCGAGGATGCGGCCGCCCGCATCCAGCGACAGCACCCGCGTGCTGTGCAGGTCGGCAACCACCGTGCGCAGGTTGTCGGGTTCGGCGGCGGCTGTGTGGGACTCCATGACCGGCTGAGAATAGAACAAACGGGGTCGATGCGGTAGCGGTTGAACCCCTCTCCCCTCGGGAGAGGGGTTGGGGTGAGGGTACGAGTCTTGCGGCGCGATCTCGCAAGAGCCGAACCCCCACCCGCCCCACCTCATGCGTTTGTGAACCAG
The DNA here is from genome assembly GCA_018241145.1 of Pseudomonadota bacterium. Taxonomy (GTDB): domain Bacteria; phylum Pseudomonadota; class Gammaproteobacteria; order Xanthomonadales; family Rhodanobacteraceae; genus 66-474. The sequence goes on along the minus strand of JAFEEJ010000153.1, from coordinate 39 downwards.
GCGCTTTGCACAAGCATTTCGCAAGCGCGTGAGGTGGGG
>JAFEEJ010000152.1 GCA_018241145.1 Pseudomonadota bacterium | reverse complement strand
CATGGACGAAGCCGCGATCGAAAAGGCGGGGCTGTCGCCGCTGAAGCCCGAGCTGGACGCGATCGCCGCGATCAAGACGCGCGGCGATCTCGCGCGCGTGCTGGGTTCCGAACTGCGCGCGGACGTCGACCCGATCAACGCCACCAATTTCCAGACCGAGCATCTGTTCGGCCTGTTCGTCACCAAGGGATTGAACGAGGCCTCGCTGCAGATCCCGTATCTGCTGCAGGGCGGCCTGGCCATGCCCAGCCGCGACTACTACCTGTCGCAGGACAAGGACATGGCGGCCGACCGCGCCAAGTACAAGACCTACGTCGCCGCGATGCTGAAGCAGGCCGGCGTCGCCGATGCCGGGCAGCAGGCGCAAAAGGTGTTCGATCTGGAAACGAAGATCGCGCAGGCGCAGGAAAGCCTGGTGATGAGCGAGGACGCACACAAGGCCGACAACCTGTGGAGCCTGGAAGACTTCGCGAAGAAGGCGCCGGGACTGGACTGGACGGCGTTCTTCCAGGCCGCCGGTCTCGACGCGAAGCAGTTCGACGTGTGGCAGCCGGCCGCGACCACGGGCTTGTCCAAGCTGACCGCCAGCGCGTCGATCGACGATTGGAAGGCGCTGCTGACCTTCCACGCCCTCGACGACAACGCCTCGATGCTGCCCGAGGCATTCGCCGACCTCGCGTTCGATTTCCACGGCAAGACCCTGCAGGGCACGCCGCAACAGCGCGAACGCTGGAAACGCGCGGTGGCCGCGACCAATACCGACCTCGGCGACGCGGTGGGACAGATCTACGTGCAGAAGTATTTCCCGGCCTCGTCGAAAACCGCGGCCGAGGCGATGGTGAAGAACCTGCTGGCCGCCTTCGACCAGGGCATCGGCAAGCTGGACTGGATGTCGCCCGCGACGAAAGAGAAAGCGAGGGAGAAGTTGCAGACGCTGCGCGTCGGGGTCGGCTACCCCGACCACTGGCGCGACTACGCCTCGCTCGAAATCAAGCCCGATGATGCACTGGGCAACCACCTGCGCGCGGTGAAGTTCGAATACGAACTGCAGAAGGCGAAGATCGGACAGCCGATCGACAACGGCGAATGGTGGATGACGCCGCAGACGGTCAACGCGGTGAACCTGCCGATCCAGAACGCGCTGAACTTCCCCGCCGCGATCCTGGAACCGCCGTTCTTCGATCCCAAGGCCGACCCGGCCGCCAACTACGGCGCGATCGGCGCGATCATCGGCCACGAAATCAGCCACAGCTTCGACAACACCGGCGCGGATTTCGACGCGCATGGGCGCCTGGTCAACTGGTGGACCAAGGCGGACCTGCAACATTTCGAAGCCGCCGCTGCCGCGCTCGCGAAACAGTACGACCAATACGAAGCGCTGCCGGGCCTGCACGTCAACGGCGAGCAGACCCTCGGCGAGGACATCGCCGATGTCTCCGGCCTGACCGCCGCGTACCGCGCCTACCACCTGTCGCTGGATGGCAAGCCCGCGCCCACGCTGGATGGCCTGAGCGGCGACCAACGCTTCTTCCTCGCCTTCGGCCAGGCCTGGCGCAACAAGATCCGCGACGCCGCGCAGCGCCAGCGCCTCGCCACCGACGTGCACGCACCGGCGCAGTTCCGCGCCGAAACCGTGCGCAACCTCGATGCCTGGTACCCGGCCTGGGACGTGCAGCCGGGGCAGAAGCTGTATCTGGCGCCGAAGGACCGGGTGAAGATCTGGTAGGAACTGGGAACTGGGATTCGGGTAACGGGTAGCAACCTTGTCGTCATTCCGGGGCCGTTCGCGTAGCGAACAGAATCCGGAATCTGCTTTTCATGCAAGAGCTAGATTCCGGGTTCCGCCGCGATGAAGTCGCGGCGGCCCCGGAATGACGATTTCTGTTTTACTCCACCGCTTCCCGCCTCCCGCTTCCCGCCTCACGCCTTCCGCTTCCCGCTTCCCGCTTCCCGCTTCCCGCCCCGCTCCCGATCATGCTGCATTCACGGCCATTGCGTGATAGGTTGCGGCCGTTTCCGATTCCTTCGCACAGGAGCCCGATCATGCTGAAACGACTCATCCTGCCCGCCGCCCTGCTGCTCGCCGCCGGCGGCGCCCTGGCCCAGCAGCCTGCGACCCAACCCTCGCAGCCGGCCGGATCGACCGAGGCGCAACAAAAACCCACCAAGGAACAACAGGAATTCCGCGACCGCATGGCGAAGAATGCGCAGGGCGTCGCCGAAACCGTGGACAAGGGCGATGTCGGCGCGGTGTGGGACCAGGCCTCCGACCTGATGAAGCAGGCCGTATCGCGCGACGCCTTCATCAGCGCGGTGCAGGCCGAACGCACCAAGGCGGGCAAGATGGAATCGCGCAAACTGGTGCGGATGTACCGGATCAATTCGAAGGGAGACCAGAAGCTCCCCGCCGGCAGTTATGTCAACGTGTTGTTCGCCACCAAGTTCAGCAACGAGCAGCAGGCGGTGCCGGAACTCGTGTCGTACCACTTCGACAAGGACAACGTGGTGCGCCTGTCGGGCTACACCCTGCCGCAACCCGCGGCTTCGAAGTCCGCGTCGAAAACCCAGTAGCGGATCGGGCGCATCCGGCGCGCGCCGCCGGATGCGTCTGCTTCAGGCGATCCCCAGCCCTTCGATTTCGCCCAGCGCCGCCGCGTCGAAGCCGGCCAGCGCGGCGAACGCGCGGCCGCGTTCGGCGTAATCCCTGAAACGATCGAAGCTGGGCGCGCCGGGCGACAGCAGCACCACGCCTCCGGGTGGCGTGCTTTCCCGCGCGCGCATCACGGCGCCTTGGAAATCCTCCGCGCGTTCGATGCGCGCGCGTACGCCTGCCTTCGCCAGTGCCTCGGCGACGCGCGCCGCATTCGCGCCCTGCACGATCACCGCGTGCGGCGGATGGAGGCTGAGTGCGCGGGCGAAGCCGTCCCAGTCCAGCCCGCGATCGAAGCCTCCAAGAATCAAGGTTGCCGTGCGATCACCGACGCTGCGCAGCGCCGCCGATGAGGCCGCGGGCGTGGTGGCGATCGAATCGTCGATCCACTCGATGCCGTCGCGCATCCCCAATCGCTGCAAACGATGCGGCAACGGTTTGAACGTGCGCAACGCACGCGCCGCCGCGCGCGCATCGAACCCGGCCCATTCGATCGCGGCCAGCGCCGCGCAGGCATTGCGCGCATTGTGCGCGCCGGGCAATGGCAGCCCCGGCAAGTCGAACATGCGCTCTGCGCCGCGCCGGATGGCGCCAGCGGACACATGCCAGCCCTGCGCATCGCCGAACGTGACGCGGTGCGGATGCGCATTCGTGCGCTGCATGAGCAACGCCGATTCGGCGTCCACCAGCAGGGTGCGCGAGACTTCGGCCAGTTTCAGTTTGTCGGCGATGTAGCGTTCGCGCGTGCCGTGCCAGTCCAGGTGTTCTTCCTCCAGGCTGACGACGACACCGAGTTCGACCGGCCCGGCATCGCCGGTCTGGAAACTGGAAAGTTCGACCGACCACAAATCGGCGTGCTGTCCGTCCAGTTCCAGCAGCGGCATGCCGATGTTGCCGGCAAGCGCCGTGCGAACCCCGAGGGCTCGCGCCAGATGCGCGATCAGCGCGGTGGTCGTGCTCTTGCCCTTGGTGCCGGTGACCGCGATCACGCGCGCGCCGCCGCCCTCATCGCGCACGTTTTCCCCGAACCACAACGCGGTGCCGGAAGTGAACTTGGTGCCGTTCCGCTGTGCCGCGATGATTTCCGGTTTGTATGCGCTGATGCCGGGCGACTTGATCACGATGTTGTGGGAAGACAGCGCTCGCGCATCGGGCGCGGTTTCGACCAGGCGTACCTCCGCTTCGATCGCCGCGCGTCCAGCCTCGACGTCCTCGCGTTTGCAATACAGCGTCAGCGATTTTTCTGGAAAACGCTTGCGCAGCGCTGACAACGTGGCGCGGCCTTCGCGGCCGAAACCCCAGATCGCGACATCGCGCCCTTCAAGTTCCGCGAATCGCATCGAGCGCTCCGATGAAACGCGCGGGGAGAGCAGGCGCGCTTGGTCGATGCCTTGAATGGCATCGGCTGCGCCGGCGAACGCCCGAGGCAAGATGCCGAAGGCCGGTGTTGCCCGGCGAGCGCAGGACGCGCGAGCCTGGCAACAGGACGCGTTTGGCAAGGAGGGGTGTCAACGCGCAATCCCTTCCAATGCATCCACAAAGCGATCAGGCACGCCATGATTCTTGCTTGGGGAAAGCCACGGCTCCAGTCGCAGCGATGCGGCATCCAGTTGCGGCGCGATCTCCTCGCGGAAGCGCGCGACCAGCGCGTCCTCGCGCCATTCCGGCCTTGCGGCCAGAACCGCGAACGCCGCGCGCGCCTCGGCCGCCTCGCCCACGCATTCGAACGGCTTGTGGTCGCGGTATTCGATCAGCGCGTCGAAACCCGCGGCCTGCGCGTCGTCGTCCAGCAGGTTGCGCCCGAAGATTTGCAGCAGGCGCGGCTTGGGCAGGAACGGCGCCAGCGCGAGGAACACGAAATGGCATTTCGGGCAGTGTCCGCACCAGCGGTCGGCGGGTTTCGGCCCCAAAATGCGGAAGTTGCGGTTGCAGCTGGAGAAGGCGTCGAAATATGCCGAACCGAGTCTCGCGAACGCGCGTGTCACCGCCAGTTCGGATAAGGGCCGCAACAGCGAGAAGTAATCCAGGTCGGCGGCGACGTGCGAGCGCACGAGCGACGCGAACGCGCGTTCGAACGCCCAGCCCTTGCTCCACTGGTGATTCACTTCGCGGCCTTCGTATTCCAGCGTGGCGCTGGAAGCCGAGCGCTCGTTGGCGAAGGCGATCGCATCGAAACCGTACAGGATCGCCGCGCACACCAGGATCGCCGAGTTGATCGCGGTCACCGGGATGTGGCCGTTCCACGCGCCCTGCCGGTTGTATTCGAACAGCAGCGGCGAAAGCTCGCGGCCGATGTTGAGCGTCGCCAGCCCGGTGCGCGCCGCCACCGCGGCGATCAGCGGGGAATTGCCGATCCATACCGCGGTTGCGTCCGCGGCGATCGCCTTCAGCGCTTCCACCACCACCAGCGAATCCTTGCCGCCGCCGATCGGAACGAGCGTACGGAGCGGCAATCGCTCCTCCCGCAAGGCGAGGATTGGGGTGGGCATGGTTCCGGAATGCGGAAATGCGATCCTTCCGCGCAGATCCAGTCCGTTGCGATACGCGAACTCGGACAGCCCGTGCAGGTACAACCCGTCGAGCAGGGACGCCGTCGCCTCGTCGAAACCGCCGTTTTCGACTTCGATGCGCGCCGGGATGCCGGCCTTGTAGTAACTGATGCCGGCGATCCCGTGCAGCAGCCGCAGCGCGGCGTCGAACGCGGGCTTGCGCGGTTCCGGCAACGGCGGCGCCTCCGGGAAGCGGATGCGTTCGACCAGTTCCGGGCCGTCGTCGAACGCGTACGCAAGGTCGGCCACGCCGTCGCGGTATTCGCAACGCACGAACCGGAACGCCAGCGCCTTGCGCGGGTCGGCGAAAGCGTTCATTCCAGGATCGCCGTTTCGGCCAACGGCCGCAGGTTGTAGCGCGACGACATCGCTTCGCCGTAGGCGCCTGCCTGCGCGATCAGCAACACGTCGCCCTCGAAGGTTTCCGGCAGGCGGCGGTCGCAACCCAGCACGTCGCCGGATTCGCAGATCGGCCCGACGACTTGATACAGGATCGCAGGCTCTCCATCCAGCCGCGACAGGTTCACGATCTCGTGCCAGGCGTCGTACAGCGCGGGACGGATCAGCGCGTGCATGCCCGCGTCGCAACCGAGATAGTTCAGCGCGCCCTTGTGTTTCACCTGCGTGGCGCGCGCCAGCAGCACGCCGGAATCCGCCACCAGCCAGCGCCCCGGCTCCATCCAGAGGCGGTACTGCGGATACGACTGCCGCACTTCGAGCAACGAGGCATCGAGCGCGGCCAGATCGAGCTCCGCCTCGTCCGGATGCGACGGCACGCCGAGGCCGCCGCCGAGATTGAGGAACGCGACGCTGCCGATCTTGTCGGCGAGGCTGGCGAGCTGCCCGTACACTTCGGCCCAGTGCTTCGCTTCCAGGATGCCCGAGCCGAGGTGCGCGTGCAGGCCGACGATGCGCGTGCGGTTTTTTTCCGCCAGCGCGAGGAACGCGTCCAGCCGGTCCAGCGGCAGGCCGAACTTGCTGCCCTCGCCGCCGGTGCGCACCTTGTCGTGGTGGCCAAGGCCACGACCGAGGTCGACGCGCAACATGATCTCGCGGTTGGCGAACAGCTCCGGCCAGTGCTGCAGCGGATGCAGCGAATCCAGCGTGGTCGGCACGCCGCGCTGCCAGGCGTCGGCGTAATCCGCGCGCGGCGCGAAGTTCGGCGTGAACAGGCGCGGCAGCGCGGCACCCTGCGCGACCGCATCCACCGCATCCAGTTCGCCCGGCGAGACGCATTCGAAGCCCACGCCTTCCTGCGCGATCGCGCGCAGGATCGCCGGATGCGGATTGGCCTTGATCGCGTAATACACGCGATCGATCGCGCCCAATGCGCGCAACGCGCGGGCGCGCCGGCGCACGGTCGGCAGGTGGTAGGCGTAACGCGGGGTGGCTTGCGTGGCGAGCTCCAGCAATCGTTCGCGCTCGCCCTTCCACCACGGCACGCGCGTCGTGGCCGTTGCGGCAGGCCCGTACAGCACGCGCCAGCTCGGGCCGAACAGCGCCGAATCATCGGTGCGCAACGCGCCGGCCTTGATCAACTGCTCGTGCAGCCGCGGCAGCAATCCTTCCAGCGCCTCCTCGTCGATCACGAAGGTGAGATTCAAGTTGTTGGAAGACTGCGAAATCATGTGCACGCGCATCTGGCCGAATTCGGCCAGCACCGCGGAAAGCTTGTGCAGCATCGAACGTATGCCGCGCCCGACCAGCGTCACCGCCGCGCACGGCGCGATCACCTTCACGCGGCAGACCTTTTGCAGGTCGGCGGCGAGCGCGGCCACCGCGTCGGAATCCAGCAGGTTCTCCCCGGGATCGAGCGACACGGTGACGTTGGTTTCCGCCGAACCGATCAGGTCCACCGACAAGCCGTGCGCCTTGAACAACGCGAACACGTCGGACAGGAATCCGACCTGCTGCCACATGCCCACGGTTTCCATCGACACCAGCGTGATGCCGCGCCGCGAACTGATCGCCTTGATGCTGGGCGCCTCTTCCGGCAACTGCGGGCCGATCACCGTGCCTTGCAGGTGCGGGCGTTGCGTATCCTTGATCAGCAACGGCACGCGTGCGCGGCGCACCGGCGAAAGGCAGCGGGGATGCAGCACCCGCGCACCGGTGGTGGCGATTTCCTGGGCTTCCTCGTAATCCAGCCGCCGCAGCAGGCGCGCATTCGGCACCTGGCGCGGATCGGCGCTGAACATGCCGGCCACGTCCGTCCAGATTTCCACGCGTGCCGCGCGCAGCAGCGCGCCGAAATACGCGGCCGAGGTATCCGAACCGCCGCGCCCCAGCAGCACCGTGTGTCCGTCCGCGGCGCGCGCGATGAATCCCTGCGTGATGAACACCTCGCCGCGTTGCGCCAGTGAGGCGGCGAATGCCGGATCATGCGAGGCATCCACCTGCGCCGACAACGCGCGCGAGCGCTCGTTGAGGAACGGCACTTCGCGCGCCAGCAGCGCTTCGCGCGCATCCAGCCATTCGGTGCGCAGGCCATTCGCAGCGAGGAACGCGGCGCCGAGCGAACTGGAAAGCAGTTCGCCGTGCGCCTGCACCTGCGCCTGCCACGAATGGAGGGATTGGGGAGAGCGTTCCGACAAGGCGTCCGTTTCGGCAACCAGCGCAGCGAGCGATTCCAGCCAGCGCTCCATCCCCTCGCATCGCGCCAACGTCATCTGCGCCAGCAATTCGCGATGGCGCGCGCGCAGGTTCGCCAACGCGTCTT
>JAFEEJ010000151.1 GCA_018241145.1 Pseudomonadota bacterium | reverse complement strand
GGCGAATGATGACGAGCTGCGATGCGAAAGCATGCGCGCGCGGGCAGGGAAAGCGCGGCGGGATTGTCGTTCGTGGAAACCCCTCCGTGACTGAAGAAGGCATTGCGTTGCGGGCCGCCCGGCTCCAGATAGGCGATCGATCCTGCAATCCGGGTCCGGATCGCGGATAATTTCGCCATGCCCTTCAGCCTGAAGTCCGCCGCCGATATCGACCAGATGCGCGAAGCCGGTCGCCTCGCGGCGGAAGTGCTCGCGCTGATGAACGAGCGCGTAAGACCCGGCGTGACCACCGAAGAGCTCGACCGCATCGCGCACGACCATATCGTCAACGTGCAGAAAGCGGTCCCCGCCAACGTCGGCTATCGCGGTTTCCCCAAGACGCTTTGCACCTCGGTCAACCACGTGATCTGCCACGGCATCCCGAGCCCCGGAAAGACGCTCAAGGACGGCGATATCGTCAACATCGACGTCACCGTGATCAAGGATGGCTGGCACGGCGACACCTCGCGCATGTACTTCGTCGGCAAGCCTTCGGTGCTGGCCAAACGGCTGGTCGACACGACCTATGAGTCGATGATGCTCGGCATCCGCCAGGTGCGGCCCGGCGCCACGCTGGGCGATATCGGCCACGCGATCCAGCAGCACGCCGAAGCCGCGGGTTATTCGGTGGTCAAGGAATATTGCGGCCACGGCATCGGCCGCATCTACCACGAGGATCCGCAGGTGCTGCACTACGGCCGCGCCGGCGAGGGCATGCGGCTGCAGAAGGGCATGGTGTTCACCATCGAACCCATGATCAATGCCGGCAAGCCGCAGGCGAAATTGCTGCCGGACGGCTGGACGGTGGTGACCAAGGATCATTCCCTTTCCGCGCAATGGGAGCACACCATCGCGGTGACCGACGACGGTTTCGAAATCCTGACGCCGTGGCCGGACGGCGGCTCCGGGAACCGCGCGTGAGCAATGCGCCGCATTGGCGCGATCGCCAGGCTTGGCTTTCCCCGGAAGATCGCCGCGCTTGATCGACCCCGGCGCGCCACGGGGCGGCGCCACGCCCGTATGATCGCGGTGTGACTTGCCGTCGATCGCGCGAATCTTGAACCGCCTGCCGGCCATGGCGATGCCCGCCATCCCGCGCCTCCCCGCCGCGCTGCCGCGCGCCGGCGTTTCCGGCGAGGCGCGTGCAGCGTTGCGGCAATTGCAGGAGGACCATGCGCGCACGCTGGCGGGCGCATTCCGCGGCGGCGCGCCCGCGATCGAGCTCGCTCGTCAACGGGCGGTGTGCATCGAACGCATCCTCGTGCACTGCTGGACGGCCTGCCTCGGGGAAACACGGGACGCCGCACTGTTCGCCGTCGGCGGGTTCGGGCGCGGCGCGCTGTTCCCGCATTCGGACGTGGACCTGCTGGTGCTGGCAGAAGGCGAAACCCCCGCATTCATGCGTGCGCTGGAAGCCTTCTTCGTCTGCCTGTGGGATGTCGGCCTGCGGCCGGGTCATGCGCTGCGCACGCCGCAACAATGCCGCGACATCGCGAAGGAAGACGCCGGCGTGTTCACCAGCCTGCTGGATGCACGCCGCATTGCCGGCGTGGCATCGTGCGAAGGCATCCTGCAGGGCATTACCGAAGATCCGGCCATCTGGCCGCCGGACGCCTATCTCGCCGCCAAGCGCGCCGATCGCGATCTGCGGCACGCGCGCCACGACGACACGACCCACAACCTCGAGCCGGATCTCAAGGACGGGCCGGGCGGCCTGCGCGGCATCGACCTGATCCGCTGGCTCGGCCGGCGCGTGGCCGGAGCGCGCGACCTCGACGGCCTGGTCGCGCAAGGATTGCTCGACGAGGGCGAGCGCGCCGCGCTGGCGGATGCGGAAGGCGTGTTGCAGCGCTGCCGCTACGCCCTGCATCTGGAATCGGCGCGCGCCGAGGAACGCCTGCTGTTCGACTGGCAGCGTGCGCTGGCCGGCCGGCTCGGATATGCCGACGATGCGCGCAATCTGGCGGTAGAACAATTCATGCAGGGCTTCTATCGCGCCGCCGGCACGGTCGAACGCCTGTTGTCGCAGTTGTTCGAGCGCTTCGACGAATTCCTGCACCCGCTGCCGCCGCCGCTGGTGCTGGACGATCGCTTTGCCGCGCGCGGCACCCGATTGGCGCTGCGGGAAGAAGGGCTTTTCATGCGCGAACCGCGCGCGATCGTCGAGGCGTTCGCGGCATTGCTCGATCACCCGTCGCTGCATGGTTTCGATGCCGCAACCACGCGCGCATTGCAGCAGGCATTGCAGCAGTGCGGCGAACGGCTTTCCACGGACGCAGGCGCGCTGGCCGGTTTCCTCGCGCTGCTCGGGCGCGGCGCACCGGCGGTGGGCGCGCTGGAAAACCTGAACCGGCATGGCGTGCTGGCCGCGATCCTTCCCGCGTTCGCGCGCGTGGTCGGTCGCATGCAATACGATCTGTTCCACATCTACACCGTGGACGAACATACCCTGCGCGTGTTGCGCAACATCGCGCGCTACGCCGAACCGGAAACGCGTGACCAGCTGCCGCTTGCCTGCGAGGCGTTCGCGCGGCTGGAAAAGCCCGAATTGCTCCTGCTCGCCGCGTTGTTCCATGACATCGCCAAGGGCCGTGGCGGCGATCATTCGGAACTCGGAGAAACCGATGCGCGCGCATTCTGCGCAAGACTCGGCCTGCCGCAGGGCGACATCGACCTCGTGGCGTGGCTGGTGCGCTGGCACCTGCTGATGAGCGTCACCGCGCAGAAACAGGACATCGGCGACGCCGACGTGGTGCACGCCTTCGCGGTGCAGGTGGGCGACTGGGTGCGGCTGGAAAACCTTTACCTGCTCACGATCGCCGATATCGCGGGCACCAGTCCGAAATTGTGGAATGCCTGGAAGGACCGCCTGCTCGGCGACCTCTACACCGCCGCACGTTACGTATTGCGCGGCGACCTGGCGCGTCCGGCGGAAAGCGACGTGCGCGTGCGCGAGGCGCGCGCGCAGACGCTTGCCCTGCTTGGCGGCGATACGGTCGACGCGGCGGCGGCGGAGCGTGAACTCGCGGCGTTCCCGGATGACGCATTCCTGCGGCAGGGCCCCGAGACGATCGCGTGGCAGGTCCGTCGATTGCTCGAAGCCCGCGGGGATACCGTGGTCGCAGTGTATCCCGCGGACCGCGGCGGCACCGAATGGTTCGTGGCGACGCCGGATCGCGACGGCGTATTCGCCGCGGTGGCCGCGACCTTCGATCGCCTGCGCTTCGACGTGGTCGGAGCGCGCGTGGCGACCTCGCGCGACGGTCGCGCGCTCGACAGCTTCACCGTGCTCGAATCGGATACCCAGGCGCCCGCGGCCGCGCCGCGCACGCGCGAACTGGCCGAAGCCTTGTTGCTTGCGCTCTCCGCCGCCACGCCGCGGTCGCAACCGGCGCGGCGAGGATTGACGAGGCGGCTGCGGCATTTCCAGCGCACGCCGCAGATCGAGTTCCGCGGCGATGCCGGTCGCACCCGCCTCGCGCTGGTATGCAGCGATCGTCCCGGCCTGCTGGCTTCGATCGCGCAGGTCTTCCTCGATAGCGGGGTGCGCGTGCATGATGCGCGCATCGCCACCTTCGGCGAACGCGTCGAGGATTTCTTCGAGTTGACCGATCGCCACGATCTGCCGCTGGACCCGGCGATGCAGGAGGGCCTGCGTGCGGCGCTGCTCCGCAGGCTCGATGCGGAAAACAGCGAACACGGGGTACGCCATGCGAGAACTTGAAACGGTCATCGATGAGGCGTGGGAGCAGCGCGCCACGTTCGACGCGGAAGCAACGATGCACCTGCGCGGCCAGCTGGAACGCGTGCTCGACTCTCTGGAAGAAGGATCGTTGCGCGTCGCCGAACCGGACGGGCAGGGTGGCTGGCGCGTGCATCAATGGATCAAGAAGGCGGTGCTGCTGTATTTCCGGACCGGCACCAGCCGCGCGCTGGACGGCGGCGCGATGGTTGCGTTCGACAAGGTGCCGCTGCGTTTCGCCGATGCGGACGAAACGGTCTTCCAGCGGATCGGCGCGCGCGTCGTGCCCGGCGCGCTGGTGCGCCGCGGCGCCTGCATCGCACGCAGCGCGGTATTGATGCCGAGCTATGTCAACATCGGCGCATTCGTGGGCGAAGGCACGATGGTGGATACCTGGGCGACGGTCGGCTCCTGCGCGCAGATCGGCGCGCGCGTGCATCTCTCGGGCGGCGTCGGCATCGGCGGCGTGCTGGAACCGTTGCAGGCCAGTCCGACGATCATCGAGGACGATTGCTTCATCGGCGCGCGTTCGGAAGTGGTGGAGGGCGTTATCGTCGAACGCGGCAGCGTGATCGGCATGGGCGTGTTCCTCGGCCAGTCCACGCGCATCTACGATCGCGCGACGGGGCAGATCTCGCATGGCCGCGTGCCGGCCGGCAGCGTGGTGGTGGCGGGCTCGCTGCCCGCGCGGGACGGTTCGCACAGCCTTCATGCGGCCGTGATCGTCAAGCGCGTGGACGAGAAGACGCGCGCGAAGACTTCGATCAACGAATTGTTGCGTGACTTGGCTGATTAGGTGTGCCGAAGCAAGGGGCCGCATGCAATTCATTTCATCGAAAATGACATTCGTGACAAAGTGGCTATTCCCCGCCATCTGGTTGGGTGGCGTTTCCATGGCGCTGGTTGCAGGCATCCTTTCGCTCGCGTCGCGGCGAACCATGGATTCATTGCCATTCCTGCTCCTTCCGGTTGCGATGCTGGTATTCGGATATTTCCTGTTTCGCAATCTCGCATGGGATCTCGCCGACCAGGTGCAGGATGGAGGAACCTATCTGCTGGTGCGCCGGGGATCCATCGAGCAGCGCGTGCAGTTGAGCGACATCCTCAATGTAAGCATGAGCCAGTTCACCAACCCGAAAAGGCTGACCTTGCGCCTGCGTACGCCCTGTCAGTTCGGCGACGAAATCGCATTCATTCCGAAGTTGCCCGCGTGGCAAATTAACCCGTTCGCACGGAATCCGGTCGCGGAAGACCTGATGCGACGCGTGGACAGCGCACGCCGTGGGGTGATCTCGGCATGACTACCCTCTATGGTCTGGCTACCTGCGACACCTGCCGCAAGGCGCGCAACTGGCTGGGGCGATTCGGCGTCGCGCATGAATTCGTCGATTACCGCGCCGATCCGGTGCCCGCCGAAACGCTCAAGGCGTGGGCGAAGCAGCTGGGCGGCTGGGAAAGCCTGGTCAACAAGTCCTCGACGACGTGGCGCAACCTGCTGCCGCAGAGGAAGGATCCGCGCAGCGACCCGGAATGGACGCTGCTGCTGAAGGAATATCCCGCGCTGATCCGGCGTCCCGTGGTCGTGCGCGACCACGGCGAGGTGAGCGTCGGCTTCAGCGACAACGGCTTCAAGAAGCTGTTCGGGCGCTGAGCGCGATCATGCAAGACCGGGACCGCCGCCGCCGCGATTATCTGCGCAACCTGCGAATCGAGCGGGACAATGCCGCGCTGTACGCCAGCCTCGCGGAGACCGCACGGGATGCGCGCATCGCCCGCGTCTACCGGCGCATCGCCGGGCGCGAGCAGGCGAATGCCGAGTTCTGGGCGCGTCGTCTGCATGACGAACTGGGAGTCGAAGCGCCGATGCCTCGCGCGGGATTGCGGGTGCGTGTTCTCGGCGTGCTGGCACGATGGTTCGGCACCGGTTTCGTGATGCCGACGGTGATGCGGCTGGAACATGCCGAACGTTCCGCCGCGATGGACGATCGCGCGGTCGATCGCGATCCCCTCGGCGTCGATGCGCAGCCGTTGCGTTCGCGGCATCTGCGCGCGGGCGGCGGCAACACGTTG
>JAFEEJ010000150.1 GCA_018241145.1 Pseudomonadota bacterium | reverse complement strand
TTTCGACCGACGCCGCGGCCGGCATCGCGCACGGCGAGCTGCTGTTCATCGCGGTGGGTACGCCGCCGGGCGAGGACTGCAGCGCGGACCTGTCCTACGTGCTCGCGGTCGCGCGCAGCATCGGCGGGCACATCGATTCGCCAAAGGTGGTCGTCAACAAATCCACCGTGCCGGTCGGCACCGCCGACCTAGTGCGCGTGGAAATCGACCGCGCGCTCTCCGCGCGCGGGGTGCAAGTCGAATTCGAGGTCGCGTCCAATCCGGAATTCCTGAAGGAAGGCGACGCGGTCAACGACTGCATGCGGCCGGATCGCATCATCATCGGCGCCTCGGGTGCGCGCGCGGTCGCGGCGCTCACCAAGTTGTACGCGCCGTTCAACCGCAACCATTCGCGCATCGTGCTGATGGACGAGCGTTCGGCGGAACTGACCAAGTACGCGGCCAATGCGATGCTCGCGACCAAGATCAGTTTCATGAACGAGATCGCCAACATCGCCGAACGCGTGGGCGCGGACGTGGAACTGGTGCGGCAGGGCATCGGCGCCGACCCGCGCATCGGCTACCACTTCATCTATCCGGGCGCGGGCTATGGCGGCTCGTGTTTTCCCAAGGACGTGCAGGCGCTGGAGCGCACCGCCCACGCCCATGACTATCCGGCGCGTTTGCTCGAAGCGGTGGAAAGCGTCAATCGCGCGCAGAAGCAGAAGTTGTTCGAACTGATCGCGCGGCATTTCCGTGGCGAGCTGCGCGGCAAGACCATCGCCTTGTGGGGGCTGGCGTTCAAACCGAATACCGACGACATGCGCGAAGCGCCCAGCCGTACGCTGATGGAAGCGTTGTGGCAGTCGGGCGCAGACGTGCGCGCGTTCGATCCCGAGTCGCGCGCGGAAACGGCGCGCATCTACGGATCGCGCGCTGACCTGGTGCTGTGCGAGGAGCCCTACGCCGCGCTGCAGGGCGCCGACGCGCTGGCGATCGTCACCGAATGGAAGGCGTTCCGCAGCCCGGATCTCGAGCGCATCCGTACCGCGCTGCGCACGCCGGTATTGTTCGACGGCCGCAACCTGTACGATCCCGCCACGATCGAGGCTGCCGGGATCGCCTATTACGGCATCGGCCGCGGCCGCAGCGTTGCCGTTCCCGTCGGCGGGGCCAAGGCATGAGCGATTCTTCCGAAGAACGACTCAACGAACTCGAAACGCGCATGGCGTTCCTCGACGACGCGCTGGCGGGACTGAGCACCGCGGAAGCGGAAAACGCGCAACGCATGCTGGCGATCGAGCGCACGCTGGCGCAATTGCGCGTGGAACTGGCGGCGCTCCGCACGGGCCTGGACGACGATGTGCGCCGGGAACCGCCGCCGCCGCATTATTGATCGACGAAGATGGACGGAAGATCGTCGCCGTGAGCGATTCGCTGCGAGAACAACTCCTGAAAGCGGGCTTCGCGCCAGCACGCGTCGACAAGCCGCGTGACCGCGGCGCGCGCGGGCAGGGCGGCAACGATCGCCCGGCGGCAAACCGCGCGACGAAACCGGTGCGGAAGGAAACGCGCGGAGAAGAGTTCGATCTGGCGCGTGCCTACGCGGTGCGCGCGCAGGCGGAGAAAAGCGAACGCGACCAGGCGCAGCGGGAAGCGCAACGGCAGGCGCAGGAGCGGCGCGAACGCAAGCGCAAATTGCAGGAGCTGCTGGCGGGCAACGTGGTAGTCGTCGCGGCGGATGCCGAACAGGTCCGCCACTTCGAACACGCCGGCAAGATCCGCCGCATCCACCTCGACGCCGCGCAGCTCGCCGCGCTCAACAAGGGCGAACTCGGCGTGGTGGTGCAGGCCGGCCGCTTCCTGCTGGTCCCGCGCGGGACCGCGCTGCGCGCACGGGAGATCGCGCAAGACGCGGTGGCGCTGCTGGTCGATCCGGAGGCGCCGGCCGAAACGGCGGACGATGGCGTGCCGGATGACCTGATGTGGTGACGGGCGCGCGCTGGTGATCTACATCGCGCTCAGCGTGGTGTGCAGCGTGGTGGTATCGGTGTTGCTGAAACTCGCGCCACGTTGCGATGTCGATGTGCGCCAGGCGATCACGGGCAACTATCTTGTCGCGGCCTTGCTCACCGTGGCGCTGCTCGCGCCACATCCGTCGTTGCTGGCACTGCCGATCGCGCATCCGGCGTGGCGGGTGTTGATCGCGCTCGGCGTGTTGTTGCCTTCCATGTTCTGGGTGCTGGCGTACTCGGTGCGTCGGGTAGGCATCGTGGCGACCGACGCGGCGCAACGGCTGTCGCTGCTGTTGCCGCTCATCGCCGCCTTCACGCTGTTCGGCGAAACCTTCACGGCGCACAAGGGCGCGGGCATCGCGATCGGACTCGCCGCCATCGCCTGCATCGTCACGCGCCAGCGTGCCGATGACGCGGCGTATCCACGAACGCACGGCTGGTGGCTGCCGCTGGGGGTATTCGCCGGCATGGGCGCGGTCGACATCCTGTTCAAGCGCGTCGCGCAATTGACGCATGTGCCGTTTGCTGACGTGTTGCTGGCGACCTTCGTGCTGGCCTGCTTGCTCTCGGTGCCGGCGATGGCGTGGTTGTACG
>JAFEEJ010000149.1 GCA_018241145.1 Pseudomonadota bacterium | reverse complement strand
TCCGCCTCCGCATCGCCATCGGCGCGTTGTTGTTGTGCAGCGTGCCCGCCTTCGCCGCCGACCAGGACAAGGCGCCGGCGCCCGACAAATCCGCCGCGTCCGGCCAGGGCGACAGCGACAACGCCACTGCGGCGATGCAGAAATCGCAATCCTCGACCACGCAGGGCACGGTCAGCGTGGAAGGTTCCAGCGTGGCCTACGACGCGGTCGCCGGCACGCTGGTGTTGAACGGCAACGGTCAGGACGAAAATACGCCGCAAACCAGCATGTCCTACGTGGCCTACTTCAAGCGCGGCGCGGATGCGTCCAAACGCCCGATCACCTTCATCTACAACGGCGGCCCCGGCTCGTCCACCATCTGGTTGCACATGGGCGCGTTCGGGCCCAAACGCATCGTCACCAGCGACGACACCCACACGCCGGCCGCGCCGTACCAGCTGGTGAACAACGACTACAGCCTGCTGGATGTCAGCGACCTGGTGTTCATCGACATGCCCGGCACCGGCTTCGGCCGCCTGCTGCCGCAGGGCAAGACCGATGAAGAACGCGCCAGGAACTTCAAGGATCTGTCCAAGAAAATCTGGAGCGTGGACGGCGACGGCCACATGTTCGCCAAGTTCATCACCACCTTCATCACCCAGCACAACCGCTGGAATTCGCCGAAATACCTGTTCGGCGAAAGCTACGGCACGACCCGCTCGGCGGTGCTGGCCGCGGACCTGGAAACCGAGAACGACGTCGACCTCAACGGCGTGATCCTGCTGTCGCAGATCCTCAATTTCGCCACCAGCGTGGACGGCGCCGACAACAGTCCGGGCATCGACATGCCCTACGTGCTGGCGTTGCCGACCTATGCCGCGACCGCGTGGTACCACCACAGGTTGCCGAAATACGAGCACAGCGGCCTGCATCAGGTGCTGGACGAGGCCACCCGCTTCGCCACCACCGATTACGAACGTGCGCTGTTCCAGGGTTCCACGCTGGGCGCGGCCGACGAGCAGAAGATCGCCGAGAGACTGCACGACTTCACCGGCCTGCCTGTCGCCTACCTGCTCAAGGCCGACCTGCGCGTCACCGGCGGCATGTTCGAACACGAGTTGCAGAACGCCGACGACACCACCACCGGCCGCCTCGACAGCCGCTTCTCCGGCCCGAGCATGGACCCGCTGAGCAAGGAAGCGGATTACGACCCGCAGTCGGCAGCGATCAGCGCGGCCTACGTGTCGGCCTTCAACGATTACGTGCGCTCGACGCTGAAGTTCGGGCAGAACCTGACGTACCTGCCGTCCGCCTACAGCCAGGAAGGTTTCGACTGGGATTTCCGCCACAAGATCCCCGGCCAGCATGAATCCTTCCCCGGTTCGACCAACGTGATGCCGGACCTGGCCGTGGCGATGAAGTACAACCCGGACCTGAAAGTGATGATGAACGGCGGCTTCTACGACCTTGCCACGCCGTACTACGCGGCGATCTACGAACTGGAGCACCTGCCGATTCCGCACAGCCTGCGCGGCAACATCAGCTATGCGTTCTATCCGTCGGGCCACATGGTCTATGCGCACGAGCCCTCGCTGAAGGCGCTGCACGACAACGTGGCGAAGTTCATCCAGGCCACCGACAACCAGCAGCACTGAGTTCCACCACTACATGGGAATGAAGCCGGCGCGATATCGAGTCGCGCCGGTTTTTTCATGGCGCGAGTGAAACTCCCGCAACGCCTCATTCGCGATCGAAGCGCGCGAATCCGTCGGGCGCGGGTCTTCGGCAAGCTGCGATCGACGGCCGCGCGGTCATTCCGGCACGCGCGACCACGCGCGAAAATCACGATCGCCGGAAAAACGACCGCGCGCACTACAATAGCCGCCGTCCCAGCCCCCGAGCCGCCATGCCGCCGCTGCATTTCAAGCGCTATCTGCTGACCGGCCTGCTGGCCTTCATCCCGGTGTGGATCACCTGGGTGGTGTTCAAGTTCGTGTTCACCCTGATGGCCGGCGTCGGTGCGCCGGTGATCACGACGATCCTCGGCCTGATCGGGCTGGTCTCGCCCACGGTGGAACTGGAACTGCATCGCGACTGGCTGATCTCGATCCTTGCCTTCGTGCTGGCGATCGCCGCGTTGTACCTGCTGGGCCTGCTGTCCAACCTGGTGGTCGGCAGGCGCGTGCTGCGGTGGATCGACAACATGCTGGAACGCATCCCGCTGGTGCATCCGGTGTACGGCGGCGTCAAGAAGGTGATGACGCTGATGCGCAACAAGCCGACCGGCACGCAGCGCGTGGTGCTGATCGCCTTTCCCTCGCCGGAAATGAAATCGGTGGGCTTCGTGACGCGCGTATTCATCGACGAATCCGGGCGCGAGATCGCGGCGGTGTACGTGCCCACCACGCCGAACCCCACCGGCGGCTACCTGGAACTGGTACCGACCGACGAACTGATCGCCACCGACTGGAGCGTCGACCAGGGCATGGCGTTCCTGATTTCCGGCGGCGCGCTGGCGCCGGACACGCTGCCTTCGGGATTTCCTCGCCGGACCGCCGAAACGCGAGGCTCGCTTGTCGAGCCGTGACCGGCTACACTGCGCGGGTTTGAAGCGCCGTATCCCGATTTTCCTTCGGCCGATCCACCGCGGATTCTCCGCCCGGCCCGCACCACTCGGCTCCGTCGTCTCGAATCCGGCTTCGCATTTGCGATGCCGATAATCACCCGCTGCGCGCGGTCACACGGAAAGCGCGCGGCACACGACAGGAGTTTTCCCATGAGTTTCGAATCGCTCGGGCTCGCGCCCGCGCTGTTGCGCGCGCTGTCCGAACACGGCCACGCCGCGCCCACGCCGATCCAGTCGTCGGCGATCCCGCTGGCGCTGGAAGGCCACGACCTGCTGGCCGGCGCGCAGACCGGCACCGGCAAGACCGCCGCGTTCGCGCTGCCGCTGCTGCAGAAGCTCGGTGTCGAGGCGCAACCCGCGCAACGCAACGCCGTGCGCAGGCCGCGCGCATTGATCCTGGCGCCCACGCGCGAACTCGCCGCGCAGGTGCACGACAGCCTGCGCGCCTACGGCAGGCATCTGCGCGTGCAAACCTGCGCGGTGTTCGGCGGCGTCGGCATGGGCGGCCAGGTCATGAGCCTGCGCCGCAACCTCGACATCGTCGTCGCCACGCCCGGCCGCCTGATCGACCACATGGATCGCCGCAACGTCGACTTGTCCTGCATCGACACGCTGGTGCTGGACGAGGCCGACCGCATGCTCGACATGGGTTTCATGCCGGCGCTGAGGAAGATCCTTTCCGCGCTGCCGAAGCAACGCCAGACGCTGCTGTTCTCCGCGACCTTCGCGCCGGAGGTCAAGCAGCTCGCCGCGCAGTTCATGCGCGCGCCGCGCGAGTTGCAGATGGCCCAACCCAACGCGGTCGCGGTCGGCGTCAGCCACCGCGTCCATCCCGTCGATGCGGACAGGAAGCGCGACCTGCTGCTGCATGTGCTTGCCGCGGACAGCCGCAGGTAGACGCTGGTGTTCTCGCGCACCAAGCACGGTTCCGACAAGCTGTGCAAATACCTCGGCCAGCACGGTTTCCGTGTCGCCGCGATCCACGGCAACAAGAGCCAGGCCCAGCGCACCCGCGCGCTGGCGGACTTCAAGGCGGGCAAGACCACCGTGCTGGTCGCGACCGACATCGCCGCGCGCGGGCTGGACATCCGGCAATTGCCGGCGGTGGTGAACTACGACCTGCCGATGGTCGCGCAGGATTACGTGCACCGCATCGGGCGCACCGGCCGTGCCGGCGCCGAGGGCCTGGCGCTGTCGCTGGTCAGCCGCGAAGAGGAAGGCCTGTTGCGCGACATCCGCCGGCTGCTGAAGCAGGACCTCGCGATCGAGCCGATCGCGGAATTCGCGCCGTCGTGGTCGCTGCGGCTGGATGCGGCGGCGATCCCTTCGCGGCGTTTCAACCGCAACGCGTCGAAACCGCAGCGCCGTGCGCACGGCAAGCCGGGCACTCGCGATCAGGACAAGCACGGCAAGCCGCACGCGCATGCGCGGCACGCGCATCCCGGGCGCGGCAATGCCGAACACGCAGCCGGCAACAAGAAGCGGCGCAACAACTGGCGTGGCGACGCACGCAAGGCGTAGGCATTGCAAGCCCCTCTCCCATCGGGAGGGGCTGGGGTAAGGGTCGAAGTTGCCGCGCTTGCGCGATGCCTTGAATGTCGTCGCGTGAGCGCGTTCCCTTCTCCCAATGGGGGAAGGAACTGCTTACACGGTCGCCTTGTCGCCCGGCTTCGGCATGTTCACCGCGCAGCCCCACTTCTGCTTCAGCCAGTCTGCGAGCCCGGCGCGACCGTCGTCTTCGCCGTGCACCAGCCATACCGGCGGGTGGCCGGCGACCGCGCCGTACCAGTCGGACAACCCGTCGCGATCGGCGTGTGCGGACAATCCGCCGACGGTGTGGACGCGCGCGCGTACCGGGATCTGGTGCCCGAACAGGCCGACTTGTTTGGCGCCGCCCACGATGCGGCGTCCGAGCGTGCCTTCGGCCTGATAGCCCACGAACACGATGTGCGCGGCCGGGTTGGCGAGGTTGTGCAACAGGTGGTGGCGGATCCGCCCGCCTTCGCACATGCCGGAACCGGCGATGATGATCGCGTGGTCGTGGATTTCGTTGATCTTGCGCGAATCGTCGCCGCTGGCGGTGAAGGTGAGATTGGGCAGGCGCAGCGGGTGCTGGCGCATCGACCACAACTTCTTCGCATCGGGGTCGAACAGGTCCTCGTGCCTGTCGTAGGCCGCGGTCACCTTGGTCGCCATCGGACTGTCGAGGAACATCCGGAACCGGTCCAGGCCCCATTCGTTGAAATGTTCGGTGAAGAAGTACAGCAGCTCCTGCGTGCGTCCGACCGCGAACGCGGGGATCACCACGTTGCCGCCATCCTTGTGCGCGGCCGCGAAGATGTCCGCGAGTTCGGCGATGGTGTCCTCGCGGGTCTTGTGCAGGCGATTGCCGTAGGTCGAGTCCATGATCACCGCGTCGGCGGCCGCCACCGTCTCGGGATCGCAAAGGATCGGCGTGCCTTTCTGCCCGAGGTCGCCGGAAAACAGCAGCGTGCGGGTCGCGCCGTTTTCCGTCGCCGCGACCTGCACGGTCGCCGAGCCGAGGATGTGCCCGGCATCGCGCAGGGTCATCTTCACCCCCGGCAGGATTTCCAGCGGCTGGTCGTAGGCGACGGGCTTCATCAACTTCATCGCCGCGTCGACATCGTCCTGCGTGTAGAGCGGTGGCGTCGGCGTCACCCCGGGTTGCGGATGGCGCAGCGCGTCCTGCGCATCCATCTGCGCGATGTGCGCGCTGTCGGCGAGCAGGATCGCGGCGAGGTCGATGGTGGCGGGATGGGTGTAGATCGGGCCGCCGAAGCCGCGCTTGACCAGCAACGGCACGCGTCCGGTGTGGTCCATGTGCGCGTGGCTGAGCACCAGCGCATCGATCTGCTTCGGATCGAAGGGAAATTCGGCGGCGTTGCGCGCATCGGCGTCGCGGTCGCCCTGCACCATGCCGCAGTCGAGCAGGACCCTTTTCCCGCCGATTTCGAGGCGGTGGCATGAACCGGTCACCTCGCCCGCCGCCCCGTAGAACTCGATGTCCATGCCGCGCTCCCTGATCCGCCAAAACGCGCATTATGCCGCGTCGCAATCCCTCCACGGCCGACCGGCGCCGGATCCGTGCCATCATGCCCCTTACCTTCGACACTGTATGCCGGCCGATGCGGCAGCTAGCGTAGCCGCGCTTCGCGTCGCCGTCGCTACGGCACCGCACCTTTCGACAGCCATGAGGGAATCCATGAACAAGCGCGCATTCAGACCGGTCGCACTGGCGGTGACGCTGGCGCTCGGCATCGGCCCGGCGATCGCCGCCGACAATTTCGACATGAGCCGGCTGAGCAGCACCATCAGCCCGTGCCAGGACTTCAACGGTTACGTCAACGCCAACTGGGTCGCGGCCAATCCGATCCCCGCCGAC
>JAFEEJ010000014.1 GCA_018241145.1 Pseudomonadota bacterium | reverse complement strand
TGGAAGCGCTTCCGCCGCGCTTCGACAACATCCCGAACAAGCCCAACATCAAGGGCGGCGATACCGTAATCATCGCCGCGGGCCATTATCGCATCGGCTGGACCAAGGGATTGCAGCCGCGCTGGGGCGACCCCTGCGATGGTCGTTACGCTTCGGGCTGCGTTCCACAGGCGATTCCTTCGGGCTCCGCCGCCCATCCCACGCGGATCCTGGGGGCGGGTTGGGACAAGGGATGCAAGGCTCCCCCGGACCTGTACGGCGTGGACGGCGCGAATCAGATATTGAACCTGGACGGGGCCAGCCATGTCGTCATCGCCTGCCTCGATCTGACGGACCATTCCAGCTGCATTGCCGACTTCGGGCCTGACCCGGCATTCAAGTGCAAGAAGGAGCCAGAACGCTATGGCGACAACGATCCGCAACTCGGGGACTGGGCTCAGAAGGGGATTCACGCCATGGATTCCCGCAACGTCCTGTTGCAAGACCTGAATATCCACGGCTTTGCCGACATGGGCGTACAGGCCGGACGCATCGCCGACTGGACGGTGACGCGGGTGAAAGTGGTCGGCAATGGAAACGCAGGATGGAACGGCGATCTGGGCGGCAACGATCACAGCAGCTCCAATTCCGGCAAACTGGTTTTCACCGATCTGGTGGTGGCATGGAATGGCTGCGCGGAGGACTACCCCAAGCCCGGCAAGTTCATCAACTGCTACGGGCAGGAAGAGGGTGGCTATGGTGACGGATTCGGCGAGGCCTGGACGGGCGGCCACTTCGTATTCATCCGGCCGGTAATCGACCACAACACGCAAGACGGGCTGGATCTGCTTTACGCCAATGGCACCGGATCGGTCGTCATCGATCATGGGTATTTTTTTGCCAATGCCGGCAATGATGTGAAAACGACGGGTAATGCAACCATCACCAACAACGTGATTGTCGCGTGGTGCTCGTGGTTCAAGGAACATGGCTATCCCGCAGGCGCCGATTCGTGTCGTGCCGGTGGCGGGGAGTACGCCAGGATGAACGGCCCTGATCAGAAGGTGACTTTTGCATTCAACACCATGATCAGCAACGCGGATGGAATGTTCGGTGGCGATCCTGATCAGGCTGTTGCGAGCGACACGTACGAAATCGCCAACAACATTTTCATCGGTACGCCTTCCTATCCTCCGAAGAACGACCGCGCGTTGACGTTCTTCACGTGGTTCGGGGAGCACGGCTCGTTCCCCGGGGAAGTGCGATACATCAACAACCTTGTCTGGAATACGCGCAAGACGAACTGTTTTGCGCGCGGCATTGCCTGCAAGGATCCCTTGCTCAAGAACATGAGTTTGCAGAATTTCGATCCGACTCCGTTGCCGGGATCGCCTGCGCTGGATTCATCGCAATCGTTGCTTGCCGGTGGGAAAGGGACAGATGCCAGCCACCGCAACATCGGCGCATTCCAGGGACAGGCACTCTCCAGGGAATCTGCGCATTGACTATTTGAAACTGAACGCGAGCCAAAGATCGGACGACACGTCACGTTTGTTCACATACTGTGACGAGCGCAGCAGACTGGCGGGATGGGTGCGTTGACACTCCCCATCCCGTTCTGAAAGCTGGAGGACTGGGTCAGGCGCCCCAATTCGTGTTACGGGCGCATCCCCCTTGACTCGATCATGTTTGTTCAATCATTTGCAGTTCGCTTGGTTCTCGGTCTGGCAGTCTTGTTCGGCCTGGCCATCATTTCCATTCCTTCGCAGGCGGCCACCTACTACGTGCGGACCGACGGGGGAACCAACACGCAGTGCACGGGATTGGCCGATGCCCCGTACTCGGGAAGCGGCAGCAACCAAGCGTGCGCCTGGTCGAATCTCATGGAGGCGCTGCCTCCATGGATGAGCAACTATCCCAACAAGCCGCACATCAAGGGCGGCGACACGGTCATCATCGATGCCGGCTCTTACATGATCGGCTGGGCGTCCGGATACAAGGCACGCTGGGGCGACCCATGTGATTCCGCCTATGCTTCCGGTTGCACGCCGCAAGCGATTCCCTCCGGCACCGCTTCCCAGCCGACACGCATCCTCGGGGCCGGCTGGGATAAGGGATGCCAGAAGCCGCCGGAATTGTGGGGCACGCAGGCGGCCAACCAGATTCTCGATATGGATAGTGCGAGCAACGTGGTGATCGCTTGCTTGAACCTGACCGATCACTCGAACTGCACGTACAACTATCAACCCAATTCCAGCTATGCCTGCAATCACAATTGGGTGCCGTACGGGACGCCTTCGCCGAATTACGGCCAATGGGCGGACAAGGGCATCCATGCGCAGGATTCGACCAATGTCACCTTGCAGGATGTGAACGTGCATGGTTTTGCCGACATGGGCGTGCAGGCCGGACGAATCAGCAACTGGACGGTAACGCGCGTACAGGTTGCGGGGAACGGAAATGTCGGTTGGAACGGCGATCTGGGCGGCAACAATGATCAGTCAACCAATTCCGGCAAACTGCTCTTCACCGATCTCACGATTGCCTGGAATGGTTGCCAGGAAAATTGGCAAAGCCTGGGCACCTACATCAACTGTTACGGCCAGAACGAAGGCGGTTACGGTGACGGCTTTGGTGAGGCGTGGACGGGCGGCAACTTCGTCTTCATCCGTCCCCAGGTCCACCACAACACGCAGGACGGACTGGATCTCCTGTACGCCAACGGCACCGGCTCGATCGTCATCACCCAAGGCTACTTCTTCGCCAACGCAGGCAACGACCTCAAGACGTCCGGCAATGCCACCATCACCAATAACGTGATCGTGGCCTATTGCTCTTGGTTCCAGGACGCAGGCTATCCGGCAGGGGGAACGTCCTGTCGCGCCGGAGGTGGCGAGCTCAGCGACGTAACGGGCCCGAACCAGACCGTGACATTCGCCTACAACACGATGATCGGAAACCCCGACGGCATGTATGGCGGCGATCCGACCAATGCCAGTGCCAGCGACGTTTACAACGTTGCCAACAATATCTTCATCGGCACGTCGTCGTATCCCCCCAAGAACGGTGGTGCGTATTCGTTCTTCACGTGGTTTGGCGATCCGCCCGACGATCCGGCCACGGTGCACTATACGGCGAACCTCGTATGGCATACCCGCGATACCACCTGTGACAACAGCGGCATCATCTGCAAGGATCCGAAGCTGGCGAACGAGACCCTGACCCACTTCGATCCCACGCTGCTTGCGGGCAGCCCGGCGATCGGGGCAGCGAAAGGATCGTTCGGCATAACTACGGATTACTACGGCAATGCACGGAAGAATCCGACCAGCATCGGCGCACTGGAGTACGGCAGCACCGGCGGTGGCTCGCACAATGTGCCACCGCGGGCGACCATCAATCCCGTCCACTACGTGTGCAACAAGAACGGCAAGTGCTTCGACTGGCCAGATGGCCTGCTGAAGAACGCCAAGAACCTTCCGCGCTCCGGGGCATACAGTGCACGCCCGGCGTATACGCCGAACGGACAGCCTTACCACCCGCGGCCTGCCTATCTGCCACCTTCGGGGACGGACCGGCTTTGATTTAGTCGCAGTAAAGGTCACGAAAACGGCTCGCCTACGCGAGCCGTTTTCGTTTGTGGCGC
>JAFEEJ010000148.1 GCA_018241145.1 Pseudomonadota bacterium | reverse complement strand
CGATGATCCATGCCAGCCCGCAGCCGCCATTGGTGGCGTTGTCGTATTTGCGCAGCAGGCTGACCAGATCCGCGCCGTATTTCGCGCGCAATCCGGCAATCGACTGCAGCGAGGGAGGGACCGGCACCGGGTTGCCCGCGCTGTCGCGGCCCGTGATGTCGTCCAATGCGCTGTCGTCGGAGGTATTGTCGGGATAATTTACCTCCACAGTGTTCACCAACCGGATTTGCTGATTGACCTTGCTGTCGATGTAAGCCTGATTGGCGATCGACACGAGGTTGTTGATGCGGGTAAGCGCGGCGGAAACGCTGCCGTACTCGCTGACGATGCCGGGGGTGTAGGCCACCATGACGTCGATCAGCGTGTTGGCGTTGGTGGAGGCATTGGTGGAGACTGCGCCGCCGGCTTGTGCCTGCACATCTGCGACCGCGGGCGCGGAAGAACCGGTGGTGGCGGTGCTCTTGCGTCGAGGCACGGCGCGCGCATCGGTCTTCCCCTGCATCGCGACCGCCGCCGCGGATCGGCTGAGCGCGGCGCCGTTGGTCCGCACCAGCAGGATCCGGCCGTGTTCGGTCTCTAGCCGCAGCGGATAATCGTCGGTCTGCGGAATCCGTCCGAACACCGCATCCTTGCCGAAGGTGATCACCACCGACTGTTCGCCGTGCTTGGTGGCAACCTTGCCGATCCAGGTCCAGTCGCCGTCGGGATGCAGGATATGGCTCGCGTAGCGCGCGTAGATCCGGCCGCCCGCTCCATCCGGCAGCCACATGCCGCCCTTGAAGATCGCATCCATGGCGCGGCTTTCGTCCACCTTGACCTGCCATGCTTGCTGGATTCCACCGCCCAGACTGCGGGGGCTCCCTTGCAGCGTGAACGGCGCGGGGGTATCGGAATCGGAAGCCGCCGCGGCAACGGGGACGGACGCGGACAGGCTCAACCCCGCCAGCAGGAACAGGGCGACGACAAGGAATCGCTGCAACATGGGAGGAGCACCGGAACGAACGACAAGGTTATCTTTATAGCATCCTCGCTGCCGCCGCGCGTGACTGGGGTCACGGGGCAGGCTGCGGTCCCTGAACGCATTCCACTACAATTCACGGAATTCATGAACCCTACCTCCGCCAACGTCGACCTCCCGCTCTGGCAACCGGGCCCGGAGCGCACCGAACGCGCCAATCTCAGCCGGTTCGTGCGCCACGTGCGCGAAAGTACCGGCAACGAGGACATCCGCCGCTACGCGCCGCTCTACGACTTCTCGGTGCGCCATCCGGAGAAATTCTGGCCACTGGTGTGGGAATTCTGCGGCATCCGCGCCAGCGGCGAGCACGAGCCGGTGCTGGTCGATGCAGGGCGCATGCCCGGCGCGCGCTGGTTCCCCAACGTGCGGCTGAACTTCGCGCAGAACCTGCTGCGGTTCAACGACGAGCGCCCCGCCCTGGTCTTCCGCAACGAATGGGGCCACGCGCGCGAACTCAGCTACGCGCAATTGCACGCGGAAGTCGCGCGCATCGCGCACGCGCTGAAGACGGCCGGCGTGGGGCCCGGCGATCGCGTGGCCGGGTTCATGCCCAACATCCCGGAGACGGTGATCGCCATGCTGGCCGCGACCTCGCTGGGTGCGATCTGGTCGTCGTGCTCGCCGGATTTCGGCGTCAAGGGCGTGGTCGACCGCTTCGGCCAGATCGAACCGAAGGTGCTCGTCGCGGCGGACGCTTATCCCTACGGCGGCAAGCGCCACGATTGCCTCGCCAAGTTGCGCGAGGTGCTGGCGGCGATTCCCTCGATCGAACGCTGCCTCGTGGTGCCCTATTCCGGCGAGCCGCTGTCGCTGGACGGCCTGCGCGGCGCGGTTTCCTGGAACGCGCCGGAAGAGCCGGCCGACGCGGCGATCGATTTCGCACCCGTGCCGTTCGACCATCCGCTGTACATCATGTATTCCTCCGGCACCACCGGCGTGCCCAAGTGCATCGTGCACGGCGCCGGCGGCACCCTGCTGCAGCACCTGAAGGAACTGGTGCTGCACGCGGACCTCAAGCGCGAGGACCGCATCTTCTACTACACCACCTGCGGCTGGATGATGTGGAACTGGCTGGTCTCGTCGCTCAGCGTAGGCGCGGCCGTGGTGCTGTACGACGGCTCGCCCACGCATCCGGATGGCAACGCGCTGTGGAACCTCGCCGACGAAGTGGGCATCAGCGTGTTCGGCACCAGCGCCAAATGGATCGACGCCACCGCCAAGATGGGCGTCAAGCCGCGCGAAACCCACAAGCTGCCCGACCTCAAGACCATCCTGTCGACCGGTTCGCCGCTGGCGCCGGAAAGTTTCGACTACGTCTACCGCGACGTGAAGGAACGCGTGCTGCTGTCTTCCATTTCCGGCGGCACCGACATCATTTCCTGCTTCGCGCTGGGCAATCCGCTGCTGCCGGTGTATCGCGGCGAACTGCAATGCCGCGGGCTGGGCATGAAGGTCGAGATCCTCGACGAAGCCGGCCAGCCGGTGCGCGGCCAACCCGGCGAACTCGCCTGCCTGGCGCCTTTTCCCTCGATGCCGGTGGCGTTCTGGAACGATCCGGACGGCGAAAAATACCGCGCCGCGTATTTTTCGAAAGTGCCCGGCGTGTGGTGCCACGGCGACCGCGCCGAACTCACCGCGCACGACGGCATCATCATCTACGGCCGCTCCGATGCGACATTGAACCCCGGCGGCGTGCGCATCGGCACCGCCGAGATCTACCGGCAGGTCGAACAATTGCCCGAAGTGCTGGAATCCGTCGCGGTCGGCCAGCGCTGGCAGGGCGACGAACGCATCGTGCTGTTCGTGCGCTTGGCGCGCGACGCGCGACTCGACGACGCGCTGCGCGCGAAGATCAAGGCGCAGATCCGCGACAACACCACCCCGCGCCACGTACCCGCGCTGATCGAACAGGTGCCCGACATCCCGCGCACCATCTCCGGCAAGATCTCCGAACTGGCCGTGCGCGCGGTGATCCACGGCGAAGAGGTGAAGAACACCGACGCGCTGGCCAACCCGGAAGCGTTGTCGCACTTCAGCAATCGCTACTAATTATTCGCCAATCTTCCACTGAATATCCGTGATGTCGTCACGCTTCTGCCTGCGTTCGGAAGCTTGACTCCACTGGTGTGGCAGCAAGTGGTTTCAATCGCGAAATGCCGCTCACTACAAGTGCGGATTGCCCATCTGCCGGAGCAACCGCGCCTTCACCAGCTCCATGTCCTGCGCCGGGATGCCGTGCGCAATGCAAAATCCTCGCAAATCGAAAAACGAATACTCCTGGTCCCGACTGAACGTCGGCGCTTCGCCGAGTACTGCGGTCCATTGCTTTTCCATCTCGGCGGCCCGCTTCAGCATGTTTCGCTGCAACAGGACGCCGGAGAATCCGTATCGACAAAGGTAAGGCGCCGCCTGTTTTGCTGGCAACGACGAAGCCCTACGCAACCACTCGGACTGAATGCTGTGCAAGTCACCTCCATAAGTGAAATGCAGTGTACGGGTAGTGATGTAAGGGCGAAGTTGCTCGGTGTAATAGACGCCCGGAAGCACCCAACCGGAAATGTGGTGCACGACGAAGGGAAGCT
>JAFEEJ010000147.1 GCA_018241145.1 Pseudomonadota bacterium | reverse complement strand
GCCGAAGTCCATCAGCTTGGCGACCTTGCCTTCGTAGATGCGCCCCGGCTCGACGTCGGAAACGATCTGCTCGATGCGCTTCTTCGCGGCATCGGCGGCTTCGCGGTTGACCGAGGCGATCACCACGGTGCCGTCGTCGCTGATGTCGATGGTGGTGCCGGTTTCCTCGGTGATCGAACGGATGGTCGCGCCGCCCTTGCCGATCACTTCGCGGATCTTGTCCGGGTGGATCTTGATGGTGAGCAGGCGCGGCGCGTATTCGCTCATCTCGCCGCGCGGCGCGGACAACGCTTTCGCCATTTCTCCGAGGATGTGCAGGCGGCCCTGGCGCGCCTGCGCCAGCGCGACCTTCATGATCTCCTCGGTGATGCCGTCGATCTTGATGTCCATCTGCAGCGCGGACACGCCTTCGGACGTGCCGGCGACCTTGAAATCCATGTCACCCAGGTGATCCTCGTCGCCGAGAATGTCCGACAGCACCACGAAGTCGCCGCCTTCCTTCACCAGACCCATCGCGATGCCCGCCACCGGGGCGGTCAGCGGCACGCCGGCATCCATCATCGCCAGCGAAGAACCGCACACGCTGGCCATCGAGGACGAGCCGTTGGATTCGGTGATTTCCGAAACCACGCGCACCACGTACGGGAATTGTTCCATGCTCGGCTTGACCGCCTGCACGCCGCGGCGCGCGAGGCGTCCGTGGCCGATCTCGCGGCGCTTGGGCCCCATCATGCGGCCGCACTCGCCCACCGAGTACGGCGGAAAGTTGTAGTGGAACAGGAACGGATCCTTCGATTCGCCTTCGGGCGCATCGATGATCTGCGAATCGCGCATGGTGCCGAGCGTGACCGTCACCAGCGCCTGCGTTTCGCCGCGGGTGAACAGCGCCGAGCCGTGGGTGCGCGGCAACACGCCGACGCGCGCGGTGATCGGGCGCACCGTGTCCAGCGCGCGGCCGTCGATGCGCGTCTTGCTCTTCAACACGCCGTCGCGCAGGGTGCGGTATTCCAGCTCGCCGAATTCCTTGGCGAGTTCCGCGGCGTTCCAGTTTTCCGATTCCGCGCGGCCGGCGAGCGACTGCATCACGTCCTGCTTGATCGCGGCGATCGCGTCGCGGCGTTGCAGCTTGTCGCGGATCTGGAAGGCTTCGATCATGCGGTTGCCGACGGCATCCTTGAGCGCACCCACCATCGCCTCGTTGCGCGCGGGCGCCTGCCAGTTCGAAGTCCGGGTGCCGGCTTCGACCGTGAGTTCGTTGATCGTATTGATGACTTTCTGCATCTCGCGATGGCCGAACATCACCGCGCCCAGCATCACGTCTTCGGACAACAACTTCGCTTCGGATTCCACCATCAGCACCGCGTTGGCGGTGCCGGCGACCACGAGGTCCAGCGCGGAATCCTTCAACTGGGTCTTGGTCGGATTCAAGACGTACTGGTTGTTGACGTAACCCACGCGCGCGGCGCCGATCGGACCCTTGAACGGAATGCCGGCCAGCGACAGCGCGGCGGACGCGCCGATCAGGGCCGGGATGTCGCCGTCGACTTCCGGATTCAGGGAAACGACGGTGGCGATCACCTGTACTTCGTTCTTGTATTCCTCGGGGAACAGCGGACGCACCGGGCGATCGATCAGGCGGCTGGTGAGGGTTTCCTTTTCGGTCGGCCGGCCTTCGCGCTTGAAGAAGCCGCCGGGGATGCGGCCGGCGGAGTAGAACTTTTCCTGGTAGTCGACGGTGAGCGGGAAGAAATCCTGCCCTTCGCGCGCCTTGCTCGCGGCGACCGCGGCGACCAGTACCACGGTGCCGGCGCAACTGACCAGCACCGAGCCGGAAGCCTGTTTGGCGATTTCGCCGGTTTCCAGCGTGACTTCGTGCTGGCCGTATTGGAATGTCTTCGTAACTTTAGCCACGAGGTTGTTTCCTGATTTTTTGAGAAGTGCAGCCGGGGATGGCTGCTTTTTGACCTTCGCATGCATGGATGGATGCAGAAATCAAACATGCGGACACGGATGTCCGCTTTTTGAGCTTCGCGTTCATGGACGAACGCACGAACGACCTCAACGACGCAACCCCAGCTTGCCGATCAGCGATTGATAGCGTTCGGCGTCCTTGGCCTTGAGGTAGTTCAGCAGCCGGCGGCGATGATTCACCATCTTCAGCAGCCCGCGGCGGGAATGGTGATCCTGCTTGTGGGCGGCGAAATGCGTGGCGAGGTGATCGATGCGCGCGGACAGCAGCGCGATCTGGACTTCCGGCGAGCCGGTATCGGTGGGCGCGCGGCGATGATCCGCGATGACCTTGCTGGTTTGTTCGGTGGAGAGCGACATGGTTGCCTCGGTTTCGTCTGGAAGTGCGGACAACGGAGCTTTTGGCCACGGATGGCGGCTTCAAGTCCGCATTTTGATTTTCGCGACCGGTGATGATCGCAAGAACATGTACCGGCGCGAGGCTTGTGCAAGGGTTTTGCCGCAAAGCGCGGACAGGCGATCCGCCTCGTGATCCCGGCGCCATGGATGGACGCACGGATCAAAATCCTTGCACAAGCCGCCGCCGTGGTGAAACGGCCGGAAAGCCGCGGGGTGAAGCCGGATAGTGTAGCTGGCGCAAGCGGCCGGCAACAAGGGTTCGCGCGCGCCGACCAGCCTGCTTCGGACTTTCCCCGTCCAGGACAGCGGGCTTGTACGCATGGTCGCTACCCGGACGAAAACCCCCGCAGGACGCGCAACGCGCGGCCGTCCGCTTCGACGAGTGCCAGCAGGCTCCCGCCGGCATCGTGCACCCGATAGCGCGCGGGCGCGGCCCCACTGGCGACCTTGCGGCCATGCGCCAGCGCGACCTGCGCCTGCGCATCGACCGGCAATTCCGGCACGTCCGCCAGCCCCGCTTCCAGCGGCAGCAGGCAGGCATCCAGCTCCGGAGCGCCGCCTTCCGCGCCGATCGATTCCAGCCGTTCCAGCGTCACCATGCGCGGCGCGGTGAAAGGCGCGACCCACAAGCGCCGAAGCGCGGTCAAATGCGCGCCGCAGCCCAGGGCTTCTCCCAGATCCCGCACGAGGCTTCGCACGTAAGTGCCTGACCCGCATTCGACGTCCAGGCGCAATCCGTCCTCGCCGAGCCGCTCGATCAGGTCGAATCGATACACCTCCACTTCGCGCGGCGGCGGCGTCACCACCTCGCCGCGACGCGCGCGTTTGTACAACGCCACGCCTTGCTGCTTGAGCGCCGAGTACGCAGGGGGAACCTGCGTGATGCGGCCGGTGAGTCGGGCGAGTTGCGTCCGGATCGTTTCCTCATCCAGCACCGGCACCGGACGCTCGCGCAGGACCGCGCCCTCGGCGTCATCGCTGTCGGTGGTGATCCCCAGCCGGCATTCGGCGCGATAGGCCTTGCGCGAACCCAGCAGCCAGCCCGCGATCTTGGTGGCCTCGCCGAAACAGATCGGCAGCAGGCCGGTCGCCAGCGGATCGAGGCTGCCGGTGTGGCCGGCCTTTTCGGCGCGGAAAAGGCGCTTCGCCAGCTGCAGGGCGCGGTTGGAACTGATGCCCGCCGGTTTGTCGAGCAGCAGGATGCCGTCGACCCTGCGGGTGGGTGGCCGCGGCGTGTTCAGCGTGCGAACCATTCTTCGCGCGTCTGGCCCCAGATATCGATCGGCGTGTTTTCGTTGGGCGGCGGCAATCGTCCCGGGCCGAGCTTGCGCGAACCGATGCGTTGCGCCAGGCGTTGCGAAGGCAGGTTTTCGGGGTCGATGCAATGGATGACGGAATCCCAACCCAGTGTCTGGAAGGCCCAATCCATCGCAGACTGCGCGGCTTCGGCGGCATATCCGTTGCCCCATGCATCCGGATGGAACGCCCAGCCGATTTCATTGCCCGGCCAGCCTTCCGGCCTCCACGGCCCGAGCTGGCCCAGCCATCGGCCGCTCGATTTTTCGATCACGGAGAACATCGCGAACCCCTGCACCATCCATGCGCCCGGCATCTGCAGGAACTTGCGCCAGGCCGGCGCGCGCGGCAGTTGTCCGCCGATGTAACGCGCGGCTTGCTCGTCCGCGAGCAGTTCGGCGTAGCGATCGAAATCCTCGATCCGCGGCACGCGCAGGACCAGGCGCGCGGTTTCCAGGACGGGATCGGGGACGCTCGCCTGCGGATCGTTGCGGGCGGGACTCACGCCCTATTTCCGCGGAACATAGCTGCAGGAGGACGACACGCTGGCGATGTCGGGAATATTGGGGCTGCTGCAGACGAAGCCGACCGCCGTGCCCCCCTTGGCATCCTTGGTCGCCTTGGGTACCAGCTGCACCAAGCCGTGATCGGTGCCGGTGACCGGCGCGAGATAGATGTTGATGACCCCGCCGTCGGCGACCACGATGCTGCCGATCTCGTTGGTGGTCATCGTGTTCGGCGCACCAAGGTTCGCCTCGGCGTTGCTGGAGGGCGGCTTGCCGTTCTTGTTCATCGCGTTCACCACCGACATCTTGCTGGTGGCCACCAGCAGCGAATCCAGCGCCAGGTGCACGGCGTTGACATTGACCGCGGCAGACGCGGGGCCGGCGAACAGCGCGGCCACGCCGGCCGCCAGCATCATCGGGATCATGGGTTTCATCGTGAGGTCTCCGTGCATGGCTTCGCCGGGTCGGGCGCCGCGCGTCATGGTCCGCGTTCGTCCCTGAACGCGAGGAGCAACGAGCGCACTCGAACCCGCCTTCCATGGCCGAGCGCTCCGTGATCCACGCTTTGCGAATCGGCGGTCAGAACGCGTTGATCCCGGTGACTTCACGGCCGACCACCAGCTGGTGCACGGTTTCCGTGCCCTCGTAGGTGATCACCGATTCCAGGTTGAGCGCGTGCCGGATCGGGCAGTGTTCGGTCGTGATGCCGGCGCCGCCGAGGATGTCGCGCGCCTCGCGGGCGATGTCCAGCGCCATGCGCACGTTGTTCCACTTGGCCAGCGAGACCTGCGTCGGATGCAGCTTGCCGGCGTCCTTCAAACGCCCCAGTTGCAACGACAGCAGTTGCGCGGTGGTGATGCGGCGCGCCATGTCGGCCAGCTTCAACTGGATCGCCTGCGTGCCCGCCACCGGCTTGTCGAACAGGATGCGTTCCTTCGAATACTCCAGCGCTTCCCTGAAGCACGCGATCGCCGCGCCGATCGGCCCCCAGGTGATGCCATAGCGCGCCTGCGACAGGCACGACAGCGGGCCCTTCAAGCCTTTCACCTTCGGCAGGCGGCTGGCTTCCGGCACGCGCACGTTGTCGAAGAACAGCGCGCTGGTGACCGAGGCGCGCAGGCTCATCTTGTGCTTGATTTCCTGCGCGTTGAACCCGGACATGCCCTTTTCGACGAGGAACCCGTTGATGCCGTCTTCGGTCTGCGCCCAGACGATCGCGACGTCGGCGAGGTTGCCGTTGGTGATCCACATCTTGCCGCCGTTGATCAGCCAGTCGCCGCCATCCTTCTTCGCGCTGGTTTTCATGTTCGCGGGATCGGAACCGCCCTGCGGTTCGGTCAGCCCGAAGCAGCCGATCGCCTCGCCGCGCGCCATCGGCGGCAGCCAGCGCTGCTTCTGCTCATCGGTACCGAACGCGAAGATCGGATACATGCACAGCGAGGTCTGCACCGAAACGAAGCTGCGGATGCCCGAATCGCCACGTTCCAGTTCCTGGCAGATCAGGCCGTAGCTGACGCCGTTCATGCCCGCGCAGCCGTATTCCTCCGGGAAATAACTGCCGAGCAGGCCGAGGTTCGCCAGTTCTCCGACCAGTTCCTTCGGAAACACGCCCTTGTCGAAGCACTCACCGATGATCGGCAACACGCGCTCGTCGACGAAACGCGCGACGGTGTCCTGCACCATGCGCTCTTCGTCGCTGAGCAGCGAACGCACGTCGTAGAGGTCGAACGGATCGAGGGCGGCGGCCATGTGGGTCCAGGTCGGATGAGGCGGAGCCGACTATTGTAGCCGCACGACCGGTGTTTTACGCGTTGGATACGCCGTGCGGCACGTGCCCGGTCGCGACGTGCCGGCGCGCGGATTCGACGTTGATGCGCGAGTCGTCGAAGAAGATGTCGGCGCCGAAGGCTTCCAGGAACGGACCCTTGTCGCGTCCGCCGAGGAACAGCGCCTCGTCGATGCGCACGCCCCAGTCGCGCAACGTGAGGATGACACGTTTGTGCGCGGGCGCGGAGCGCGCGGTGACCAGCGCGGTGCGGATCGGGGAATCCTCCGCGGGAAACGCGGCCTGCAGGCGATGCAACGCCGCAAGGAAGCCGCGGAACGGGCCGCCCGACAGCGGCTCGTTCCAGCGTTCGGATTCGTTGCGGTAGAACGCCGCCACGCCCTGTTCCTGCGACACGCGTTCGGATTCGTCGCCGAACACCACGGCGTCGCCGTCGAAGGCGATGCGCAACTGCCGCGGATGGACGTTGCGCGTCGTGGAGGGCAGGATCGTCGCCGCCGCCACGCCGGCCTTCAATGCACGCCCGACGTTTTCCGCGTTGGCCGAAAGGAACAGGTCGACGCGGAACGGTGCGATGTATTGCGAGGTCGGTTCGCCCGAGGTGAACGCCGCGCGCGTGATCGCAAGGCCGTGGTGCTGGATCGAATTGAAGATGCGCAGGCCGGTGTCGCCGGAATTGCGCGACAGCAGCACCACTTCCACGCGCGGGGTCGCCGGCGCGGGCGCGTTCAGCGCCAGCAGCTTGCGCACCAGCGGGAACGCCACGCCCGGTTCGAGGAGGTCGTTCTCGTGCGCGATCTGGTAGGCGCGATAGGCTTCGAGCCCGTCGCGTTCGTACAACTCGTGCGATTCGGAGAGATCGAACAACGCGCGCGAGGAGATGGCGACGACCAGGCGGTCGTCGCGGATGCTGGCTTCGTCGTGGGCGCCGGTGTCGTTCACCGGCAAAAGCTTAGCGCAGACCGGTTTCGTTCCGCGCAATCACCAGCCGCTGGATCTCCGAGGTGCCCTCGTAGATCTCGGTGATCTTGGCGTCGCGGAAGTAGCGCTCCAGCGGCATTTCCTTCGAATAGCCCATGCCGGCGTGCACCTGCACGGCCTGATGGGTGATCCACATCGCCGCTTCCGAAGCCGTGAGCTTGGCGACCGCCGCCTCGGTGGAAAAACGCCCGCCGTGTTTCGCCGCTTCCTGCTTGGCCCAGGCCGCGCGCAGCGTCAGGACCTGCGCGGCATCCAGCTTGCATTTCATGTCGGCGATCTTCTGCTGGATCATCTGGAACGAACCGATCGACTGGCCGAACGCCTTGCGCTCGCGCGCGTATTCCAGCGTGGCCTCGTAGGCCGCGCGCGCCAGTCCCACGGCCTGCGAGGCGATGCCGATGCGGCCGGCATCCAGCACGCCCATCGCGATCTTGAAGCCGTGGCCTTCCTCGCCGATCACCTCCTCGGGCGTCGCGCGGTAGTCGGCGAATGCGATTTCGCAGGGGGCCGAGGCGCGGATGCCGAGCTTGGGTTCTGTC